>JBBJMR010000031.1:0-42386 GCA_037720395.1 Polyangiaceae bacterium
AGGCGATGGCGGCGCGCGAGAGCATCGTCGACGCCGCCGCCGCGCTCGGCGCCGCCGGGGTGTACCTCAAGCTGCGTCCCAAGCACGCCAGCCGCATCGTCGATCCGCGCCGCGAGGAGTTCGCGCCGCGCGCTCCGGTGCGCGGCGAAGCGGCGCCCGAGGACATGGTGGCGCGCGAGCTCGGCCTGGCGTACCGCGTCCGACTCGGTGACGGCCTGTCGACGGGGATCTTCCTGGACCAGCGCGAGAACCGCCGACGCGTCCGTGCCGCGGCCAGCGGCGCGCGCGTGCTCAACCTCTTCGCCTACACCGGCGCGTTCACGGCGGCCGCGGTCGCCGGGGGCGCCAGCGCCACCACCACCGTGGACGTCTCGCGTGGGGCCCTGGACGGGGCACGCGCCAACCTCGACGCCATCGGCGCCGATCCCGCCCTGCACGAGCTGGTCGAGGCCGACGCGCTGGTCTGGCTGGAGCGCGCCGCCAAGGCGGACGCGCGCTGGGAGCTGGTGCTGCTCGACCCGCCCAGCTTCGCCACCACCAAGCGCACGCGCTTCTCGGCGGAGAGCGACTACCGAGACGTCGCCGCCAGCGCCATGCGCGTCTGCGCAGCCGGCGGCGCACTGCTGGCCTGCACCAACCACCGCGGCATCGCCCGTGCGCGGCTGCGGCGTCACCTGCACGAGGCGGCGCGCCTCGCCGGCCGCACCGTGACGCAGATGAAGGACCTCCCGGACCCCAGTGACTACCCGCCCGAGCCCGGGCACGAGTGCCACCTGAAGAGCATCCTGGTCACGCTGCAGTGAGCGGCCTGCGGGGCCGACGCCGCGAACCGTGGTGGCGGCGCCGTGTCCGCGCTACGCGTCGGTGATGGCCTCCACGGAGAAGAAGCTCCTCTTCTGTACCTCGACGTACGCCTACCTCGAGCCGGCCTTCATGGCCGCCGGCGACTTCGAGCGCGGGGACGTGGTCCGCAAGACCTTCCCGGACGGCGAACGCTACCTGCGCCTGGACGCCGAGAGCTGGGGCCGCGACGTGGTGCTGCTCGGCGGCACACCGCACGACCTCGACTGGCTCGAGGTCTACGATCTCGGCTGCGCCATCTCGCGCGCCGGCGCCCGCTCTCTCTCCATCGTCATGCCCTACTTCGGCTACTCGACCATGGAGCGCGCCAGCCAGCCGGGTGAGGTGGTCACCGCCAAGACCCGCGCGCGGCTGATCTCGGCGGTGCCACCGTGCGAGGCGGGCACGCGCGTCTTCCTCTTCGACCTGCACACCGACGGCATCCCCTTCTACTTCGGGGATGAGCACGTCACCCACCACATCTCCGGCTCTCCGCTGACCGGTGCCATGATCCGCCGCGCCGGCGGCGACGACTTCGTGCTCGGCGCCACCGACGCCGGCCGCGCCAAGTGGGTGCAGAGCCTGGCGGGGACGCTGGGAGTGGAGCCGGCCTTCGTCTACAAGCGCCGGGAGACGGGCTCCGGCAAGCTCAGCGTCACCGGGATCAACGCCGACGTGCGCGGGCGCACGGTGGTCATCTACGACGACATGATCCGCACCGGCTCCTCGCTGCTCCAGGCCGGGCGCGCGTACCTCGGCGCCGGCGCGGCCGCGGTGCACGCGGTGGCCAGTCACCTGGTCCTGCCTGGCGACTCGCTGCAGAAGCTGCGCGGCGCCGGCGTCTTCCAGAGCATCTCGGGCACCGACTCGCACCCGGAGTCGCGGCAGCTCTCCGGCGTCGCCGGAGCGGTGAGCGGCGTGGCCGGGCTCATGGTGCGCGCGCTGGAGCGATCCTAGGGGCGCAGCCTTGGCAAGGCCGACGCAACTTCCGCCTCTCAGAAGGCGTCGACAAGCACCAGGGCGAGGGCCACGGCCGCCGCGACGCCGAGGCAGACGGAGCTGACGACGATGGCGCGCTTGCGCGCAGCGCGTGCGGCGCCTTCGCGCACGGCGATCTTGGCGTGGATCTCCTCCATCGTCATCGGCTTGTCTGGCACGCGGATCCCCGCGCGCTGAAGCGCAGCGGCCGCGCGCGCCACGCCCTCGCTGGTGACGTCGACCGTGGCCCCACAATGGGCGCAGCGGACGCGCACCTCATGGGACGCCGGCGTGAGCGGCGCGCCGCACGAGGGGCAGGCCAGGGTCTGCATCCGGAGAGGGTAACCCACGCCGCGCGCGCGGTGCCACGTGAGGCGGCCCGACTCGCCGTCGTAGGCCACGCCCCGAGCTGCGTGGTAGAGAACCCTCATGAGGAGGCTGCTCCCCGTGCCGCTGGTCGCCTTCACGGCGACGCGCTTCGACGCCGCGCGGTGTGCATGCCGTGACTGACGAGCTCGAGCGTGCCCGCGACGCCTATCGGCGGCGTGCCTGGCGAGACGCCTACGATCTGCTGTGTGCTGCCGACGGGGCGAGGGCACTCTCGGCGAGCGACCTGGAGCTGCTGGCGACGGCCGCGCACCTCATCGACGAAGAGACCTGCGCGCTGACTGCGCTGGAGCGCGCGCACCGGGTTCACCTGGAGGCGAACGAGCGGCTTCGCGCGGCCAAGTGCGCGTTCTGGATGGGGCTCTTCTTGCTGCTTCGCGGAGAGACCGGCCGCGCGACGGGCTGGCTCGGGCGGTCTCAACGCCTCATCGAAGCCGAGCCGAGCGATTGCGTCGAGCGCGGCTACCTCCTCCTTCCCGCCGCGGAGCAGCAGCTTGGCGCCGGTGATGGTGAAGCGGCGCATGTCACGGCCGCGCGCGCCGCGAGCATCGGGGAACGGTGCGGCGATGCCGGTCTCACCGCCTGCGCGCGCCACCTTCAAGGCCGGGCGCTCCTGGCGCAGGGATCGATCGAGGTCGGTCTGGCCTTGCTGGACGAAGCCATGCTCGCCGCCAGCGGCGGTGACGTGTCGCCCGTGCTCACGGGAATGATCTATTGCAGCGTCATCGACGCCTGCCTCCAGGTGTACGCCTTCTCCCGCGCGCGCGAGTGGACCACGGTGCTCACGCAATGGTGCGCCGCCCAACCGCAGCTGGTCGCCTTCACCGGCACGTGCATCGTGCATCGCGCACAGATCATGCAGCTCACGGGTGTGTGGCGGAGCGCGCTCGCCGAGGTGCGCGGTGCGTGCGACCGCTTCGCGCGTGGGACCGGGCAACGTCCTCCCGGCGGCGCGCTCTACCAGCAGGCGGAGGTGCACCGCCTGCGAGGGGAGCTCGCGGCGGCCGAGGAGGCGTATGGCGAAGCCAGCCGGATGGGCTGTGAGCCCCAACCCGGGCTCGGCCTCCTGCGCGTCGCCCAAGGACGGCTGGACGCAGCGGAGCCGGATCTGCGCCGTCTGGTGAACGCGGCGACGGACCGGCTCCAGCGCAGCAAGCTGCTGCCGGCGTACATCGAGGTGCTCCTGGCGATGGGCAACGTCGCCCAGGCGCGTCAGGCGTGCGACGACCTGGCGCAGATCGCCGACAGCTTCCCGATCGAAGCGCTGCGACCCCGCGCCACTCGAATTCCAGCTGTCCGACCCGGGGACCCTGCGCACCCAGCTCACCGCGGCTGGACTGAAGGACGTCAGCGTCGAAACGGTGGCGGAGGCGACGGAGTTTCGAACCGCGACGGAGCTCTGGGACTGGATCGTCTCCAGCAACCCATCGCCGAGAGCATCCTCGGGGTCACGGCCGGCGAGCGAACCACCCCGCCAACGCGGCGTACAACGAGGGCTTCTTCCGCGACGAGAGCGGGGTGTTGCTGGTCATCTTCCTCACCGACGAGCCGGACAAGTCGCAGGACCCGCCGGCCGCGTATCACGACATGCTGGCCGGCGTGAAATCGGGCTGCGGCGGCGACGAGTGCATCATCGCCGCCGGCCTCATCGACCCCTGCGTGCAACAGAACAACCAGACGGTGTGGCAGGTCATGAGCTCGTTCGGCGAGCCGCCCATCTGGGGCGACATCGAGGGCGAGGCTGCCGAGTACCAGCAGGTGGTCGGCGACGCGCTGGCCCAGGTCGTCAAGAAGACCTGCGACGAGATCGCCGTCCCCAAGTAGCTACCTCGCGCGCCCATCGCGCGCCTCGTCGCCAAGCTCCAGCAACCGGCGCAGCTCGGCCGCGAAGTGCTCGGCGCGCTCGGGCGTCCGGAGCCCCGCTTCGCCCAGAACCACCAGCTCGCCGCCCCGGAGCGCCAGCGCAGGCCGGTAGAGCGGGCCGCGCTCGACGCCCGCCCGGGGGGTCACCCGCGCGTCGACGATGTCGCCGACGGCCAGCTCGCGCCGCCACCACCGCCGCAGCCAGTGGCTCTGCGTGGCCACCTCGACGCGCCCGCTCTCCGGCGCGAACGTGACGCGGCTGCGCCCCGATGCCAGCCAGGTGAGGAGAACCGCGACCACGCAGAGCGGCAGGGACACCAGCAGTCCACCCCAACCTGTCGTGTGCGCGAGCGTCGCCGCACGCCCGGCGCGGAGCTCGTCCGCCATCCGGAACATGTCCGTCAGCAAGGCCCCGCCGAACCGCGTCGGATACAGGTCGGTCAACGGGATGCTCGGCTCCCTGCCGAACCCCGCGACCAGACGCGACCACGACTCCCCCTTGCCGCGCGACTGGTACTCGATGTCGAGGTGGAGATCGGCCAGCGAGGGCGGAGGATCCTTGCGGAGCGGGACCCACGGGAGCGGCGCGCGCCCTGCGCTCGGCTCGACGACCGTCGCCGGTGCGTCCACCTCTCCCCAGAACGAACGCACCCGCGCCCGGCACTGGAGCGCGGGCGTGGCCTCGGGCGTGCAGCGCAGCGACACCGTGCGCGGCGTCGTCGTGCACGACGCTGCCATCACCACCATCGCCAGCGCGACGACCGCGATGAGCGTGAAGCGCGCGTGGAAGAAGGCGAGCTCACGGACCTCGGCCCGCGCGCGACCACTCGCCCGGTAAACGGACCCTGCGCTCACCCGGCAACGGTATCACTGGCCACCAGCGGTTGGCTCGCCGGCCAGCGGCTGTGCGCCGCCAGCGCATGCGCGTCCTGTTGTTCGGCGGCAGCGCCGGCGGATACGGCGTCACCTTGCACATCGGCACCGCCAAGGAGGTCTTCGGCGACGTCGAGGTGCACGCGCTCGCAGACGCAGCGCCGCTGATCGTGCCCCAGGGTGATCGGTGGGCGACGATGCAAGCGGAGTGGGCCCCTGCCCTGCCGCCAGGGTGCAACGGCTGCCAGGACGATCCGGGCTTCATCCTGAACGCGCTCGCCTCCGCCTACCCCGACAGCCGCCACGGCCTGCTCACGTACGACGACGACGCCATCATCTCGGCCTACTTCGGATTCACCGGCAACCTGCCGGCCGCGGTCGAGGCGCTGCGCACCACGCACCACGATCCGTTCCCGAACACGAAGTACTTCATCGGGCCAGGGACGGACCACGGCGTCCTCGGCGACGCAGTGACGGCGCCGGACGGGACGACGCCGGACGGGACGACGCCGACGTCGTTCACGGTCGGCTGGCTCGTCGGCGACCCCGCCTGGCACAGCGTCGCGTTCTGACGCGCGCGGCGCGCCAGCCGCCGGTCACCTCATTCGACGCCGGTTATGAACTGCATGGCGCGGTACGGCCATCCCACCTCGGTGTTCCACTGCGAGACGATGAGATTGAGGTCGTGCAGCGTGGAGTCGGGGTGTATGTACCCGCCGTAGAGCTGAGCGACCGTGGTGTCGTCCTCGGCACCCCACTCGCCGCCCTTGATCGGCTTGTACGTCGTCGCGGCGTAGAGGTTGGCCGTCGGCCCATCGAAGACCTTGATGGTGATGTCGTAGTCCTCCGCGTTGAACCACGACAGGACCCACTTGCTCTCGACCCTGCGCAGGTGCAGCTCGCCGAACTTTCCCGTCAGGACCTCGGTGGCCGGGTTGCCCCATCCCCACTGGTTGTCCTGGTAGCCCCAGGGCTCGTAGGCGTTCTTGTCGAGGAGCTGATCCTCGGGGACGCGGTGCAGGATGATGCCGCGATCGCGGCTGAACTTCGTGGACAGCGTGTAGACGTAGCCGTCGTCGCCGCGCTCCCAGGTCCAGAGCTGGCGGAGCCCGTCGTTGTCGAGACCGTCCCAGGTCGTCCCGCTCAGCGCCCAGTTCTCGCCGTTGTCATCGGAGAAGGCGATCTCGGACCAGAGGACGTTGCCGAAGGTCTGGTTGACCATGAAGTGCAGGTACATGCGCCCGCCGATGGTGATGGCGTCCGACGGAAGCCAGGTCGAGTGCTGACCGTTGTGCTCGTAGGCCAGGATCTGCTTGGCGTACGCACCGCCCGCGGCGCTGACGAACTGGATGCAGCCGGCGGGGTAGCCGGGCTCGGATCGCAGCAGCACCGGGGCACGCCAGCCGGGGCCACCCACGCCGTCCGACTCGAAGGTGTCGCCGAAGATGTAGGCGATTGTCCCGTCCGGCTGGCGCACGGGAATGCCCAGGTCGGTGCCGCCGACGCCGAACAGCTTCGAGGTCGTTCCCGGGCCCGTCAGATCGCAGATCTTCGCCGTGGCCGAGGGCGACGAACCTGCGCCAGCGCTGCCACCCGACCCGCTGGTCGACGATCCAGGGCCGTTCGAGCTCGTCCCGCCAGCGCCTCCTGCGCCGGAAGCCGCGCCGCTCGACCCCATGGCCACGCTGCCGCTGTTGCCTTCGCTGGCGCTGCTCGTCGACGCCGGGTCATCGAACCCCGAGCAGGCAGTCGTACCGGTGAGCCCGGCGACGACGAGGGGGAGCCAGCGAAGCGAGGTCACAGGCTGAAGCCCTGGAAGAACTCCCACATCGCCTCGTTGGCCGAGATGTCCGTCGTGGTCAAGCCGAAGGGACAGCTGGCCTGGCCGGGCCAGCAGTGCCCGCCGCCCTCGACCGTGCAGAGCGTCACCCTGGCGCCCGCCTCGCACGTCTCGTGCGTCCCGCAGTGCACCAGCCCCTGCTGGTACGTCTTCACCGTGGCGCCGGTGCAGCCGTTGCGCGCCTCACACGAGCTCAACGCGCGCGCTCAGGCGGCGGCGTAGAGGCGCGTCCAGTCGAGGACGTCGACCTGCTCCTGCGCCAGCGAGTACACGACGTCGCTCTTGTGCCCGATGCGGTCGCCGCCGGACTGGAACGGCACCGGCTCGGAGAACACCGCCCGGCACTGGTCGAGCAGCCAGGTGTGCATCTTGGGGATCGGGTGCTCACCTCGCCACAGGCGGCCCATGCGCAGGGTGGCCTCCAGCGCGTGCGCCGCATAGATGCGCATGCAGAAGCGGCGCGGGACCAGGCCAGCGAAGGGGAAGGCGCGGAAGCCGAAGCCCCACTCCGGGCTCGTCGCGGCAGCGCAGACGCTGGCCGGCCCGCGGTAGAGGAGCTTGCCGTGCTCGCCGCCGGGCAGCGGCACGGGCCGACCGTGCTCGTCGATGGTCAGCGCGTCGCTGCCGGTGTTGTAGAGCTCCACCTCGACACGCTTCCTGGCCATGGTGTGGCGCGGGATGGTGCGCAGGAAGAGCCCCTGCAGGTACCCGGCGAGGCCGATGCGCGCGTTCTTCGGCAGCACGCCGAAGCCCGTTTTCTGCGCGTGGAAGTCGTCGATGATCTCGGCGTCCCAGCCGGTGCCGGCGAAGTGCGCGACCTTGCCGCAGACCTCGACCAGATCGAAGCGGCGGCGCGGCAAGGGCTGCGTGCCCTGCGCGGCGCGCCCGAGGTGCCGGAGCGCCGACCGCCAGCGCGTGGCGCCGGTGGCGCGCGCCAGCCCGTTGCCGGTGCCGAGCGGAAGGACGCCGAGCGCCGAGGGGCCGAGCAGCACTGGCACCGTGCCGGCGGGCGCACTGTCGATGACATCCAGCCCGCGCGCCTCGCGCAGCACGTTCATCAGCGCCACCACCGTGCCGTCCCCGCCCGCGGAGAGGAGCAGCTCGGGAGGGGCCGCGCACAGGTCGAGCGCGAAGTCGGCAGCCTCGCCCAGGGAGCGAGAGGCCAGCACGCGCGCCCCGGGCAGCGCCTGGCGCACCCTGCGCGCGACGGCCTCGCTGCCGCGACGTGCCTTCAAGTTGACGACGACAGCGATGTCCACGATGGCCTGCAAACCCTAGTGTCCGGGCCGCCCAACCGCTGTCAGCTTCCGGTCATGGGCTGATTGCGCTAAGCGTCGCAACGCCGCCGTCACGCCACTCGCCACCTTGCGTCATGACGCTCCCCGCCACCCACGCCCCTGCTCGCGCCGACGCTCCCCTGACGGCGGCGGACTCCAGGCGTTCGAGCGCCCCGGGAGATGCGACCCGGACGTGGAGCCGCCGCGCGCTGGTCGGGGTCTGCTTGCTGACGTGCGCGTTCGGCCTGTGGCTGGTGACGACCTTCGACTACGGGCGCGACCAGGGCATCTATGCGGTGGTGGCGCGGTCGATGCTCGACGGCGGCATGCCCTACCGGGACGCCTGGGACTTCAAGCCGCCCGGCATCTTCGTCATCTATGCGCTGGCCCGCGCGCTGATGGGCGAGGGCCAGGTCGCCATCCGCATGCTCGAGGCGCTCGGACTGGCGGCCATGGCGCTGGGCATGACCGAGCTCGCGCGTCGCTGGTGGGGCGAGGCGCGCGTCGGGCTGCTCGCCGCCGCGCTGGCCATCCTCGTCCACGCCCAGCTCGACTTCTGGCACACCGCCCAGCCCGAGTCGTTCGGCGGCATGCTGACCATCGCCGCGCTCCTCTGCGCCGGGCGCGACGAGCCGGTCCTCGGCGGCCGGGGCACCTCGCGCCGGCCATGGGCCTGGTGGATCCTGTGCGGCGCCCTGTTCGGCGCCGCCGGCCTCCTCAAGCCTCCACTCGCCGGCGGTGGTGTGGTGGTCGCCGGGGCGCTCTCGGTCTGGCGCCTGCGGCGCACGACGGCACTCGCCGCGCGCCAGCGACGGCTCGATGCGGCCGCGCCCCTGCTCGGCGTCTTCCTGGGTGGGTGCCTGCCGGTGCTCGCCTGCGCTGCCTGGTTCGGCGCGCGCGGTGCGCTGGGCCATCTCCACGACGTGCTCTTCGTCTTCACCCCCTACTACACGGCCATCGGCTGGCAGAACCAGGGCTTCACCGGGATGGCCTGGTGGGGGCTCACCGAGTGGCTGGTGACCTACTCCGCGGTCTTCGCGGGGGGCCTGGCGCTGCTCCTCGGTTTCCACCCCCGCGACACCGAGCGCCCCGCGGTGTGGCTCCTGGCGGCGCTCATCGGGGTCCACGTCCTCGGCGTGGTGCTGCAGGGGAAGTTCTTCCCCTACCACTACGGCGCGACCTGGCCGCTCACCGCGCTGCTGGCCTCGCTCGGGCTGTGGCGCCTCTGGGAGCGGCTGGAGCGCTTCGGGGTCACCGGGGCGCTGGCCTTCGCCGGCCTGCTCGGCGTGCTGGCGGTGGCCAAGACGGCCACCAAGGACGTGCCCGGCACTTTCTGGACGCGCACGGCCACGCGCATGGCGCTCAACGGCCGCGAGGACGTCGCCGCCCGCGACGCCCTGGCGTCGGTGGCCGATGTGCACGCGCCCGCCAACCGCGCTGTGGCCGAGACGCTGGCCGCGGCCGTGTCCCCCGATCGCTCCGTGTTCGTATGGGGCTTCGAGCCGGTCATCTACGACATGAGCGGTCGTCGCGCCGCGACGCGCTTCATCTACGACGTCCCGCAGCGCGTCGCCTGGGCGAGCGAATCGATGCGCGGCCAACTCATGGCCGACCTCGCCGCCGACCCGCCGGCGGCCATCGTCGTCGAGCACCGCGACGTCTTCCCGATGGTCACCGGCGACCTGCTCGATTCGGCCGACTCGCTCCTCGAGTTCCCCGCGCTGCGCGCGCTGGTCGCCGATCGCTACCAGCTGGCCAGCTCCATCGAAGATTTCGACATCTACCTGAATCGAGACCCGGCGCTGGCAGGTGACGTGACGCGGCCGTGACCGGGGCGCGCGCCGCGCGGAGGGAGCACGCCGGCGCCCGTGATACCCTGCGCGGCGATGAGCGAGCCTGCCGTCGGCCGCATCGTCGCCGGAAAGTACCGGCTCGAACGGATGATCGCGCGCGGTGGCATGGGGTCGGTGTGGAGCGCACACCACCTGCAGCTCGACATGCCGGTGGCGGTGAAGTTCATGGACCCGGGGCTGGCCGCGGCCCCCGACGCCCGGGCGCGCTTCGAGCGCGAGGCCAAGGCCGCCGCGCAGCTGCGGACCCCGCACGTGGTGCAGATCCACGACCACGGGCTGGACAAGACGCAGCCGTACATCGTGATGGAGCTGCTCCAGGGTGAGGACCTCGGCGCGCGCCTGCGACGGACGCCGCGCCTCGGCCTTCCGGAGACGGTGACCATCTTCGCGCAGGCCGCCAAGGCGCTGCGCCTGGCGCACGAGGCGGGGATCATCCACCGCGATCTCAAGCCAGGGAACATCTTCCTGGCGCGCAGCGACGACGACGAGGTGGTCAAGCTCCTCGACTTCGGCGTGGCCAAGGCGGTGACCAACCTCCTCGAGGAGACGACACGCACCGGTGAGCTGCTCGGATCACCCGGGTACATGAGCCCCGAGCAGGCGCGTGGCTACAAGCAGATCGACGCCCGCAGCGACCTCTGGTCGATGGGCGTCATCCTGTTCCGCATGCTCACCGGGGTGAAGCCGTTCACCGGCCAGAGCCTGGGCGACGTCATCGTCAAGATCTGCGTCGAGCCCATCCCCACCCCGCGCCAGTACGCGCCCGACCTGCCGCCGTCGATCGATCGCTTCTTCCTGAAGGCGCTGGCGCGCGACCCGGCGCGGCGCTTCCAGAGCGCGCGCGAGATGGCCGCCGAGCTGTCGGTGGCCGCCGGGGTGGCGCCCGACGTGCCGAGCTCGCTGCCCTCCCTGCCGGCGACGGCCTACGAGAGCAACCGGCCCTCGTACTCGCCGACGCTCAGCAACGCCACGCTGGCGGTCGGCCCCGGGCGGGCCCTCAACCGGTCCATCCTCCTCGGTGCCCTGGCGGCCATCGTCTTCAGCTCGGTGCTCGGCGTCGGGCTGCTCATGGTGCGCGGCGACGAGGCGGCGCGCCTCGGCGAGCCCGCGGTGGCCTCGCTGGCGCCAGAGGTGGCAGAGCGCACGCGCCACGCCATGTCCACCATCCCCGCAGGCGCGCCGGAGACGCCGCCCGGCGCGAGCGCCAGCTCCAGCGGCGCCGCCCCTGCCCCGGCGGCTCGGCCGGAGTCGCCCGCCACCACCGCGGCCGGGGGGCGTCCGCGCCCCCGCCCCGGCGCCACCCCGGCGGCGCCGCCGGCGAAGACCAAGCCCGACTTCGGTTATTGAAGCGCGCTGGCGCCATCCGCGCCGCGTGCTGCAAGCGTGCACACGAGCGCCGCGACTTCTGAGAAGATGCGCGCGTGCCGCTCCCCGGCCGATCCGCCTCGCTGCTCTGGGCCGCGCTGCTGGTGATGGCGCCGGCGGTGGCCACGGCGCAGCCGGCGACGCCGAGCAGCGACGCCAAGGACGGCGCTCGCAAGCTGGCCGAGCGCGGCTACGAGCTCTTCCAGGCCGGCAAGTACGGCGAGGCCATCGGCCACTTCGACAAGGCGGAGCAGCTCTTCCACGCGCCGCCGCACCTGCTCTTCATCGCCCGCTCGCAGGCCAAGCTCGGCAAGCTGCTGGCAGCGCGCGCCGCCTACGACGCCATCGTCGCCGAGCGCCTCGCCAGCTACGCGCCCGACGCCTTCGTGCTCGCCCAGCAGGAGGCCCGCATCGAGGTCGCCGCGCTGCGCACGCGGCTGCCCACGCTCGAGCTGCGCATCCGCGGCGCCGCGCCGAGCGCGGTAGAGGTGCAGATCGACGGCGCCTCGGTGCCGGTCGCCCGCGAGCGCCAGCGCATCCCCGTCGACCCCGGCAAGCACACGGTGGTGGCCAGGAGCGGCGCTGCGCCTCCTCTCACCCGGTCGGTCGCGGCGATGGAGTCGATGTCGATCCCGGTCGAGCGCTTCTTCGACGGCGCGCCGGGCGCGCCAGCCGCAGGTCCGGGCGCCGGCGCCCCGGTCGAGGCTCCGGACGAAGGGGCGCCCTCCTCGCTGGTGCCGCCCATCGTGGCCTTCGCCGTGGGCGGGGTCGGCCTCGGCGTGGGTGCCATCACCGGGGCGATGTCGCTGAGCATCGTGTCCGACATCGAAGCGCACTGCACGGACGAGACCAGCGGCGCGAAGCGATGCCGCCCGCAGGACGAGCCCGACGCAGACACCGCGCGCACCCTGGGCACCGTGTCCACGGTGAGCTTCGTCGTCGGCGGCGTCGGCGTGGCCACCGGCGCCATCCTGCTCCTGCTCCGCGCCCAGGACGACGCCCCGGCGCAGCCGCAGGTCAGCCGCCGCGCGTCGGGCGTCACGGTCACGCCGCTCATCGGGACGCGCTTCCTCGGCGTGCAGGGACGGTTCTAGCTATTTGGCCTCGACCGCTCCGCCGAACACCATCGGGAAGGTGAAGACGCTGGTGGCGCCCGACTTCGGCGGGGGGAACTTGATCTTCTTGAAGCCATCGACCACGCACTGATCGACCTTGGGGTTCTTGGCCGTCGACTTGGCGACCAGCACCTCGTTCACGGTGCCGGTCGGCCCCAGCGTGACCTTGAGCGTCACCGTGCCGGTGAACTGCTGCCCCTTGCCGGCGCCGAGGCTGTAGCAGTCGTTGAAGAGCTCGCCGTGCTTCTCGACCACGGCGCGGACGTCGTCCGGCGTCAGCGCTCCGCCGAGCGGTTTGTCGGCGGCGGCAGCGGCACTGCTCCCCGGCGCCGGGACCGCAGCCTCGGCGGTGCCCGGCGCAGCGCCGCTGTCGCCGCCCGCCGCCGGCGCGTCGCTTGCCCCCGCGCCGCCCGGGGTCTCCGGGGCCTCGGCGGGCGGCGCCTCCGCGGGCGGGGTGGAGCCTCCGCAGGAGACGACGGCGAGGCCCAGCGCGACGGACAGGAGGCGGGTGGCGATCATGGTCGCCAGTGTCTCCAGTGGCGCGCGCGGTGTAAAGCGCACCTCGCGCGCGTCACGGCAGGCGCAGCACCTCGACCTCCTGCCGGCGCCCGCGTGCCCCACGGTCCGCCCACCACGCCGAGAACACCTCGCTGCCGGGACGGCGCCGCACCACCACCCGGTCCTCGTAGAGGAAGCCGGGGCGCCAGCGCCGCGGCGAGATGGCCAGCGGCATGCCCACCTCGCGCACCACCGGGTCGGCCATGGTGGTGGAGAAGGGCGCGCGAGCGACCACGCGCGAGCTCACCCCCAGCTCCTGCCCGGCGCGCATCGGCCCCGGCGCGCGGAGCACCAGCGTCAGCACGTCCGCTGCGCCTGGCTCCCAGCGCGTGCCCACCACCTCCGGGCCGCTCGCGAAGCGATGCGCGAGCGGGCGCAGCTCTGCCTCGATCTCGGCGAGGAGCGCCGCGGCGCGGGGCGCGTCGCCCGCGGCGAGCGCGGCGTTGTGGGCAATGCGCCGCTCGGACAGCGTCGCCGGTGCGACGCCGGGGGCCTCGGCCGCTTGCGCGAAGTGCGTGCGCAGCTCCCAGGTGCCGTACGGGTCGGCGACGATGTCGCGCTGCGGCTCGGTCCCGGAGAGGAAGTACCACTCCAGCGGCGACGGCGGCCGCTCCACGAAGCGCCAGGCCGTGAGCGGGCCGCCCCGCGCGGCGCGGTCCACGAACCAGAACGGCCCCACCGCGACGACCGCGCCCTGTGCGAGCAATGCTTGCTGCGCGTCGTCGCCGAGGAATCGCGTGTCGGCGAGGTAGGCCGTGCGGCCATCGCGCGGCTGGCCCCGGGGCAGCGCGCGGTCCGGGCTGACGAGTCGCCCGCCCATGGCCCAGACCTGCGCCCAGGTGGCGCGCATGCTCTCGTGCAGGTCGACGATGACCTGGGCGGGGAGCTGCCCGTTCACCCAGGCCAGGAAGCGCGTCTTGTCGCCGTCGGAGTCGATGAGCAGCCCCTTCTCGTTGAAGCGCCCGCCGGTCTCGCGCGCGTAGCGCAGCGCCGGGATGCCGTCGCGCAGCACCAGCGCGAGCGGCGCCGCGCAGAGCAGCGCCGCCACCCCGGCACCGTAGCGCCGCACGCGGCCGCCGCCGCCGCGCGCTGCCACCGCGGCGCGGCGGGCCTCGATGCGCTCGGCGACGAGCTCGCCGAGCGGGATCGCGGTGGCGACGAGCGCGCCCATGGCCAGGGCGACGTAGGCCGCGAAGTAGTGCGGCCAGAAGACGTGGATGTCCGCGCCTTGCTTGAAGACCACGTACTGGAAGGCAGCCATCGCCAGCCAGCACAGGGGCAGGAGCTCGTGCTCGCGGCGCAGCCAGAGGACGCGCACCACCGCCAGCACGGCGCACGCCTTGCCGAGGGCGATGACCAGCGGCGTGAACATGAGCTGGTTCCAGTAGCGCCGCGCGGCCAGCACCGTGGCCAGCGAGCTGCGGTTGCCGGCGGAGCGCATCTCCGCGCTCCCGAGCAGGTCCTCCAGCTTGCCGCTGGCGGAGAAGAGCCAGAGGTAGAGCGCCACGCTCAGCGTGCAGGCGCCCGCGGTGAGCAGCCACCAGGCGAGGTAGCGCCGCGCCGCGCGCCGCCGCGCGGCGATGCCCTCGACGCGCCCCAGGTGCGCGCCCGGGATGACGAAGCGGCGCGCGAACCCCGCGCCGAGCAGCGTCGCGTACAGGACGTAAGCCGGCCAGTCGGCGTGGATCGACAGGACGATGCCCAGCAGCGACACCACCATCCAGCGCGTGCGCCACGTCTGGGTGAAGCGCACGTAGCCCCAGAGCGCGAGCAGCGCCCAGGCGGTGACCGGCACCTCGAGGGCGTTGAAGTGCGCGAACGCCAGGGTGATGGGCAGGCTCACATAGGACAGCGCCGCCAGCGCGCCCGCCGCGGGCCGCCACACGGTGCGACCGATGGCGTAGAGGAGCGGTGGGGTGGCGACGCTGAGCAGGATCGGTGGCAGCCGGCAGACCAGGTCGCTGCGGCCGAGGAGCCAGGTGAAGAGCGCCTGGGTCCAGAAGATGCCCCACGGGTGGTGGCAGTAATAAGCCGAGGGCGGTGGGCGCGCGGCCGTGTACTCCCACACCGGTCCCGGGATGCGCCAGTGGAGCATGTTGTCGGCGATGATCCCCACGCTCGCCGTGGACGCGTAGTGACCGGCGAGCAGCGGGCCCGCGCACTCCCAGGCCGCGGCGAGCAGGAACCACACCGTGGCCACGCCCACCGCGACCCGAGACCAGCGCAGCTCCACCGCCGACGCCACCGGCAAGCCGTGCACGTCGCGCGTGGATGCAGCGCTGCGCGCCGTGAGCAGGCGAAGGAACGCGACGACGGCGCGCTCGGCTGGCGCCTCCGGTGCAAGGCGCGCCGGTGTCGGCTCACGGGAATCGTTCACGCAGAGCGGTACCCTATCCCGGCGGCGCGAGCAGATGGGGGATCGGGTACGCTCGACCTCGTTCCGGGCCGAGGAGGTGGGCGTGGTCGCTTTGGCTTTGCACCAGGCAGCGCGGGCTTCGCGGGCGCTGGCCATCGTCGGATGTGCCGTGACGGCGGCGGCCGCCGGCGGCGCCTGCAGTGACGACAGCGGTGGCTCGGGCGGCGCCGGCGCGGCGCTGGCCGGTCCGAGCAGCAGCAGCACCGGGCCGCTCTTCAACGAGGGGGGCAATGGCGCGGGCACCGGCAGCTCCGGTCCGCCGGACTCGGCCTACGTGCCGGCCGACGTTGGCTCCTACGCGCTCGGCGACCCGATCGAGAGCGACGGCGTGGGGCAGAACGGGATCAACGGCGAGGACGGCTGCGAGGCGCTGGTCGGCGTGGTCCGCGACTTCCGCGGCGCGGAGGAGGACGACCCGCACCCCGACTTCGAGACCTACTCCGGCAGCGACGCCACCGAGGACCTGGTCGAGCAGACCATCGGCGCCGACGGCAAGCCGGTCTACACCGGCAACTGCCAGGGCGGCGGCGGCGGCAACTGCCCCTACGGGCAGCAGATGACCAGCGCCGACGCGTTCCAGGCCTGGTACCGGTTCGCCGAAGGCGTCAACCAGCCGTACCTCATCTACTTCAAGTTCGTGGACACGGGCGACGTGTCCACCTTCGAGAGCACCGCGTTCTTCCCGCTCGACGGCGCCGGCTGGGGCAACTCCGGCGAGGGCGAGGACGGCGACCCGCACAACTTCCACTTCACCACCGAGCTGCACACGCTCTTCGAGTACCAGCCGGGCCAGGTCTTCTCCTTCACCGGGGACGACGACCTGTGGGTGTTCATCAACGGGCACCTGGCCATCGATCTCGGTGGCCTGCACCCGGCCAGAAGCCGGACCATCGACCTCGATCAGAGCGCCGGCGAGCTGGGCATCGAGGCCGGTGAGGTCTACCCGCTCGAGCTCTTCCACGCCGAGCGCCACACCGGCGCCTCGAACTTCAAGGTCGACACCAACCTGGCCTTCGTGGACTGCGGCTACGTGCCGCCCGACCCGAAGTAGGCGCGCTCCCGCCTGCGCAAATGCGACGGGCCGCCCCGGTTCCTCGAGGCCGCCCGCAACGTCTCCGGCCCTCGCGCTACTTGCAGTCGAAGTAGCCGGCCGAGGCCTTGAACGCGCAGCCGTTGGTGCAGCTCTGGTTCTTCACCTGCTGGTTTTCGCACCAGATGAGCTTCTTGCCGTCGCAGCGACCCTCGTACGTCTCGCCGTTGCACGGGTCCTGCTGTGCGGCGGCGATGCAGCCGAAGTAGTTGTTCTGCGCGGAGAAGCCGCAGACCTTGCTCTGCGAGGCGCAGTTCTGCTGCTTGACCTGCTGGTTCTCGCACCAGATGACGGTGGTGCCGTTGCAGCGGCCGTTGAATGTCTCGCCCTGGCACGGATCGCTACCGCCGCCGCCGGTGCCGCCGCCCGGCGTGGTGCCGGTGACGCCGGTGAAGCTGGTGTAGGCGTCGACGCGAGTGTCGACGCCGTACTGGGTGCAGTTCTGATCCCCGTAAGAGGTGACGCCGGCCAGAAAGAGGTCACCGTTGTGCTGCAGGAAGGCCGGGCCGCCCGAGTCGCCGTTGCAGGTGTTCTTGCCCGACGTCGAGTACTCGAACTGCGTGGCGCTGATGTTCTCGATGACCATGTTCACGAAGCGCTTGGTCCCGTACCCGGTCTGCGAGACGCCGTTGCTGGCACCGAAGCCGACGAACACCAGCTCGTCGCCGGCGTAGGAGGCGTCGAGGTCGGCGATGATCTTCATCGGCGTCACCGGCGCGTCGCTGGCCAGGGTGAGCACGGCGATGTCGTTGGTCAGCTGGCTGTCGTTGAAGCTCGGGTGGTACTTGGCGGAGGTGACGTTGAGGGTCGCCGTGGGCGCGGAGACCTTGGCGCCGATGACGAACTTCATCTGCGAGGCGGAGAAGCCCTTCACGCAGTGCGCCGCGGTCACCACGGTGCGCGGTGCGATGACCGTGCCGGTGCACCAGGTGTCGCCCTGATAGATGATGGCGCCGACGGCGGGGAAGGCGGTGGTCGTCGAGCCTCCTACGATCGGGTCGCGGTGCTGCGACGAGTCCTCGATCGACTCCTCGTTGCTGCTCGGCGCGTCCCCGGGAGCGCAGCCGAACGTCAGGGCCAACACCGGAGCGACGAGCCAGAAGCGCTGCATCATGGAGATCGGAAGTAGTCGCCACGCGACCTCTCATCCATCACGGAGATCGCGACGAACGCGACGAACGCCGCACGCAATGCAACGGATTCGCACCTCGAACCACCGAAGCACGGCTTCGCGCATGGAGTGGGGAAGCGTGCGCACAGCGGCAACGTAGACCGCCCTCGAGCACGGCCAGCACCCGCCGGATGAACGGGCCGGATGAACGGGCGCACGTTTCCGACGTGGCAACGATCGTGTCGCGAGCGGCGCACCCGCACGCTCGCGCCCCGGATGCGCGCGGTTTCTGCGGGTGCGTCGATGTAGTCGGCCGTGGTCCATACGATCCGAAGTACGCGAACCGATTGCTTCTGCGCACTGGCGATGCGAACTTGGTGAGGCCTGGTGGTGGTGCGGGAGTCGATGCACTCGTGAAGCTTTCTCGTCGAGTGAACCAGGTCTGGAACTGGCTCCCCGCCTTCCGCGCGGTGGCCGAGGTCGAGCACCTGCCGACCGCTTCGCGCGAGACGAACCTCAGCCCGTCGGCGCTGTCGCGATCCGTACGCTTGCTGGAGGACGACGTCGGCGTGGAGCTCTTCGCGCGCGAGGGCCGGCAGCTGGAGCTGACCACCGCCGGGCGCCGCCTGCTCGCCGCCACGCGGTCGGCGATGCGCACCATCGAGTCGGCCCTCGATCAGATCCTCTCCTCGGAGAACGCCGGCGCGGTGCACGTCGCCGCCCCCGGCCCGTACTGCTCGCTCTTCGTCCTGCCGGCGCTGCGCAGGTTGCGCGACGACTATCCGGCGCTCGTCGCCCACCTGCGCAGCATCGCCCCCGGCAGCGCGATCACATGCTCCTCGATGGCGGGCTGGACATCGCCATCAGCGACGCCGCCGCCAGTCGGCCGGAGCTGGTGGTCACCAAGCTCGGTGAGCTCGGGTGGTCGGTCTACGCGGGCGACACGCACCCGCTGGCGTCGCGCGTCGATCCGACCATCGACGACCTCCTCCAGCACCCCTTCGTGGCGCCGCCGGAGCACCTCGCCGATCACTGGCCGCCGCACCTGCACCGGCGCATCGGCATGGTCTGCGAGCAGCTCCACGTCGGCGTGCAGGCCTGCGCGCTCGACGGCGTGCTCGCCGTGCTGCCGGACGTGGTGGCGCGCGAGTACACCGGCCAGGGCACGCTGGTGCGCCTGCCGGTGGAGGTCATCGCCCCGCAGCCGCTCTACGCGGTGTCGCGCCGCGCCGCCGCGGAGCCGAAGCGCATCGACCTGGTGCTCAAGGCCATCGCTGCCACCGTGGAGGACGTCAAGCGCGGCACGGTGCGCGCCACCCTGCCGCCGCCATCGCACGGCAGCCCCACCATCCCCGCCGCGCGCCCGCCGTCGATGGCCCCGGCCTCGCGCGCCACGCCCATCCCAGCGGCTTCACGATCCACGCCCATCCCAGCGGCTTCGCGATCTTCGTCCATCCCCGCGGCTTCGCGAGGCACGCCGATGCCGCCGTCGCACTCGACCCTGCGACCGCAGCCCATCCCGGAGGGGAGCCTGGCCGCTCCGCGCACGCCGCGCGACCTGGCCGCCGGCGATCTCCCGCGCGACGACGGTTGAGGATCGCCGCGTCGCTCCCCGGTCGCCTGGCACTCCTGGCGCTCCTCGCCGGTGCCTGGGGTTGCTACGACACCGCGCCGCCGCGAGCCCTGCCACCTCTGCCGCCGAGCAGCTCCGACTCCGGACCCATCTCGCAGCCCTTCGATCAGCGCCTGGTCGAGCCGCGCTTCGAGAAAGCGCTCGGCGAGTACTGGCGCGACCTGCGCACGCTGCGCTGGGACTCCACCGACGTCGAGCTGCGCCGCGCGCTGCGCCTGCTGGCCATCGCCGCCGAGCGCATCCCCTACACCGCCGGCATCGACGTGCCGGGCGCCGCCGCCGAGGTGCGCGGTGGTCGCAGCGGGCGCGGGGGCACGGCCGTCGGCGCACTGGCTGCCGGCGATGGATCGAACCTGGCGGCCCTGAAGCGCCCGCTGCAGAACATGGCCGGCTCCTTCGTGGCGCTGGCGCAGGGGCCCTACCGCAACGGCGTCGGCGTGCTCCAGGCGGCGTACGGCTTCGACAGCGCCATCCGCGCGCTGTTCGCCGCGCAGACGCAGGGCGCCGACCGGCGCGCCACCCTGGAAGCCCTCGGCCGCGGCGAGGAGTTCCTCTTCGCCGTGCGAGGCGCCGTCGGCCGCGCCGAGGTCGGGCTGGGCGACAGCGGTCCGCCCCCGGCAGAGTTCGGTCCCGAATAGCGCGCGCGCGAGTCGGCGGAGGAAGCGCGCCCCGGGCTGTACTAGGGTGCACGTGTGCCCACCCCGCCCGAGCGCGCTCCCGGCCTCTGGCAGCGCGTGCAGCCCCGCCTGCTGAAGGCGGCCAACCGCGTCGAGGATGCCTTCGATGCTGCCCGCTACCGCTTCCACGCTGGGCGCGGCTGGCGCATCCCCATCCGCATCCTGCCCTACCGCGGCTTCGGCACGCCGCAGCGCATGCTGGTGCGCGGGCGGGTGGTGCGCGACCGCGACATCCCCGACGACACCAGCCAGCAGGGCACCCTGGGCACGCTGATGACCTCGGTGCGGCGCTACGCCACGCACGAGATCCCGCGCGCCAAGGTGCGCGTGCGCCACGGCAGCGAGGATCGCATCGCCACCTCGGACCAGGAAGGGTTCCTCGGCTTCTGGTGGGAGGTGCAGCCCGAGCACACCACCGCCGCCGGCTGGCTGGAGGTGGACCTGGAGCTGGTCGAGCCGCGCGTGCGCTCCGGGCAGTTCCGCGCCAAGGCAGACGTGCTGGTGGTGCCGCCGACGGCTCGCTTCGGGGTCATCAGCGACATCGACGACACCATCCTGCAGATGGGCGCGCGCTCGTTGCTCCGCAAGTTCCGCGGACTGTTCCTCCTGAACGCGCGCCAGCGGCTGCCCTTCGAGGGCGTGGCCGCGCTGTACCGCGCGCTCGAGGAGGGCAAGGGCGCCGCCTCGACAGGAGCGAGGTCTCCTGACGGAGCCTCGCACAACCCCATCTTCTACGTCTCGTCGAGCCCGTGGAACGTCTACGAGCACCTGCTCGAGTTCTTCGCCCTCCACGATCTGCCCAAGGGCCCGCTCTTCCTCCGCGACTGGGGCCTGACGGAGAAGGGCTTCGCGCCCGACGGACGGCACGAGCACAAGCTCGACCCCATCCACCTGGTGCTCGACGTCTACCCGGAGCTGCCCTTCATCCTCATCGGTGACAGCGGCCAGCAGGACGCCGAGCTCTACGAGCAGGTGTGCCGCAGCCACCCCGGTCGCATCGCCGCGGTCTACATCCGCGACGTGGTGAAGAGCGGCAAGCGCGACCCGGCCATGAAGCGGGTGGCCGCCAACATGAAGGAGCTCGGCGTGCCCTTCTGCCTGGCCAAGGACAGCGAGGCCGCGGCGCAGCATGCGGCCTCGCTGGGCTTCATCTCCTGGGGCAAGATCGAGGAGATCGTCGAGGAGCGCGACCGGGACCGCGACGGCATGCCCGACGACGTGGACCCGGACGACAACACGCCCGACTCTCGGCCCTCGCCCGGCGAGTAGACTGCCGCGCTGCCCTGCCGGCGGGCGCTCCCATGGCCTCCTCGCTCCCTCGCCGCGCGCTGTTCCTCATCGCCGCCTCGGTGGTGGCCTGGGCGGTGCTCGCGCCGCTCTTCGCCGCGCGCTACCCGCCGATCACCGACCTGCCCTTTCACGCCGCGGCCACCTCGACGTTCCGGCACTACCTCGATCCGGCGTGGCATTTCCGCGAGCAGTTCACGCTCGCTCCGCTGGCCGTGCCCTACGTGTCCATGTACGTGGTCGGCGCGCTGCTGTCGTTCCTGGTGCCCATGGTCACCGCGGTGAAGCTCGCGGCCGGGGTGATGCTGGCGCTGCTGCCCGCCGGGCTGGCGACGATGTTCTGGGGGATGAAGAAGAGCCCGCTGCTCGGGCTGGCGGCGCTGCCGCTGTGCTGGTGCAACCTCACCCACTGGGGCTTCTTCAACTTCGTCGGCGCGCTCGGGCTGTTCGCCATGGTCGTCGGGCTGACGCTGCGGGCGCTCGACAAGCCATCGCGCGGCCGGCAGCTGGCCCTGCTGGGCGCGCTGGTGGCGCTGTTCTTCACCCACATCTTCCGCTTCCCGTTCGCGCTGTGCGCCGTGGCGGGCACGGCGTTGGTGATGTACCCGTCGACGCGTCGGGTGCGGCCGGTGGTGCTGCCGCTGCTGGTGGGCGCGATGCTGATGCTGCTGTGGATGCGTGTACGCACCGAGGCGCTCGACGCTTCGTTCGGTCCGCTCGTCGCGCACCGCGAGCGCATGGACGAGCTGCGCGGGTTCCTGTTCGGTGGCCTGGTGGACCCGGGCGAGGCGCGCGCCGTGGCGCGAGCGTTCCGGCTGCTGGTCTCGGTCGGCGCGCTGAGCCTGGCGCTGCGGGCGCTGGCCTGGGGGCGCGGCGCCAGCACGGCGCGCGCGCCGCTGGTCGCTGGGCATCGCGGTGCTGCCGCTGTGCTGCGCGCTGGTGTTCCTCGGCCTCTTCCTGTGGCTGCCGATGCAGATGGGCGCCTGGTGGTACGTCTACCCGCGCGAGGCCACGGCCACGGTGTTCATCGCCCTCGGCCTCCTGCCCGACCTGCCGCGCGCGCGGCTGCTCCGCGTGCCCCTGGCCGGAGCCCTCGCCCTCGGCGGTCTGGGCGTGGCCGCGGTGGTCCGCGACAACTACACCTTCTTCGCGCCGCAGGCCGAGGAGCTGGCGCCGCTCATCGCGCGACTGCCGCAGGCGCCGAAGCTCCTGTACCTGGTGCTCGACCACAACGGCTCGACGCGCAGCACCACCCCGTACATCCATCTGCCGGCCTGGGCGCAGGCGGAGAAGGGCGGCTGGCTGAGCTTCCACTTCGCGATGTGGAAGGCGACGCCCGTGCTCTATCGCGAGCGGAACGAACCGGGCGCGGTGGTGCCCCCGGATGTGCCGCTGCGCTGGGAGTGGACCCCGGAGGCATTCCGCGTCGACAAGCACGGGGCGTTCTTCGACTGGTTCCTGGTGCGCCGCCGCGCCCCGCCCGACGCGCTCTTCGCCAGCGACAAGAGCATCGAGCGCGTGGGTCACTCCGGGACGTGGTGGCTCTACCGGCGAAAGGTATCGGGCGCGCCGTCGTCGGCCCGTTGACGTCAGTTTCGGCATTCGCCGACGCCGGGGCCGCCATCGAAGGGGCCGACCGCGTGCACATCGCCGTGTCGGACGAAGCCGCCGTGGACAGCGTCCTCGCCGCCGCGAAGCCGACTGGCCTGGTCATCGACCACACGACGACGTCGATCGCCATCGCCGCCCTGCCGGCGGATCGCTCGGCTGCCGCCAGGGTCTGCTGGGGCCTATGATGCGCAGGTGCTCTGCCCGCGCCCGCGGACCGGCCGCGTCGTCCTCGCGCTCCTGTTCGCGGTCCTGCGCGGGGCGTGCGCTTGCACGCCATCGCCTCCGTTCGACTCGGCGGCGGCGGAGCCCGACGCCTCGGCGGGCCTCGAGCCGCCGGTGGCCCTGATCGCCTCGGCCCCGGCGCCGCCGCCCGCTCCGTGCCCCGCCGAGATGGCGCTGATCGGCGACTTCTGCATCGACCGCTACGAGGCGCACATCGTCGACTCCTCCGCGCCGGACTTGCCGCTCCCGCACTCCGAGCGTCCCAGGGCCGGGGTGACCTACGCCGCACGCTCGCGCGCGGGCGTGAAGCCCCAGGGCTACCTGAGCCGCATCGAGGCCGCGCGGGCGTGCAGCGAAGACGGCAAGCGGCTCTGCGCGGCGCGCGAGTGGTACGGCGCCTGCCGAGGCTCGCAACAGACGCGCTTCCCCTACGGCGACAAGGAGGTGCGGAAGCGGCGCAACACCCGCAAGGACCACGTCATGAGCGTCCTCTTCGGCGTCCACACCAGGTACATGTACGACGCGCACTACAACAATCCGCGGCTGGCGCTGGCGCCAGGCTTCCTCGCCGCTACCGGCGAGTACGACGGGTGCGTGAACGACTACGGACTGTTCGACATGGTCGGCAACCTCCACGAATGGATCGCCGACGACGTGACGCCGGCGCTGGCCGAGGAGGTGCCCATCGAGTACGGGCGCTGGGGCCTGGGCCACGACGGCAGCGGGGCCTTCATGGGCGGCTACTACAGCTCGCGCTCCGAGCACGGCCGCGGCTGCGCGTACATCACCGCCACGCACGCGCCGGACTACCACGACTATTCGATCGGGTTCCGCTGCTGCAGGGACGCGCCTCGCTGACTCCACCGGAAATCTGGGCGGCCCAACGGGTGTCCGACGGCCGTCTGCCGTCTCCGCCGATTGTGGGCCGGACCACGACAGGCGCTACGCCCGCGACCATCGATGGTGGCCATGCGTCCATCAGCGACACATGACCCGCGGGTTCGTCAGGATGAACGTTACCTCGGTCGGCCGAGTAGATGTCGTGCTCGACGCGATGTTGCCCCCACGAGCGCGCGGACGGCGCACGAGGCGACGGGAGCAAGGTTCGGTACGCCAGGCGCGTGACCGGGGTGGAAGGGACGTGCGAAAATCGACTGCCGTGCATCCTTGCTTCACCTGGCTGGTCGTCGCCGCCACCTGTGCGGCGGTGGTGGGTTGCGGCTCGCGCACACCGCTCGAGGGGATCGACATTTACGGGACAGAGGACGACGGACAGGACCCGAGCGCATCGGCGTCCGGCGATCCTCCCTCGACCAGCAGCGGGACGCCAACCGAGCGCTGCCCGCCGGTGGTCGCCCCCGATCCGGTGCCGATGCTCTGGTACCCGCTCGACGGCGACCTGCGCAACGCCGGCTTCTTCGGCGGCGGCCTCTTCGATGGGTACGGAGAGCAGACCTCGTTCATCGCCGGGGTGATGGGCAGCGCGGCGGAGATCGTGCGCCCCGGCGGCGGAGTGGAGCTGACCGGCACCCAGACGCCATTCGCGGACGTCGGACCGATGACCTTCGTGATCTGGTTCGAGGAGCCGGACGCAACCGGCCTCGCCATTCCGGTCTTCGGCGATCTCGACGGATATGGCGGCCTGCAGTTCTATCGCGGGCTCTACGACCACTCCGTGTTCATCTGCTGGGGCGGCATCTACGGCAACGCCCCGCAGGGGTGCGGTCCCTTCTCCCTCGCCGCCGGCGGCTGGCATCAGCTCGTCCTGCGACGCACCTCGGAGATATCAAGGGCCGAGGTCTTCCTCGACGCCGCGAGCGTGGCGGCGGTGGGCGTCGGAGGCTTCGACCTCTTCGCCGAGGCCGACGACATGCTCCTCGGTGACGCGCGCGTCGGCGAGTTCGACGGGAACGGCCGCATCCGCATGGACGACGTGCGCCTCTACGACCGCGCCCTGAGCGAAGCCGAGCTGTGTCAGGACTGAGCCGCGGCATCTTACTTGGGCGCCGACCTCGCCGAAGCGCCCAGCATGCCGGTGTGCATCGGCCGAGAAGCGTGGAAGGAGGCCGTCGCGCACGGGCTACCGGACAACGGACGCGCAAGGATGATGCTCTCGACGGCGCCCTACGGAGCGACATGGATGCTGGTGCCGCCGAGCGGAAAGCTCTGGGTCGTCGATGCGACGACCTGCAAGCTCATCCGCTCGTTGCAGTGAGCCGCTCGCCGCGCACCCCGAGCGCATGGACGAGCCGCGCGGCGTCCTCTTCGGCGGGCTGGCCGACCCGAACGAGAGGAAACGCGCAACGAAGGCAGCACCACCACACGTTGCACCCGCGCGCGAGGGCGTCGCGTGCCGAGCTCAGCGAACACGATGCTCGTCTGTCGGGTCCGGCTACGCAGCGTGTGCAGTGCAGGCTCCGGGCTGCAACCCGCACCCAGGCCCACTCGCATCAGCCCCCCACCTCCGGAGCCACCGCCCCCGATCCTACGATCCGGGCTGCAAAGAAGTTCTCCACGGCCGACGTGGTCTTCGATGGCACGTCCGCTTCATGGTCGGCTTCGAGATGCTCGAGGCGGGACCGGCTTTCGTCTCCGACATCGGGCTCACCAGCGCGAGGCGCTGCAGCCCGCCGACGCCAAGAATGCGGCCATCGTCGAGGCGCGCGGGCTGAAAACTCGTCCGAGCACCCGACGCATTCACAGAGCTCCTGGCACCATTCTTCGACCCGGTAGCTCCCGGGCGTGAAGCCGGACGAGGCGGCGCCGGTGTCTTCGACATCCACATCGTCGCTGCATGCGGCGGTCGCGGGGAGCGCCGCCGCGAGCGCTCCTCCTGCTGGGCATGATCGGCCTCAGGCAGCTGGGGCCGCTGTGGGCGTTCGCGCCCTCGGCGCGCGGCTACGAGCCGGTCGGCGGGTCGTCGGGGTCGTCGCCGAACAGCAACCCCACGCGCAGCTCGATGGCCTCGAAGGGCTCGGCGCGCACCACCTCGCCGCGCGCCGCCACCATGCTCACCAGGTATCCCGCATCCGACCACCGGTGCACGGTGAGCGTCTCCCGCTCCGGGTCCACGATCCAGTAGTGGCCCACGCGATGCTGCTGGTAGAGGCCGAGCTTGAGCTTGAGGTCGGTGCGCGCGTTCGACGGGGAGATGACTTCGCAAATCCAGTCGGGGACCGCGCGCACCGGGCGCTCGCGCGGGGGCTCCGGGACCCGGGAGCGGCGCCATCCCGCCCAATCGGGCCGGACGACATCGTGAGCGGCCAGCTCGACGTCGCACTCCGACAGCAACCACCACCCACCCGGGGCGCCACCGCCGCCTCGCCGGTGGAAGGGACCGCCTAGCTGGAACCCCAGCGCCGACTGGGCCATCGAGTGCGCGCCACTCGGCGCCGCCTTGTGCACGATTTCGCCCGCAAGTACCTCCGCGGCCACGGAGTCGTCGAGAGCCAGAAGATCCTCGGCCGTCGCGAGCTTTCGGGCCGCGAACACCATGGCACGCAGCGTAGCACCCGTTCTCCGCCAGCGCGGCGAGCGACTACTTCCGCTTGAACAGCGCCAGCCTCCTGCGCCGCGCGATCTCCTGGTAGCGCGCCTCGACCTCTTTCTGATGCCGATGGCGCGGACACGGCGCGTTCTTCGACTCCAGGTGCGGCGCCGCTCCCCGCCGGACCTGCTGTTCTCCGGCGACACCTGTGTCGGTGGCGAAGATGCGCCGGTAGTCGGCGGAGAGAGAGAGTGGCGTCAGACCCCGACCAGCTGGCGACGCTGTCTGGACGCTGACCATCGCGCCGTCCATGCCGGGTGGCTCTCGGTCGGCGCGGTCGGCGGTCGGGGAAGTGAGGGCTTCGCCGCGCGCCACATCGACGGCACACCCTATCGCGCCGGGCTCCGACCGCACGCCATCGACGTCGCCAGGCAAGCGCTGGGCGCGCTCGAGCACCTGGGGTTCAAGCCCAGCCAGGCGCAAGCGCTCGTCCATACCGTGGTTACCGCGGGCGCGCCCCACAACCTCCAGGGATTCGTGCGCGCGGCGCTCCGACGTGCGTCCTGAGTGCGCCACCGCCACCGCCAACCGCTACCGCATCGCCTCGGCGCCCCAGCGCCGAGTACGTATCGACGTGCAGTTCCCCTCTGCGAGCGCTCACAGCGCTGGGTCACGTGGGCCGATCCGTCGACGCAGATGTAGCGCACCTCGGGAGGGTCCCGCGCGTCGGCGAGTCGAGCTCGATGAACCGACCCATGCAGCCGAAGCTGGTCCACACCGTGCGCAACGCCCGGCGGGGAGCCCGTCGCATCGCTGTCGCCCGAGGCAACCGTCCGGGGCTCGGTCGCCGCCGCCCTCGTCAGCTGGCGAGCCGGCGGATGCGACCCGTCCGGCGTGCGCGGCGAGGCTTCGCCGCGCCCGGCGAGGAGCAGCGCCACCGTCCACGGCCGCGCGGGTGTCACCGCAGGGAGTTGCAGTTCGGCGCCGCGCTCGACCGTCCTGGCTCGCCCCGGCTACGCTCGCCGCGTGGTGGATGACCCGGAGCGCCCCGGCGAGGCGCCCAATGGCAGCGAAGGCATCCTGTTCGCCGGCGGGCCTGCCCGAACGTCGGCAAGGTCAGCGAGGACAGGCCCCGGCCCGGACCCTGGACGACAAAAGTCCACGGCTGCAAGGACGGGATCGGGATGCACCGAGGAGGTGGGAGCCTGCCGGCGACCTCGGCAACGTCGAGCGCGCGGGGGGTGAGCCCATCGCCATCCGGTGAGCCGAGGTTCACCTCGACGCCGGCGCGCGCCATGCCAGCAGGTCCGAGGCATGGCGTCGGGATGCCGCGCAGCACGGATCCGGCGGAGCGCGGTCGGCACCGGCGTCCACACGCGGCGCGCTGCCGCGTCCACAGCGGTCGCCCCAGTGGCGGGGCAGATCCGCCGCGCACGGTTCGCAGCGAATGAGGGTATGCGGTCGAGAATGCTCCGATTGCGTGTCCGTATTCGGACGCACCGTCCGCCAGCAATGCGCTGCCGGCCGCGGCACGCCGTCGCGCCCGGGGCTAGCCGTGTGGCGAGACTCGGCATCCCGCTTGCGATGGCTGGGGTGCATGTCCTGGTCTCGAGCTCGCGCCCCCATCGCTGCGCTGGTCCTGGTCGCCGTTGCCTGCCCGGGCTGCGGCACTTCCTTCCGCATCTCGCCCGTGGACTTCGCGCGGGCACGGCAGGGGACGGTGCGCACGGACGAGGGCCAGACCGTCCGGATGCCGGCGCGGTGGTCGGCGGAGGTCCACCTGGACGAGAAGGACGATGCTCACTGGATGATTCCGCCGAATGCGCGAACGCCGAACGGGCGCAGGCCGGTGCGCGCCGTGCTCATCCCTCGCGTCGAGCTGGGCGTGGTGCAGCAGAACGGATGGAGCGACGACGACCTCGAGGTGGGGCAGCACGCCGATGTGGGCCCGAGCGTGCACCTGGTGCCGCCCATCGCCCCCCTCGGCATACCGTGGCAGCTCGAACCCGGCATCTGGTTCGTGAACGAGGAGGGTCGCCGCGTCGAGCTGCCCCTGCGCGCCGTCGAATCGGTGGAGATCATCGACGCCGATGCGGCGGCCCGAAGGCGCACGGCGGGCCTGGGGTTCGGGGTTTTCGGCGCGGTGGTCGGCGCTTGCTTGATCGCTGCGTTCCTCACGTATGGACCGGGGTGGGTGGAGTAGCGGACCCTTGTCAGCCGCCCCTCGACGCGCGGCGCGGCGGCGATCGCGCCGCAGCCCCCGCCGTCGCGTCTGGACGCAGGAATTTAACGCGTTCCTCCGGCACCACCGGCAACAGAAGCAGGATGAGCCCCGTGTGCGCGTACACGCACAAGCCAACGACCATCAAGTCGTGTTGACGCCGGTGGCAGCACCCGAGCACCGCGAGCGCAGAGAGCACGGCTCCAACGCTGGCAACCGCGCCGCCGGGCGCCTCCCAGCGCCAGCCCGCCGGGGTCACGTGCCGGGTCGGGCGCGATGTTCATCGAAAACCCGAAAATTCGGGCCGGATGCAGCAGAGCGCTCACGAATCGGTCGGCATCGTCGGCCGCCCCGTGGCGCGTGGGCACCTCGACCCTCCGAGCCACCCCGGGCTACCCTTGCCGCGTGGTCGACGACACCGAGCGCCTGCGTCTCGAGCGCGACCTCTTCCTGCGCCTCCTCGAGCTCGGTGCGCGAGACGATCTGGCCCCGTTCCTCGAGGACGCCCTGTCGCTCATCGTCAGCGCCACCAGCGCCCGCCAGGGCTACCTCGAGCTGTCCAGCGCGCCCGCAGCCCCGGCGGCCGCGTCCTCGAAGCAGGTCGGCGCGGCCGGCGCGCCCGCCGCACCGGCCACTCCCGCCGCACCACGCTTCTGGATGCAGACCGGCTTCAGCGATGCCGAGCTCAGCGCGGTGCGCCGCGACCTCTCCACCGGCATCGTCGGCGAGGCCATCGCCACCGGCCGCACCATCAGCACCGCCAGCGCCATCGACGACCCGCGCTTCGCGGCCAACGCCAGCGTGCAGGCAGGGAAGATCCGCGCCGTGCTCTGCGCGCCCATCGCCGTCGCCTCCGGCCAACCGCTCGGCGTCCTCTACCTCGCCGGCCGCTCCTCCCCGGGTCCCTTCCCCGAGGCCGATCGCCTCTGCGCCGAGATCTTCGCCCGTCACCTGGCCCCGCTCGCCGATCGACTGCTGGCCCGCGAGACCGACGACGGCGCCGCCGATCACACCGCCGTGCTGCGCGCGCGCCTGCGAGTCGACGACGCGGGCGGCGAGCAACCTCTCGACAGCGTGGCCGGCAAGAGCCGCGCCCTGGCCGAGGTGCTGCGCCAGATCGTGGTCGCCGCACCGGTGCCCATCGCCGTGCTGATCACCGGCGAGAGCGGCACCGGCAAGACGGCCATCGCCCGCGCCCTGCACCAGAGCTCGCCGCGCGGCCGCGGCCCGTTCGTGGAGGTCAACTGCGCCGCCATCCCGGAGGCGCTCTTCGAGAGCGAGCTCTTCGGGGCGGAGAAGGGCGCGCACAGCACCGCCACGCGGCGCGTCGAGGGCAAGGTCGACGCCGCGCGCGGCGGCACGCTCTTCCTCGACGAGGTCGGCGAGACGCCGCTCCTGGTGCAGGGGAAGCTCCTGCAGTTCCTGCAGAGCAAGCGCTACTACCGCCTCGGCTCCAGTGCGCCGCTGGAGGCCGACGTGCGCGTGGTCGCCGCCACCAACCAGAACCTCGAGGAGCTGGTGGCGCAGAAGCGCTTCCGCGAGGACCTCTACTACCGCCTCAACGTCCTGCCGGTGCACGTGCCGCCGCTGCGCGACCGCGCCGAGGACGTGGGGCCTATCGCGGAACGGATCGTGCAGTCGCTCGGCCTCACCCACGGGCGCTCGCTCGCGCTCTCGCGCGCCGCACGCATCGCCCTCGCCGAGAGCGAGTGGCCGGGCAACGTGCGCCAGCTCGAGAACACCCTGGCGCGCGCCTGGGCGGTGGCCTTCAGCGAGGACAGCATGACCATCGAGCCCAGACACGTCTTCCCCGACCGGCCGGCGGAGGCCGAGGAGCCGGACGCCGCCACCTACCAGGACGCCACCCGCCGCTTCCAGGCACGCTTCCTGCGAGAGGCCCTGGAGGCCTCGGGATGGAACGTCAGCGAAACGGCACGGCGCATCGGTGTGGCCCGCTCGCACCTCAACGACCTGATCAAGGTCTTCGGTCTGTCGCGCAAGGACGCCGCCGCCAGGGAACCCGCGCGCCGGCGCGGTGCCTAGCTCGTCCATGAGCGAGGAGCGCAGCGAGCTGGCGCCCGGCACCATGCTCGGCGCCTACCGCGTCGAGTACCGGCTCGGTGGCGGAGGGGTGGGCACGGTGTACGCCGCCGAGGAGCCGACCATCCGCAAGCGGGTGGCCATCAAGGTGCTGCGCCACTCCTTCGCCGACGACGCCGCTGCCGCGGCGCGCTTCGAGCGCGAGGCGCGCGCCGCCAACGACGTCCGACATCCCGGCATCGTCGATGTCTTCGCCATCGGCAAGCTCCCCGACGGCCGCCCCTACCTGGTCATGTCCCTGCTCGAGGGGCGCTCGCTGCGCGAGGAGATCGCCGCGCGCGGCCGGTTCGAGCCGGGCGAGGCCTGGGCGCTGGCCCACGAGATCGGCGAGGCCCTGGCCGCCGCGCACGAGGCGGGGATCATCCACCGCGACCTCAAGCCGGACAACGTGTTCATCGAGCGCTATGCCGGGGCGGGCACCGCCGCGCGGCGACCGCGCCCGCGCATCCTCGACTTCGGCCTGGCCAAGGTGGAGGCCGGCGAGGACGAGCCGTCGCCGATGAAGCTCACCCAGTCCGGCGTGCCCATGGGGACGCCGGCGTACATGGCGCCCGAGCAGTGGTGGGCCGACGGCGTGGAGGCGCGCACCGACCAGTACGCCTTCGGGGTGATGCTCTTCGAGATGCTGGCCGGGCGGCCGCCTTTCGGCTCCCAGCAGTTCATCGAGCTCGCGCAGCAGCACCTGCACGAGCCACCGCCGAGCCTGGCGGACCTCGGGGTCGCCGCGACACCGGCCGTCGAGACGCTGCTGGCGCGCGCCCTGGAGAAGAAGCCGCAGGATCGCTTCGAGTCCATGCGCGCGCTGCTCGCCGCCGGCGAGCACGCGTTCGGCGGCGACGCCGGCGAGGACTCCGGCGACCTCCCCGCCACGGGCCACGAGGCCACGGTGCTGGCGCCGGAGGGGACCACCGGCAAGGTCTCGCCGCTGCGCGGGGTGGCCGCCCTGGCCCGGCCGCGGCGCTCAGCGGACGACGCCCTCGCCACCGGCCGCAACGAGCTGCCGGCCACGAGCGCCCTGGACGAGCCCTTGGCCACCGCGCCGCCGCTGACGCGTCCCTGGGGGCGGTACGCGGCGGCCCCCATGGCCACCGTGGTGGTGGGCATCGCGGCCATCGTCGCCGTCGGGTACGCCGGCGAGGACCGCCACGATCCGCGCGCGTGGTCGCTGATCGCCGGCTGGGCGGCGCATGGCTCGCTGCTCCTGTTCCTGATGGCCTTCGTCGCCCTGCTGCTCGTCGCGCGGCGGCGCGCACGTGATGGGCGCCGCACGCTGCTGCCGTGGTGGCTGGCGCTGCTGCCGGGTATCGGGGGCGCGTTCGGCACCTACACCGGCTGGGTGAAGGTCAGCGAGGGGACGCGCCAGGCCGAGGCGGCCGCGCAGCTGCCGATGTTCAACATGGGCATGTACGAGGCGAACGCGGCGCGCTTCATCGGCCTGTGGCTGTCGACGCTCCTGCTCTGCTCGCTGGCCGCGTTGCCTGGGCTATCCGGCGCGCTGAGCACGGGCACCACGCTCACCGGAGCGCTCGGCGTGCGGCGGCGCGAGTCGCTGGCCGCTGCCGCAGTGCTGCTGGCGCTCACCGCCGTGGCGGTGTGGATGGCCGCGCCGTCGGGCGCGCTGGTGGCGGGACCGCCGCCTGGGTGCTGCTGCTGGGCGTGGCGCTGCCGGCCGTGCACCCGACGACGGCTGCGCGCGACGAGATCGAGCGCGCCCTGGCCGGCCTGCTGGCGGTGGTCGTCGCCGCCGCGGTGGGCATCGCCCGCGTCGAGGCGCGCGAGGCCGCCCTCTGGAACGAGCAGCCCACGCGCGCCGCGCGCGCAGCGGAGATCCTGGCCGCCTCCGGGGAGCGCACCGCGACCGTGGCGCTGACCGCGGCCTCGCTCCTGGTGCTGGTGGCGGTGGAGGCCATCCGCCTGCGCCGTCTCTGGGCGCGCGCCGAGCTCAGGCCCAGCGCGCACGGCTGGGTGCTGGGGCTGGTGGTGCTGGGCGTGACCCTCGGCGACCAGGCGCTGCACACGCGCTTCCTCGGCGGCCGCGACGACCTGCGGCGCGCGCTGGAGCCGCAGTTCACGCTCTTCGCGCGCCTCGACCCGCCCGAGGGCGCCGCCCTCGACCGGGCGCGCTTCGCCCCACACGTCGCGCCCGCACTGCAGATCGCGCGCGACCGGTTGGCCATCAACGGCGAGGGCGTCGCGCGCCTGTCGGCGCTGGAGTCACCCGACGTGGTGGTGGCCGTGACCGCCGCGCTCGGCAAGGCGCTGACCGCCGCCCCGCCCGACACGCAGGCCGCGGACGGGGCGCCGGCACCGGACCTGGCGGTCCTCGTCGATCGCCAGGTCAGCTGGTCCCAGGCTGCGCGCATCCTCGGCCTGGCGCGCCGCACCGGCGCGCCCGGCGCATCGAGCTGCTCCTGACGCGCGGCCCCGGACCCGAGCTGTCGCCGAGCGCGCCGCCCGAGGCGGGGTTCGCCATCGTCACCGACTTCGTGGCCATCCCGGCCGAGCTCGTCGACGAGCCGTCGCAGGTGCCGCCCGAGATCCGCTACGGCCAGCTGGTGCCGGAGCTGCTCGACCAGGCGAGCCGCGGCGAACCGGTCCGCCTCGCCGTCGGCCGCTGAGGGTGTCCTCTGCGCAGGACGGGGGTGTCCGGTGGGCCGGACACCCGCCGAGGCGGCGAAGACGCGCAGTTCCCACGCTCACGTGAAGAGGCTCGCGGACTGCGTCGCGGGGTTCGTGGCACGGAGGTCGCAGAGTGTCGATACGCGCAGACGATGAGCGCAGGAGGACACGGCGATGATGGATTACTTCCGCGACGGTGGCTGGAGCATGTGGGCGCTGCTGATCCTCTCTTCTTCACCGCCGGCCTGGCGGCCGCCCGGCCGAAGGCGATGCGCTCGGCCATCCTCGGCAAGGGCGCGGTCGTCGTGCTCGCCGCCGGGATGCTCGGCATGGCCACGGGATGAAAGCGGTGAGCGCGCACTTCGGAACGTTCCCCGACAAGACGGAGGCCATTGGCATCGGGCTGGGCGAGCTCGCCAACAACGGGACGTTCTCGTTCATCCTGTTCGCCATGCTCGGCCTTGCCTCGCTGGCCACCGCGGCGCGCCCCGACAAGGCCTGAGCATTGACCGGCCGGCGCCGCCACGACGAGCGCGCGGCTGCGCCGGTGGCGCCTGCGGCCGCGCCACTCTGCTAGGGTCCGCGCCGCATGGCGCCGTCCGAACCGGTCTCCGAGGCCCCGGCCGCGCCGAGTGCGCCCCTGTGGCGGCGCGCGCTGCCGTTCGTGCTGGCCATCGCCCTGGTGGCCTGGGTCGTCTCGCGCCTGGACCTGCGCGCCTTCGTCGACCAGCTGGCGCGCGTCGATTACCCCGCGTTCCTCGCCTTCACCACCGCGTTCGTGCTGGCCCTGCTCACCGCCGACGCGTTCGCCACCACCATCGTCTACCGCTTCGCGGTGGCCCGCGTGTCGTTCCGCGAGATCTGGGTGCTGCGCGGCGCCTCGTACCTGGCCTCGCTCCTCAACCACCACGTCGGACAGGCATTCTTCACCTACTTCGTCTCGCGCAGCCACGGGGTGGCGCTGGGCCGCGTCGCCGGCGCCACCTTGCTCGTCTACGCCTCGTGGATGGGTTGCCTGCTCGGGCTGGCCGGCGTCGCCTGGCTGGTGGCAGGCAAGCCGGTGGCCTGGCTGGCCATCCCCCTCGTCGCCGGCGTCGCCTACCTCGTGGTCATCGCCGTGCGCCCGGCGCGCCTGGCGCGCATCGGGCCGCTGGCGCCGCTGTTCGAGGCCGGCGTGGGCGGCCACCTGGTGGCGCTGCTGGCGCGCCTGCCGCACCTCGCGGTCCTCTTCCTGGGAACGTGGCTGCCGTTCTGGTTCTTCTCGGTGCGCATCCCGCTCGCGCCGGCGCTCGGGCTGGTGCCGGTCGTCATGGTGGCCACCACCCTGCCACTCACGCCGCAGGGCTTCGGCACGCGCGACGTCCTCGCCGCCGAGCTCTTCGAGCGCTTCGCGGACGGCGCCACGCACGAGCAGCGGCTGGCGGCCATCGCCGCGGCGACCACCTGCTTCGGCATCGCCATCACCGTCGTGGAGGCGGTGATCGGCCTGTGGCTCATGCGCCGCGCCGTGCCCCACCTGCGCGCGGCGGCCCCGCGGGCGGGACGCGCCGCCCGCGACGATGCGTGACATCTCGCGCGCCCGTCGTATCGTGGACTCGACGCCATGCGAACGGTGGGCAAACGCAAGGCTGGTGGCGGCAGCCGCGCCGCCCTCGACGCGCTCGTGCTGCGATACGGCGGGGGTGCGGTGAAGGGCGTCTTTCGATACGCCAACGCCGCCGAGGCGAACCGAGACCAGGACCGATGGATGATCGAACGCGCGCGGCGACGTACGACGACCTGTTCCGGGTCGTGACGCTGCTCGAGGAGGAGGGCGTGGAGTACGCCCTCATCGGCGGCTACGCGCTCGCCCTGCAGGGCATCGTGCGGCTGACGGAAGACATCGACATCCTCGTCGAGCCGACGGCCGACAACGCGGCGCGATGGGTGCGCGCGCTGGCGAAGCTGCCCGACGGCGCGGCCCGCGAGCTCATCGGCGACAACACCTTGCACGACGAGCCGTACGCCATCCGTATCAATGACGAGTTCACCATCGATGTGATGAATTCGGCCTCCGGCCTCAGCTGGGGCGAGCTCTTGCCCTACCGGACGCGCATCGAGGGCGTGAACGTCACCTCCCTCGCCGGCCTCCTGCGGATGAAAGAGCACGGCCGGCTCAAGGACCAGGCGGACGCGGAGGCCATCCGCAAGGTGCTCGGCCTCGCCGAGCCCTGAGCGCGCGGCGATCGCAGCGTCCGGGCAAGGTCGGCCGGCGTCTGCCGCAGGACGCCGCGCGTGACCCTAGGCGCCGGCCGCCGACGCTTCCCGCGCGAATCGCGCGAGCCCCTCCAGCGCGCGCACCTGCGGCTTCCAGCCCAGCACCCGCGCCGCCTTCGACGCGTCGTAGATCACGTCGCGCGTCAGCATCCGGACCACGAAGGACGAGATGGGCGGCGGCTTGCGCGCGCGCGCCAGCACCCAGGCCTTCTCGAGGATGTGCCCCACGGCCATGGCCGCCGGGGAGGGCAGCGAGAAACTGGGCGGGCGCAGGCCAGCCTCGCGGGCGATGGTCTCACCGACCTCGCGCACGCTGGGCGGGCGCCCATCGACCTCGTCCATAACGTTGAAGGCCTCGCCGGCGACGTCGGTGCGCGCGCCGGCGAGGAGCATCACGTCGACCACGTGATCGACCCAGACCACGTTGAGCGGCGCGCGCCCGCCGTCGACCAGCAGGAAGCGCCGGTTCCTGAGGGCATCGATGGCGCGCGGCATGAAGTTCTTGTCGTAGGGGCCGTAGACGATGGGCGGGCGCACCGCGACCACCGACAGGCCGAGCTCGGCGCCGCGCGCGAAGGCCAGGCGCTCTGCGTCGGTCTTGGTGTCCTCGTAGGGCAGGCCGATCTTCCGCGTCGGCCAGGCCTCGGTGACCCGGCCGTGGTCGGGTCGGCCGTAGACCGCGCTCGAGGAGAGCTGCACGAAGCGCGGCACACCGGCTCGCGCCGCGGCCTCGATGGCGTTGCGCGTGCCGCCCACGTTGACGCGCTCGAACTGCTCCAGCGCGCCCCAGTCGCCCACGTGCGCCGCCATGTGCACGAAGACCTCGGCGCCGGCGGCGGCGTCCGCGAGCGCGTCCTGGTCGTCGAGGTCCCCGCGCACCAGGCGCACGCCGCGCGCGGCCAGCGCGCGCGCGTCGGCGCGGTCGGGGTCGCGCACCAGCGCGCTGAGCGCATGCCCCCGCTCCAGGGCGACCTCCGCGTAGCGCATCCCGATGCCGCTGGTGATCCCGGTGAGGGCGGTCTTCATCGCCGGCCAGGATAACGCGCCGCCTGTCCCACATCGACCTCTCCTGGGGCGCACCTCGGTGCATGCGCGCCGGGCTGCCACGTCGGCGCCGGACGGGATCCTCGACGACACGGCGGCGTCTCGCCAAACCGGGCGAGTCGATACCCGGCGACCCCCAGGCCAACGCGGGCACGCGGAATGCGCGCCACCTGGAATTTTCCTGCCGGCCCCGATCGACACGGTGGGCGCCGCCGCGCGAGGAATTGCCGGGAGCGGATGCGATACTCGCGGTCATGCGCTCGCGTACGTTGCCCCTCCTCGCGCTCGCAACCGCAGTGCTGTCCGGCATGGCAGCGTGCAATGTGCTCACCGGCGCCGACGACCTCGAGGTCGACGGTACGACCGACGTCGGCGCCGGAGGAGCGAGCGGCAGCGGCGCCAGCGGCAACGGATCGAACGGCGCGGGGGCCGGGAGCCCGAGCGGCACCGGACCCTCCGCGGGTGGCGGCAGCGCCAGCGGCGGGGCCGGCGGCGGGCCGGGCGGCCCGGAGTGCGGCGACGCCATCTGCGGCGCGGGCGAGGACTGCACCAGCTGCGAGGCCGACTGCGGCGCGTGCCCGGCGACGTGCGGCAACGGGAGCTGCGACGGCGAGGAGACCTGCCAGATCTGCGCCGTCGACTGCGGCGAGTGCGCGCCGGCGTGCGGCGACACCGCCTGCAACGGGACCGAGACGTGCGAGACGTGCGCTGCCGATTGCGACGTGTGCCCGCCCGAGTGCGGCGACGGCCAGTGCAGTGGCGGCGAGACGTGCCAGGCCTGCCAGCAGGACTGCGGCGCCTGCCCGCCGGACTGCGGCGACGGCCAGTGCAACGGCGCCGAGACCTGCCAGAACTGCGCCGGCGACTGCGGCGCCTGCCCACCGATGTGCGGCGATGGCCAGTGCAACGGCGCCGAGACGTGCACCACCTGCCAGGGCGACTGCGGCGCCTGCCCGCCGATGTGCGGCGACGGCCAGTGCAACGGCAACGAGACGTGCGCCACCTGCGAGGCGGACTGCGGATCGTGCGAGGTGTGCGGCGGCGCCGGACCGGGCACCACCGGCCTCGACGCCGAGGAGCAGGCGTTCCTGGTGCTCATCAACGACTACCGCGCCCAGAACGGGCTCGGCGCGCTGACCGCGTGCACCTCGCTGAACCGCGCCGCCCAGGGCCACAGCGAGGACATGCGCGACCAGGACTACTTCTCCCATACCGGCCTCGATGGCTCGAGCCCCTGGGACCGCGCCTGCGAAGCCTGCTACGACCTCGGCTGTGGACCGCAGACCGCGATGGCCGAGAACATCGCCGCCGGCAACACCGGCGCGCAGGGCACCTTCACCCAGTGGAAGAACTCGCCCGGCCACAACGCCAACATGCTCGGTAGCAACTTCACCGTCCTCGGCATCGGCCGAGCCACCGGCGGCATGGCCATGTACTCGGCGTACTGGACGAACGTCTTCGGCGGGCAGACGGAGGCGAGCTGCAACTGAGGCGGCCGGCGCGCTGGCCCTGCTGGCGGCGCTCGCCGCCAGCGCCCTGCCCCGCGACGCGCGCGCCTGAGGCCTGTCGCCGCCCGTCGGTCCGACGGGCATCGCCACCACCTGCAGCGGCGAGGCGCACGCGCGTGCGGGCGAGGAGATGCCTCGCTGGCGCACCGGCGTGAACTACGGCTACTTCTGGTCCGAGCTGCGCTTCGATGGACTCTACGACTTCGACATCCAGCGCCGCGGGGTGACGGGCACGCTGGAGCTGCGGTTCGCCACGGACCTCGCTGCAGCTCGCGGGCGGCGCCGTCTTCGGCGGGGCGCTCGAGGGCTACGGGCGCCGCTACACGCTCGGGCCCGGGTGGCTCGCCGCCGCGGCGTTCTCCTGGACCGCGCTCGACGGCAAGAACGACTCGCCGTTCGTCATCTTCTCCGCCTCGCTCGGCGTCTCCGGCGCCCGGACCGAGCTGCAGCGGCCGCGCCTGCCCGATCCGCCGTCGGTGCCGCTGGTGGCCGTCGACGGGCGCTTCGGGCTCACCGTGGGCAAGGCGCTCTGGCAGCGCGTCGCGCCCTACGCCTCGGTGCGTGCCTTCGGCGGGCCGGTCTTCTGGGAGATCGCCGGCCAGGACCTCACCGGCACCGACCTGAACCACTACCAGGTGGCCGCCGGCATCACGGCCTTCCTGCCCCAGGGCTTGGACGTCTACGCCGAGCTGGCGCCGCTCGGTGAGCGCGCGGTGGCCGTCGGCGCCGGCCTGGCGTTCTGAAGGACCACCGCTCGCGGCATCGGCTCGCCGGGTGCGCGCGCCGCCGGCCGGAGCGCGGAAGACAGGACCGTCCTCCTCGGCGAGCGCGCCGCGCGGCCCCGGTCAGGGCGCGGCCGGAGCCGCGTCGTCGAGGTGCGTCCACAAAACGCGCGTCAACCAGCCGCGGAAGCGCGCCATGGCTGCCTCGTCGCCGCCGAGCCCCACGTTGGAGAAGATGGTCGGGCCGAGCACCGAGGAGGCGACCAGAGTCAGCGCCGCCAGCACCACCACCCGCGCCGTGTCCTCGCGCGGGGCCGCAGCTCCCTTGCAGCTCGCCTTGCGGACGGCGTGCGCGGCCTCGACCACCGAGGAGAGGCCGGCGCCGGCGCTGATGGGGTGCCCCTCGAGCGCCAGCCAGAGGATGACGCGCCCGTGGCCGCCGCGGCCGAGCGCGTCGGCCACGGCGTCGATCATGGCCTGCAGGTGCCGCTCCTCGAGCGCCGAGGCCGCCTGGATGGCGGAGACGAGGCTCTGATGGATGCCCTCCAGCGCGCGGGCGATGACCGCCTCGACCAGCAGCTCGCGGCTGCCGAAGTGGTGCAGCACCGTGGGGTGCGACACGCCGGCTTCGGCGGCGACCTCCTGCAGGCGGATGCCCGAGGACCCGGAGAGCACCAGGCGGCGCGCGGCGGCGTCGAGGATGTCCGCGCGCGCCACCGCCGCGTCCCGCCTGCGGCGCGGCGCCTTCGCCGGGGCCGCGGGATCGCGGCGCACCTTGCGGGCGCGCGCCACGGCAGACGGGGCCGAGCGGGTCACGGGCGGACCATCGCCGCGCGGCGCGGCACGCACAAGCGCGAACGGACGCGTACTTTGGTGATTCCGCGGGCTTGGGGAGCGCACCGATCCGATGCTATCGACAATCTTGTCCATAGTAATTGACAGGATTGTCAGCAGTGCGCACGCTGGCGCAATGAAACGACCGACCCAGCGTCGCCCTGGCCTCGACGTCCGCCGCGCCCTGCGCGCCGCGCGCGAGCTGGTGCACAATCCCGACGATCTGCCCAAGGTCTTCACGGTCATCGAGTCGCTCTCCGGCCGGACCATGTCGTACATCCGCCAGCGCCTGGAGCGCAGCGAGGGCGGCCGCCGGCTCCTCCGCGACCAGCCGCAGATCGTGGATCACCTCCTCGATCGCGCGCGCCTCGCCGCCCTGCCCGAGGGCAGCCTGGGTCGCGCCTACCTGGCCTTCGTGGAGCGCGAGGGCATCTCCGCCGAGGGCATCCGCGACGCCGCCTCGCAAGGCGAGAGCGGCCACGGCATGTTCGACGGCGTGGAGACCTACGTGCACCAGCGCATGCGCGACACGCACGACCTGTGGCACGCGGCCATCGGCTACGGCGGCGACATCCTCGGCGAGGTGGCCCTGCTCGCCTTCACCCTGGCCCAGACGCGCAACCCGGCCATTGCCCTGCTGGTCGGCGTCGGGCTGGTGAAGACCATCGGCAGTCCGGTGGCGCGTGCCACCATCCTCGAGGGCTTCCGGCGCGGCCGGCAGGCGGCGTGGCTCCCCGAACAGGAGTGGGAGTCGATGCTGGCGCTGCCGCTCGACGAGGTGCGCGACCGCCTCCGCCTGGGGGCGCCGCCGGTCTACGTGCCGGTGACCACCGCCGAGCTCCGCGCCGAGCGCGAGGCTGCCTGAACGTCGGCCGCGTCAGCAGGGCGTGAGGCAGGTGCAGGCGGACCCCAGGCAGACGCCCGGGCAACCCGTGGTCAACCCGCACTCGAAGATGCACTCCGCCAGGTCACAGGTCGGAGGAGGCGCCGTGCAGGTGCCGCTCACACAGGTCTCGCCGTTGGAGCATTCGCTGTCGCTGCAGCACTCGTTGGCGCACACGCACTGCGCGCCGCTCTTCATCCAGCCGGCGCCGCAGGTGAAGTCGCACGCGCCCGCGGCCGTGCAGCTGCTGGTCCCATTGACGGGCGCCGCACAGGGCGCACAGCGGTCGGAGAGGACGCAGCCGGTCTGCGTCGTGTTCCCGGCGCAGACGCCGCCGCAGAAGTGCTGGCCCTGCGGACACGGCGCGCTGCCGCCGGCACCGCTGCCACCCGGCCCGCTCCCGGCGCCGCCGCTGGCCCCGTCGCCGCCCGTGGACGCCGTGCTCGAGCTGGCGGTCGAGCCACCATCGGAGCCAGAGGAGCCGGTGCCGCCGCTGCCGACCTGACCGGCGCCCCCGGCGCTGCCGGTGCCGCTGGGATCGCCGTCGTCGCCGTCGCCACCGACCACGTCGGTGAGCTGGCTGGCGCACCCGACGCCGAGCCCGACACCGAGCGCGAGCAGGGCCAACCACGGGGCCGCAGCCCGTCGTGCACGTCGCGCTCGGCCTCTGCGACCATCGCGCGCAAGCGAAGACACCTTCATGGCGTTCCTCCGACGAGAGCAACTATGTCCAATAGTCGCGTCGGATGGATCGGCAATCTTCATGGCACCGACACGATTCCTCGAGCCGCAGCGCGTCGACTCACATCGACGCACAGTCGCCACGCTCGCTCCCGGGGCCGGAGTGGACTACGAAGGCACCACCTCTCGCCCCCGCGAGCCCAACCGCGATGCTCCTGGTCATCGACGTCGGCAACACCAACATCAGCTACGGCGTCTTCGACGGCACCACGCTGCTGCACCACGTGCGCACCGAGAGCGCCCGGGCGCGGACCGCCGACGAGTACGCGGTGCTGGTGCACCAGATGCTGGCCATGCGCGGCGTCGGCGGCCTCGGGGGCAGCGGCACGGTGGGGGCAGCGATCGGGTCACCCGCGATCGGGCCGCCGATCGACGACGCCATCGTGGCCAGCGTGGTCCCTTCGCTGACCGACACCATGGTGGCCATGGTGCGCCGCGCCTTCGCTCGCGAGGCGATGGTCGTGGGTCCGGGCATCCGCACCGGCATGCCCATCCTCTACGAGGACCCGCGCGAGGTCGGCGCCGACCGCATCGTCAACGCCGTCGCCGCCTACGAGTGGCTGCGCAAGAACGACGGGCCCTCGCCGAAGTCCGGGCTCATCGTGGTCGACTTCGGCACCGCCACCACCTTCGACTGCGTCTCGCCCAAGGGCGAGTACCTGGGCGGCGTCATCACCCCCGGCGTGCAGATCAGCGCCGAGGCGCTCTTCTCGCGCGCGGCCCGCCTCCACCGCGTGGAGATCGCCGTCCCGCCCCGTGTCCTCGGCAAGAACCCGGTGCAGTCCATGCAGTCGGGCATCGTCTTCGGCTACGCGGCGCTGGTCGACGGCCTCTGCGCGCGGCTGGTCAAGGACCTCGGTCATCCCTGCCGCGTCCTGGCCACCGGCGGGCTGGCGCGGGACAACGACCCGCACCAGCCACCCAACGAGCAGTTCCACGACGGCGCCCGGGGCGGCAAATCGCCGGTCCACCCCA
>JBBJMR010000219.1:0-14925 GCA_037720395.1 Polyangiaceae bacterium
TCGAGGAGCAGATGCGCTTCGCCATCCGCGAGGGCGGCAAGACGGTCGGCGCCGGCGTCGTCACCAAGATCCTCGAGTAACCATCACCTGGAAGAACTTTTGGCAGCAGGCTTCGGGGCGGGTGGACAGCCCACCCGCGCCGAACAGCGGCCGAGAACACAGACCCCGAAGCCTGCAGCCCGCAGAAAACCGACTCTGGAGCCTCGATATGGCCGATAGCACCAAGATCCGTATTCGCCTCAAGGCGTTCGATCACCAGCTGCTCGACAAGTCGACCACCGACATCGTCGAGACCGCGAAGCGAACTGGCGCCCACGTGGCAGGTCCCATCCCCCTGCCCACGGAGATTCGCCGCTACACGGTGCTGCGCGGGCCGCACGTCGACAAGAAGTCGCGCGAGCAGTTCGAGATCCGCACCCACAAGCGCCTGCTCGACATCATCGAGCCGACGCAGCAGACCCTGGATGCGCTGATGAAGCTCGATCTGAGCGCCGGCGTGGACGTCGAGATCAAGTCGTAGGAGGCGCCATGAAGATCGCCGTATTCAACCTGAAGCACGAGAAGGTCGGAGACATCGACCTCTCGGACGAAGTCTTCGGCGCCGAGGTCAAGGAGCATCTCTTCTACGAGGTGGTCAAGGCCCAGCTCGCCTCGCGGCGCGCCGGCACCAAGGCAACGAAGGAGCGCAGCGCCGTCGCTGGCTCGTCCAAGAAGATCTACAAGCAGAAGGGCACCGGCCGCGCCCGCCAGGGCTCGGTGCGCGCCCCGCACCACGCCGGCGGCGGTCACGCCCACGCGCTGGAGCCGAAGGACTGGTCCTACCGCCCGCCGCGCAAGGTGCGCGCCGCGGCGTTGAAGAGCGCGCTCAGCCTCTTCGCCAAGGAGGGCCGCCTCATCGTCCTCGAGAACCTCGACCTGCCGGAGATGAAGACCAAGGGCTTCCTCTCCACCCTGAGCATCCTCAAGCTCGACAAGAAGGCGCTGGTCGTCGACGCGGTCACCAACGACAAGCTGGTGCGCAGCGTTCGCAACTGCGAAAAGCACCAGTTCCTCCCGGTGGAAGGGGTCAACGTCTACGACCTCCTCCGCCACGACCACCTGGTGGTCTCCCGGGACGCTTGCAAGGCGCTCGAAGCGCGCTGCCTGAAGTAAGGAGAGGGAGCCATGCTTCTCAAGCCCGAAGAGATCATCCGCCGGCCCATCATCCTCACCGAGAAGTCGAGTCGCCTGCGCGACAGCGGCAACAAGGTGATTTTCGAGGTCCGCCCGGGTGCCAACAAGATCCAGATCAAGAACGCCATCCAGGTGCTCTTCAAGGTCGGCGTGGTCGACGTCAACACGCTGAACTATCGCGGCAAGGACAAGCGCATGGGCCGCGGCTACGCCAAGCTGCGCAATTGGAAGAAGGCCATCGTCACCCTCAAGCCGGGCGACGAGATCCAGTTCTTCGACGAGACGAGCGAGAGCTCCTCGGCGGAAAGCTGACCAGGGAGCAGAGGCAAGACCATGGGCATCAAGAACTACAAGCCGACATCGCCAGCCCGGCGCTTCTACTCGGTCAGTGACTTCAAGGACGTCACCAAGACGACGCCCGAGCGTTCGCTGACGGAGAAGCAGAGCTCCACCGGCGGCCGCAACAACGCCGGCCGCATCACCACCCGCTTCCGCGGCGGTGGTCACAAGCAGCGTTACCGCCTCATCGACTTCAAGCGCGACAAGATCGGCATCCCCGCCACGGTGGCTGCCATCGAGTACGACCCCAACCGCACCGCGCGCATCGCGCTGCTCCACTACGTGGACGGCGAGAAGCGCTACATCCTCTGCCCGGACGGCCTGGCCGTCGGCGCCGAGCTGCTCGCCAGCCGCAACGCCGACATCAAGCCCGGCAACAGCCTGACGCTGCGCTTCATCCCGCCGGGGACCACCATTCACAACCTGGAGCTCAAGAAGGGCAAGGGCGGCCAGCTGGTGCGCTCCGCCGGCTCCGCGGCCTCGCTCATGGCCAAGGACGCGGTCTGGGGCCAGGTTCGCCTGCCCAGCGGCGAGATCCGCAAGGTGCACCTCGACTGCCGGGCCACCATTGGCCAGGTGTCGAACACCGACCACTCCAACATCAGCATCGGCAAGGCTGGCCGCACCCGTTGGCTCGGGCGTCGTCCGCACAACCGCGGTGTGACCATGAACCCCGTCGACCATCCCATGGGTGGTGGCGAGGGGCGCAGCTCGGGTGGTCGTCACCCGTGCTCGCCGTGGGGTCAGCTCGCCAAGGGTTTGAAGACGCGTAACAACAAGCGCACCGACGGGATGATCATCCGTCGCCGCGGCAAGAAGGGTTGAGAGAATGCCTCGCAGCGTAAAGAAGGGCCCGTTCCTCGACGGTCACCTGAACGAGAAGATCCAGGCGGCGCAGGCCACCGGGTCGAAGAAGGTGATCAAGACCTGGTCGCGCCGGTCGACGATTGTCCCCGACGCCGTCGGGCTCACCTTCGCAGTGCACAACGGCCGCAAGTTCGTGCCGGTGTTCGTCACCGAGAACATGGTCGGGCACAAGCTCGGCGAGTTCGCCCCGACGCGCACCTTCCACGGCCACAGCGGCGACAAGAAGGGCAAGATCTCCAAGGGCGGGCCTGGCGGGGCTCCGGCAGGTCGCTAGCGCGAGCGCCGTCCCCCTCACCCTCGAGTACGACAGAAGGCCCCTCTTCCTCCGGGAGGGGGGCTTTCGCGTTGTGGGCAATCGAGTCCGGCGCGGCGCGCTACTTCTCGAGCCGCTCGCGCAGCGCGTCCACCGCCTGCTTGAGGCGCGGGTCGTTGTGCATGCAGCAGGCGTCGCGGCGACGGCAGGATCGATTGAGCTGCACCAGCAGGCCCAGGGTGCGACCGTCGCCGTCCTCCTGGGCGCGCTCGAAGAGCGCCGGCTTCCTGGCGCAGGAGGCCTGGCGTAGCTCGTAGGCGATGCGCAGCGCGCCGCTGCCGCGCTTCTGGATGTCCTGGCGAGCCAGCAGATCGCTGGCGCGCTTGGCGGCGCGCGAGCCGCCCTTGGTGGTCATGAGCTCGTAGAGAATATCGACGCCGAGCTCCTCCAGCTTGCCGGTGAGCAACCCGAAGACGCGATCGGAGGCGTCGCCTTCGACGAGCATCACCCGCATCGCCAGCTCGACGACCGCGTTGCGCGTGTCGCGCACCCGCACCGCCTCCGGGCTCTCGGCGACCAGGCGCTCCAGGGTGACCACGCCGTCCTTCCAGCGGCGATTGTCGACCTCGCGCACCAGCTGCTCGGACAGGACGCGCGCCCCGGAGTCGGGATCGATGGCCGGCTCGATGCGGGTGGTGCCGGCGCCGGAGGCCGCCGGCTTCGACGAGGGCCCGGCGGCGCCCGCGGCGGACGCAGGAGCCGTGGGTGGTGCGCCGGGGGCGGCCGCCGCCTCGCCCTCGTCGCCCAGCGGCGCGCGCAGGACGATGGCCCCGACCACCAGCAGCACGATGCCGCCGAGCCCGGCGATGGCCAGCGATATGGCCCGCGGTATCGGCGCTGCGGCACCGGCGCCCCGCCGTCGGCGGCGGCGCCCGGCGCGGGGCGGCTGCGGGCGCAGGCGCGGCGCGGCCAGCTGCCGCGACCACGCGCACCGCGCCGGCGCCGGGTCGCAGCAGCGGCCCGTTGCGAGAGCACCGTCTCGCCGGTGGCCAGCTCGCCGGCCGAGACGAGCGAGGCGCGACGCGTGCCCGAGTCGATGCGTTCCAGCGCGTCGGCCACCTCCTCGGCGCTCTCCGGACGCTGCGCCGGATCCCGGGCGACGAGGCGGCGCGCCAGCGCGGCGAGGCCCGCGGGCATGGCGGGCGCCGGCGGCGCGCCACCGCGCAGCTGTGCCGGCGCGACGCCGAACATCTCGTGGAGCATGACGCCGAGCGAGTACAGATCGCTGCGCCCGTCGATGCTCCCGCCGAGGACGACCTCCGGCGAGGCGTACGGCAGCACCGACGGCGCGGGAGCCACCGGCGTGGCCAGCCGGTCGGGCAGGCCCGGCGCGGGGCGGGCGCTGACCAGCTCGGGCGGCAGCATGGCGGAGCCGAAGTCCACGACCTTGACCACATCGTCCTCGCCGCCGCGGCTGACGAGCCACACGTTGTCCGGCGCCAGCGCGCGGTGGACGATGCCGCGCTGGTGCGCCGCGGAGAGGCCGAGCGCGAGCTGGCGCGCCACGCGCAGCGCCCGCTCCGCCGGCAGCGCGCGGACCTCGTCGAGGAGCTGCCGCAGCGTCTGCCCTTCCAGGTACTCGACCACCAGGAAGCGTGCGCCGTCGTCGAGAGCGCCGAAGTCCTTGGCGGCGGCGACGTTGGGATGATCGACGTGCGCGCCGGCGATGGCCTCGCGCTCGAAGCGCGCCAGCGCCTCGGGCGCGGCGGCGGCGGCGGCGCCGAGCACCTTCACCGCGATGCGCTTGCGCATGTGCACGTGCTCGCCGCGGTAGAGCGCGCCGCCGCTGCTCTGCGCCACGAAGGCCTCGATGCGGTAGCGCCCGGAGAGGAGCTTGCCGACCAGGCCGGTCCCGGCGTCGCGCGGAGTCACCTCGCTCGACCCTTCAGAAGGTGCCGCGCACTCCTGCCCGACCCAGGCCGATCTCCGGCGTGAGCGTGACCTTGCCGGTCTCGGTCGGCGGCGCGACGCTGCCGCCGCGGCTGAGGAAGAAGAGGGTGACGCCGGCTCCGACGCCGACGATGCCCACCACCAGCCCGACGTTGGCCAGCGTCTGCTGCGTCTGCCCGGCGTCGATGTCGCTCTGGCGCTCCGAGGCACAGGGGCCGTTGCCGCAGCTGTCCTCGAGCTCGGAGTAGGTGGAGCGGCTCATCAGGCCGGCGACGGTGAACATCACCAGACCGGCCACGCCCACGCCGCCGGCCACGTAGGCCCAGGGCCGTAGCTTGCTGCGATCGGTGGGCAGACCGGCGTCGACGTCGGCGTCGGCGCTGGTGGCGGCCACCGGCACTGGCGCGGCCGGCGGGGCGGCGTCCACGCTGACCTGCTTGCTCTCGCCGGCGGCCACCGCCACTTGCTGGCGCACCGCCGCACCCGACGCCGGCTCGAGCACCACCTCCACGTCGCCCGGCGCCACCGGCACCGGCTTGCCCCAGCGCTCGGCGGCCACGTCGTTGCCAGCCACCCGGAGCTTCGCGGTCGGGTCGGCGTTCTTCACCTCCACGGTGACCAGCCCGATCTTGGCGTTGAGCTCGTCGCGCTCCAGGCGGGCGGTGTCCCGCGTGGGCACGTACTTTTCCTCGGTCTTGGCGCGCTCGTCGGCCTCGTTGGCGGTGGCGTCGAACTCCAGCCAGGCCTCGCGCGTCTCGCCGAGCGCCGCCATGCACCGCGCCACGTACAGATGGGAGTTGGGGCTCTTCACCGAGTCGTACGACGACTTGAACTCCGTCAGCGCCAGCGCGAACTTCTTCTGGTCGTAGAGGCGGCTGCCCTTCTCGAAGTGACCGGTGGCCTTCTTGACCTGCTCCTTGGAGGGCTGCGCGGCGGTCGGCTGCGCTGCCGCCTCGCGCGCCGGCAGCGGCGCGGCCAGCAGGGCGGCGCCGAGGAGCGCGATGCGCAGCGGGCGCGCGCTGCGAGCGGACAACCGCGCACGGCGCGGCACGCGACATTGCCCCGTCCCTCCGACGAGTCCCGAGTCGCCCATCGTCAGATCCCCTTCGGGTTGTACTTCTTGGTCGTGCCGGCCGGCTTGGCGGCGGGCTTGGAGGCGGGAGGCTTGCTGGCCGCGGGGGGCTTGGCCGCGGGCGCCTTCGCGGCCGCCGCAGCCGGCGGCTTGGCCGGCGTCGCGGGCTTGCTGGCCGCCGCGGGCTTGTCGGCGGGGGCCGGCTTCTCGGCGGCGGCCTTGGGCGGCGGCGCGGGCTCGACCACCGGCTCGGCCACGGTCGGCGGAGGCTCGGGGACCGGCGGCGGCTCGGCAGGCGGAGGCGGGCGGCGCGGTGGCCACGGTCTCCGCCGGAGGCGTGGGCGGCGTGGGCGGCGGCGACTCGACGCGGCTCGGCGGTGCCGGCATCGCCGCCTTGTCGTCCCCGCCGCGGCTCGCCAGGGCGATGACGGCGAGCAAGCCGCAGCCGACCATGGCGCCGATCACCGCGCGCTTCGCCAGCTGCTTGCGGCGCACCTGCTCGGTGGACGGGGGCGGCGGGCGCGAGGAAAGCGAGGCTTCGCCAGGAGACCCTGCCTCTGTCGAGGCTCCGCCAGGAGACGTCGCACGGTCGAGGTCAGCGGGACGGTGGCCGCCCGTCGGTGGCGGCCTCGGCCTCCGACCTGGCCTCCGACGTGGGTGGCCGCGCCGACTCCATGCCGATTTCGCCGATGTCGACGTCGTCGTCGATCGCGCGCTCCGGCTTGGTCTCCGACATCTGCCGCGCGGCCACGGCGGGCAGCTGGCGCGGCCCGTCCTTCACCGCGTCGGCGACGCCGGCCGGGCGCGAGCTCACGATGTCGACGGTCTCCAGCTCCTCGATCACGTGCGAGCCGCTGTCCGCGGGCGCGGGCACGGTGATCGGCATGGGCTCGGTCTGCCGCTCGCTGTCGGCGTTGGCGATGGCCGCGCGCAGCTCGGCGGCGCGCTTGTCGAGGGCGTCGCCGACGACCTTGCGCAGGAAGGCCGCCACGTCGGCGTCGGTGACCGGCTCGCCGATCTTCGAGCGGCCCTCCCGCTCGGTGACCAGGTTGGAGGCCACCTGGTCGATGGCGCGCTGCATCTCCGCGGCGGTGGCGTAGCGCTGGCCGGGCTCCTTGGACAGCGCCTTGAGGACCACCTTCTCGAACTCCGGATCGAGGTCGGGCAGGATGTCTCGCAGCGGCACCGGCGCGCGCAGGGCGATGTTCTCCACCGTCTTCAGGTCGGTGTCGCCGCGGAACGGGTGCAGCCCGGTGGTGAGCACGTAGAGCAGGGCCCCGAGCGAGAAGATGTCGCTCCGGCGATCGATGACCAGCGACCCCAGCTGCTCCGGCGACAGATACGGCGTCTTGCCCTTGAGCATGTCGCCGGCGCGCGTGACGTGCATGCGCCCCTTCGACTTGGCGATGCCGAAGTCGACAATCTTCACGAAGCCCTGGGTGGAGACGATGACGTTGGCCGGCGAGATGTCGCGGTGGATGAGATCGAGCAGCGCGCCCTGGTCGTCACGCAGCTCGTGCGCCGCGTGCAGCCCGGCGCACACCTGGGAGGCGATGCGCAGCACGATGGGCAGCGGGACGCCGCCCTGCGCCTTGGCGGCGCGCTGCAGGCCGCCGACCGTCTCGCCCTCGACCCACTCCATCACCAGGAAGAGAACGTCGTTCTCCTCGCCGAGCTCGAGGATCTCGGCCACGTTGGGGTGGCGGATCTTGGCGGCGACGCGCGCCTCGTCGAGGAACATCGACTCGAAATCCGGATCGTCGGAGACGTCCGGGAGCATGGTCTTGATGGCCACCGTCTTCTGGAAGCCACGGCTGCCCTGCAGACGCGCCGCCCAGACCGAGGCCATGCCGCCCTGCGCGGCAGGCATGAGGATCTCGTACCGGCCGAGGGTGGAGCCCGGCCGGAGGCGGTCGATGGCCTCCCCGACGCGGCCGAACGGCTTGCCGCTCACCGGCGAGCGCGAGTCGCCCGTCTTGGTGACCGGCGGCCCCTCGTCCGACATGGGTCGCCCGGCGGGCTCCGGCTTCCTGCCGGCGGCGGGGAGCGGCGCGGCGGGGCGCGCATCGGCCTGCGTGGCGTCCTTGGTGGCGTCCTTCTTGTCTTCCTTCTTCTTGCCGAAGAGCGCCTCGCCGAGCTTCTTCGCGGAAAAGGGCAGCGGCTTCGGCGCCGGCGCGGTGGCCTTCGGCAACGGCCTGGCCGCGGCCAGCGGCCTGGCACCGGCTACCGGCCTGGCGGCGACCGCGGGGCAGGCCTGGTGGCGGCTTGCGACGGCGAGGGCGTTGGCTCGGCGGACGCCGCGTCGCCCAGCGCGACCAGATCGGCCAGATCGACCAGCGGCGGCAGCAGCCGGGTGTCGGCGCTCGCCAGCGGCGCGATCGGCGCGGTCGCTGCGGGGCGGAGAAGGCACGGCTGCGCCCTCGGCCGCTGCCAGGGCCTCCGACGAGGCCTCCGACGAGGGCTTGACCGGCGGCGGCCTGGCCGACGCGAAGGGGCGCGTCAGGTTCCTGGGCCCGCTGACGCCGTGCCGGCCCAGCGTAGGGACCTCGGCGCGCGCGGCGCCAACCGGCTTCGCCGCGGGCGCGGTCGAGGTTCTCTCAGGAGGCCTCGCTCCTGTCGAGGTTCCGTCAGGAGACCTCGCTCCTGTCGAGGCTCCGCCGGGAGATCTCGCTCCTGTCGAGCTGGCGAGCGCGGGCTTCGGAGTCGAAGCTCCGTTGCCGCTCTTGCTGCCGCCTTCGGTGCCCGACGGCGGCACGAACCCGAGCAACGTGTTCACGCGCGGCCTGCTCTGCTGTCGCTGTCGCGGCGGAGGTGGCGCTGCGGACGCCGCGGCCGGCGACGGCACGACGACGCCCGGGTCGGTGACCACCTCGACGTCGGCCTCGCCGAGCTCGGTCACGCTCGGGGCAGGCGGCGGCACCAGCGCGCCGCGCGCGAGCGCGGGGTCGCGCTCGGCCGCGGGCGGCGCCGGCGCCGGCAATGGACAGCCGGTGGCGAGGACCGCCGGCTCGGCCCTCGGCGCGCGGATGGCCGCGTGCGGCGGCAGGGCGCCGTGGGCGCCGAGCGAGAGCGGGCTCTGGGAGCGCTCGTCGCCGGAAGGAATGCCGACCAGCGTGGCCGCGCGCGGGCGCGGTGCTGCCGGGCCGCGCACCGCTCCGCCGCCCTGCTGCAGCGCGGCGTCGATGTCGGCGCGGCGACTGGCCATCGCCTTGCCGGCGAAGCGCGCCAGCGCGGCCGCGACCTGTTCGCGCGAGCCCGCGTCCGAGGCGGCCTCGAGCTCCCGGGCCATGGCCCCCGGGGTCGGGTAGCGCTTCTGCGGGTCGCGCTCCAGCCCGCGCTTCACCACGTCGCCGAGCGTCATCGGCGCCGATGCCGGCAGCTCGGGGATGGGGGCGGTGAGCACCTTCTGGACGACGGCAGCCTCCATCTTCGAGGAGAAGAGGCGCTGCCGCGCCAGCGACTCCCAGAGCATGGCGGCCAGAGAGAAGACGTCACTCTGCGGCTCGGCGGGCACATTGGAGCCCGAGGCGCCGCCCATCGCCTTGACGCGCTCCGGTGCGCCGTAGGCGAGGCGGTCGTGGTTCTTCACCCCGTGCGGGCCGATGCGCGCCACCGCCCGCGCCAGACCGAAGCCCGCCACGCGCGCCACGCCGTCGGTGCCGATCATCACCTGCCAGGGGTTGAGCTCCCCGTGCACCAGCGCCTCGGCGCCGAGATCGTGGGCGGCCTGCAGCGCATCGAGGACGTCGAGCGCCAGGCGCACGCTGACCTCGACCGGCAGCCCCTCGTTGCCGGCGGCGGCCACCAGGCCGGCCCAGCTCTCGCCCTCCACCCAGTCGGAGACGACGAAGACCTCGCCGTCGGCGACGCCCGTCTCCACCACCGCCACCACGTTGTCGTGGCGCAGCTTCTGCGCGTGGCGCGCCTCCTGGAGGATGGCCTCCGCGACGTCGACCTTCTTGGTCACGTGCTTGTGGAAGCGCAGCAGCGAGAAGAGACGCGTCGCCCCGCCGGCGTCGGCATCGGAACGGGCGATCCATGTGGAGCCCACGCCGCTGCCAGCCGTCTCCTTGACGAGGGTGTAGCGCCCCAGCCGCACCGCGGCTCCTGCGACCGCAGGTGGCCTGTCGAAAGACATGTCGGGCGATGCTATCAGCTAGGCAGAAAGTGGATCCACTCCGCGACTGCTGACAAGCTCGCGAAAGACGGCAGGTTGGTACGCCCGCGGGCTGGTGCGCCCGTGTGGGTATACGCCCGCGTCGAGGGGCTGCGCATGAGCGACCTGCGCGAACGTCTGCTGGCGGTGATGGACCAGAAGAACCACTGGGCCTGGCACTGCTTCACCCGTCCGGGGCTGTCGCGAGACCAGCTCCTCGTGCACTTCCGCCACGAGTACCAGACGTACGTGCGCGACTTCCCGGTGCTGCTCGCGCGCTTGCTCGGCCAGGGCCCGCCCGAGGAGGTTCGGCACGCCCTGGCCGCGAACATCTACGAGGAGCAGACCGGAGGCCTCTCCTTCGGCGTCCCCCACCCCGAGCTCTTCCTGGAGATGATGGGCGGGCTCGGCTTCGCGGTGCAGGACCTCGAGTCCCCCGCCCCGCTCGAGCCCGAAGCGGCCGCCTACCGCGCCTTCCTCGACGAGGTGAGCGCATCGCCGCCCTGGGTCGTGGGCGCCGCCGTGCTCACCATCTTCGTGGAGGGCAGCGTGCACGAGCGCGCCGAGATGGCCGGCACCCGCGAGGTGCCCGACGTGGAGGCCGCCATCCGCGCCCACCCCCTGGTCGTGCACTACGGCTGCCCGCCGGAGCAGATGAGGCTCGCGCGCGCGCACCGCGCCGTGGAAGGCGGCCACCGCGAGGACGCCTGGCGCATGGTCCTCGACCACGCGGACGGCGCCCTCGGGGAGCGCGTGCACCAGGCCGTGCGGCGGGCCCACGCGCTCTGGCGCGGATACCGTGACGCTGTGGCGCGGAAGGCGTGCCTCCCGGTCCCATCGACGCCCGGCACGCCGTGACGCGTCGCAGCGATCGACGCGTCACGCATCCGAATTCATCCCACACTTCCCCGCATTTCCTCTGAACTCGGCAGCGACCATGGAGAAGAAGCTGCGATCCAGGCGAGCGGCCAAAAGTCCAACCGGATTGCCATCTTCGATCGCTGGCGCAACGCGTCGCTCGACTTAGCGCTCGCGGCGCATGTAGGGCGAAGGGTACGGATCGTGCGAGAAAACGGGCACCACTCGGAGGCCCTACGTGTACCCACGCCATGCCACGTTAGCCGTCCTCACCCTCGCCGGCGCCCTCGGAAGCCTCGGAAGCCTCGGATGCGTCGGTGAGATAGGCGACCAGACCGACAAGCCGGGGGGCAGTGATCCCCTCCTTCCCGGGGGCGGGGACACGGACAAGAATCCGCAGGGCGACCCCGCCTTCGACTTGCCCCACGAGCAGCCGCAGCTGCTGCCGTTCTGGGTGCGCCTGTCGCGCGTGGCGTCGGTCCTCGAGGTGACCACCGAGGATCCGCTGCTCTCCGATCTGCGCGCCAACCGCCTCAACCTCGGTGACTACGACCACGGGCAGGGCGTGCAACCGAACAAGATGTGGACGCCGGCGCGCATGGCGCTGTGGGCGAAGTCGCTGAAGATCGCGTGCAGCTCGGACAAGATGAAGCAGCTCTATCCCAGCCTGCCCGGCGACGCGGACAAGCTTATCGAGAAGGCCTGGGGCCGCGTGGCGACCGAGGACGACATCTCGGCCATCGAGAGCTCGGTCGGCTCGGTCGACGGCGACGCCAAGTACCAGGCTACCTGCCTGGCGGTCCTGTCCGCCGCGGAGTTCGTGGTCCAATGATGCGGCTGCACCTCTCTGCCCGCGTCATGGGCCTGGCGGCGATGGCCGCGCTGCTCGGCGCGTGCATCGGCGACATCGGCGATCACCACCCCGAGAGCGAGGGCGGCGAGACCTCCGGCGGCTCCGGCGACAGCACCGGCCCCGGCGGCGGCACCGAGGGCTTCACCGACATCACCACGCTCTCGGCGGAGCAGACGCAGCAGTACCTGGGCAAGCTCGCGCCGCCCTTCGTGGGTCGCGTGCTCAGCGCCAAGGAGCAGGCCTCCGTCGCCGACAAGGGCGGCGCGGCCATCGAGCCCATCCTCCTCGGCTGGACCGAGGAGCCAGCCTTCGCCAAGGCGGCGCGCGCGCTCATCGAGCAGCGCCTCAGCACCAGCGGCACCAAGGAGGGCGTGGACATGAACCTGCCCGGCAACCTCGCCGAGCACGTGGTGGCCCACGACCTGCCGTGGTCGCAGCTGCTCACCAGCGAGAGCTGCTACGACGCCGAGGACCAGGTGATCGAGTGCGACAGCGGCGCGCCCTACACGGCCGGCGTCCTCACCACCCGCGGCTACCTGATGAGCCGTGCCAGCCGCTTCAACCTCACCCGCTCGAGCACGATGATGCGCGGCTTCCTCTGCGTCGGTTATCCGCAGGACGACGAGGTGCAGCCGCGCATCGACAAGGAGCGCCTCATCCCCATGTTCCGCGCCCTGACGCCCGAGGAGCAGACGGTGGAAGAGGCCAAGAGCGGCTTCGGCAACGGCTCCGGCTGCTACACGTGCCATGGCCAGTTCAGCTTGCACGCGCAGATGTTCGTGAAGTTCGACGCCAAGGGCCTGTGGCAGGACGCCGCCGACGGCATCCAGGACCCGGAGGGCGAGCTGGGGCGCTCCTTGAACGGCCTGATGGCCTCGCACCTCGACAACCCCGACGAGGCCAGGCTGGAGACCTCGCAGTTCCTCGGCCAGGAGGTGGCCAACCTCTCCGAGGCGGCCAAGGTGCTCACCAAGCACCCGCTGTTCCTCGGCTGCGCGGCGCGCAACGCGCTGGACTACGGCCTGATGCTCGACACCTCGGTGGACATCCACCCCGAGCTGCTGGCGCGCATCGGCGCCGCGGCCAGCGCCTCCGACTCCGACCCGACGTTCGGGTCCATCTTCGTCGCCACCTTCATCGACCCCGACATCGTGCGGGCCACGGTGCTCAGCCTGACCGGAGAAGAGCCATGAAGACCCCCGAGCTCGAGCGGATGCACCCGGCGTCGCGACGCCGGTTCATGAAGCTCCTCGGTGCCGCGCTGGCCGCGCCCACCATCCCTGCTGCCATCCGCTACGCCGTCGGCGACATGGTGGGCAGCGCCGAGGCGCAGGAGCCCCCGATGAACTTCATCGAGATCAACCTGCGCGACCAGTGGGACCACGGTCACCTCTTCGTGGCCCCCGGCCTGGCGACCTACGCCAACCTCAAGCGCGGCGAGAGCGGTCGCAAGGCTGCGATGTTCTACCAGATGGCCGACCTCGCCCAGCGGGCCAACAACGTCTACCTCACGCCGGAGTCGATGGCCCTCGACCCGCACCTCGACACCATCGCCTGCATCGAGACCTGCGAGCTCTCCGTGGGTGCCATCCACGGCCACGAGGCGGCCAACGCCCTTCGCTCGCCGGGGCGCTCGTACGATCAGACGGCCGGCAAGATGCCGATGTTCCAGAACGACCCGGTGAGCAACTTCCCGCAGGGCGTGGAGGAGTTCTACACCACCACCCCGACACCGGCGACGCTCCACAACTTCTGGTCGAAGTCCAAGGGCAACTCGCCGCGCAACGGCATCGCCTTCAAGGGAATCAGCCGCTCCATCCACACCGCCTATCACTTCGCCGCGGGCCTGAGCGGCGCGGAGCTCGATCGCATCCAGTCGAAGGACGCGCTCTTCCAGGCCTTCCCGGAGCAGGTGCAGGACCTCAACATCCTGCCCACCGCCGCCGAGGCCGAGACCTTCCGCCAGATCCTGGCCAAGGTCGATCCGACCTTCCTGGAGAAGCGCCACTACGGGCAGGGCGCCATCGACAGCCACACGGCCTCCCTGCTCGAGGCGGAGAAGCTGCTCTTCTCGAACTCCACCAAGGTGGTCAGCCTCCCGCTGACGCCGGAGGAGGAGATGTACTGGGGCGAGGGCGTGCCCGACCAGGCCACCGACCCCGCCTCGGTCAAGGCGCAGATCTGGGAGCAGGTGGCCTACGCCTACAAGATCGTGGAGAGCGGCATGTCCCGCTCGGTGTCGCTGGAGTTCGACTACGTCGACGTCCACGACCAGCGCACCGCCGATCAGATGAACACCATGACGCTGCAGGTGGCGCTCTCGCTCAGCCGGCTCATCGCCAAGCTGAAGGAGGCGGGCATCTACGAGCGCACGCTCATCGCCATCTACACCACCGACGGCGGCCGCTCCCCGGCGGCCGGCTCGGCCGGCAACGAAGGCAAGAACAGCATCGTGCTCGCCGGCGGCATGATCAAGGGCGGCTACTGGGGCGACGTGGGCGTGGCCGGCGACGACGGCGATGGGCACGTCTACAGCTTCCGCGCACCCGACCCCGACACCGGCGCGCTGCTCGAGGCCAGCACCAGCAACGACGGTCGCCTCCCCGGCGCCTACGTCTGGCGCACCGTGGCCAAGGCGCTCGGCATCTCCGACGACGTGGCCGGCCAGTTCCCCGACGTCGCCGGGGCGCACGCGCTCGACTTCCTCCTCAAGGGCTGAGCAGACGCCGCGACGAACGCGCGCGACGTGCGTGATCCGGGTCGGATCAGCGCCCCTTGCGCAGAGCTGCGCACCCCGGACACGCCCCTGGAATCCAACCCCACGCGTACTGTCCAGCCGCCTTGGAAAGTCCTCTATCAGCGGCAATGTGTGAATGGGTAGTAATGCGAATCTGTTCGGTTTTTTAGCTTGATTCGCGGCCCATACGGCGCAGATTGTTGGCTCTCTGCGGTGCCTGCGGCTCGATGGTCTGAGCTGCGTGCCCGCCCCCGCCCAGGAGCGCACCATGCGAAGCCACGCGGCGAGCACAGCGACGCCAACGACACCCACGGAGACACCTCTCGCGCGCGCATCGCGCGGCCTGGCGACGGTGCTCCTGCTGTGCGGCGCCGCTGCGCTCTCGGCATGCATCGGCGACATCGGCGCCGGCGACGAGGACAACCTCCTCGGCGGCGGCACCAGCAACGAGCCGAGCGGTGGCTCGTCGAGCGGCGGCGGGGTCACGCCGAGCGGAATCCAGATCTCCGCCACCAGCCAGCTGCCGCCGCGTTGCACCGACACTGCCCTACGCTTCCCCGGCCTCAACCTGAGCGATCTGCGTGGCTCCGTCGCGGATGGGTATCGCGAGAACGGCGTGGACGTTGACCTGCCACGGCCCGGCGGGGCGCGTCTCTCCCCCGACCAG
>JBBJMR010000509.1:0-3968 GCA_037720395.1 Polyangiaceae bacterium
GGCGACCGGGTGAAGAACCTGATGGAGCGCATGGGCATGCCCGATGACGAGCCCATCGAGCACCCCTGGGTCACCAAGAGCGTCGAGAACGCGCAGAAGAAGGTCGAGGAGCGCAACTTCGACATCCGCAAGAACTTGCTCGAGTACGACGACGTGATGAGCGCGCAGCGCAAGACCATCTACGAGATGCGTCAGCAGATGCTTCTCGGGCGCTACGCGCCGGAGGTGGTCGACGAGGAGGGCAAGCCCACCGGCGAGCGCCGCAAGATCAAGTCCGACCCCTCGGTGGCCGAGACGGTGGCCCCCGAGGTCGCCCTGCGTCTCGGCCTCTTCTGCGAGGACCCGGTGACGCCGCGCGACGACGACGGCCGCCGCCGCCACCCGAGCCGCGCCGACTTCGAGAAGGCCTCGGGCACCGGCGGAGGCACCGGCGGAGGCGGCGGCGGAGGCGGCGGCGCCAAGGCCAAGAAGAAGTCCGACAAGGCCGAGGCGGGCAGCGCGAAGAAGAACAAGCTCGTCGACACCGAGCAGATGATCCGCGAGTTCTACGAGCAGTGGGGCGTGAAGCTCGACGTCACCGGTCGCGAGGAGAAGGTCCTCGAGATCTACGACGAGGCCGTCGAGATGGTGCCCAAGGCGCTCACCGAGCAGCGCGAGCGCGCGCTCGACCTCATCGACCGGCTCATCCGGGCCATGGTCGAGGAGAGCTGCCCGCCGCGCAAGCCGCCGGAGGACTGGGACTGGGGCGGCATCTTCCAGGGGTTCAAGGAGCACTTCGGCATGGATCTCGGCGACGAGATCACCGAGAACGTCGACGCCGAGCTGCTGGCGCAGGACCTCTTCAAGCGCGCCGAGCAGGCCTACAAGCAGCGCGAGAAGAAGCTGGGCATCGAGCTCACCTTGCGCCTCTTCCGGCACGTGTACCTGGAGGAGCTCGACAAGGCCTGGGTCGATCACCTGACCGACATGGACCACCTGCGCGACGGCATCGGCCTGCGCGGGTACGGCCAGCGCGACCCGAAGAACGAGTACAAGAAGGAGGGCTACAACATGTTCGTGAACATGGTGGCCCGCGTCTCCTCCAACGTCATCACCAAGCTCTTCAGCACCAAGGTGCGCGGCGTCGAGGAAGAGGAGGCGCTGGAGGCGGCCGACGCCGAGCGGCACGCGCGCCAGCTGGCCTCGGCCGTCGCCCAGCACGCCGACGCCGCCCCGGTCGTGTCGCAGGGCGCGGCGGCTGTCTCGGAGCCGCCGCCGCCGCCCGCGCCGCCGCCGGAGCCGGCGGTCAAGGCGGACATGGCCTGCCCGTGCGGTAGCGGCAAGCCGTTCGCCACGTGCCACGGCGCCGAGGACGAGGCCACCGTCTGACTCGACTTTCCCCCCTCGGGCGAAGGCCGAGAGGCTTCGGGCTTCGGGCTTCGGGCTTCAGGCTTCAGGCTTAGTCTTCAGCCGCGAACGTGGGCCTGGGGGCTCCAAGGAGCTCGTCGCCGCGCGTGCACGGCGTCCTCGTAAACGTCGGGGTCGCGCGAGTTCCGGTGTCACGGTACCGAGGTGTGTCGGCGGGCCCCGCGCATAGACGGTAGGCCGATTCCTCCGTGCGGCGCGCGGTGATAGCGTCGATGTCCGTGCGCGCAGTGATTGGACGGCTTGGTTTCGCGTGGATCGTCGCACTGGCGACGGCATCTTGTGGCGGCGACCGCGAGGAGGTGACCGGCTCGCCCGTGCTCCGCCCCGGCGATCGGCTCGCCGCCGCGTCGCCGGCGGAGCCGGCAGTACCCGCCACCGTTGGCAGAGGCGCGCTGCGGTCGTCCGCCGCCGCCACCACGCGCCTGCCCGAGCGCGCGCTCGACGGATTCGCCATCGGCGATCCGGCCAGCGGCGTGTCGATCGAGGTCCACCTCGGCGGCGCTGGCGATGTCGCGGCCGAGCGGGCCGGCGAGTCGCTCGTCTTCCGGGGCGCACTGCCCGGCGTCGATCACCGCATCGATCCGCGCCGCGGCGGACTGGAGGACAAGCTCCTCTTCGCCGCGCCGCCGGCGCGCGCCGCGGTGACCTATCGCCTGGAGCTCGGCCCCGCGGTGGCCGGGCTGCGCCTGGTGGCCGACGTGCTCGAGGTGCTCGACGCGGGCGGCGCACCGCGACTGCGGGTGCGGGCCCCCGCGGTGCACGACTCGGCCGGCCACGCGCGCGCGCTGCGCCTGGCGGTGGAGGGCTGCGCCGTCGACACCTCACCCAGGCTGCCCTGGCTCCGGTCGCCGGTGGCCCCGGGCGCCGCGAGCTGCGCGCTGGAGGTGCGCTGGGACGACGCCGGGCTGCGCTACCCGGTGGTCGTCGATCCCGTCTGGGAGCTGACGGGGGAGATGGCCCAGCAGCGCGCGCGCCACGTCGCCGCGCTCCTTCCCGGCAACCGCGTGCTGGCCGCCGGCGGCGGCGACCTCGCCGGCGACGTGCTCACGGCGTCCGCCGAGGTCTACGACCTCGCCACCCGGACCTGGGCCACGGCGGCGCCGATGGCCGAAGCGCGTCGCAGCGCCCAGGCGCTGGCCTTGCCCAGCGCGGCGTATCCGGGCGGCGCGGCGCTGGTCATCGGTGGCCGGGCCGAGACCGCCACCGACGTCACCGCCGGCTGCGAGATCTACGACGTGGCCAGCGGCAACTGGACGGCCGCCGGTGCGCTGGTCACCGGCCGGGCGTACCACGTGGCGGTCATGCTCCCCGACGACACCGTGCTCGCGGCTGGCGGCGAGAACGACACCATCGACCTGGCCAGCGCCGAGCGCTCCAACGCCGATTACTCGGCGTGGACTCCGGTCCCGGACATGCCCCACGCGCATCTGGCCGCCTCGGCCGCGTTCGTCGACGGTCGGGTCATCGTCGCCGGCGGGTTCGCCAACGATCTCGATGCCCAGGTCTTCAGCGACCTCTTCGATCCGGTCGCCGAGACCTGGAGCGCCGGGCCGCAGATGGTGGCGGCGCGCGCCTACTACCCGATGGTGCCGCTCTCCGATGGGCGCCTGCTGGCAGTGGGCGGCGTGACGGCCTTCATCGGCTTCGGAGCACTGGACGCGACGGCCGCCGTCGATGTGTACGAAGCCGGCACCTGGGCGCCCACCGACCCGCTGCCGCTGCCGCGGTTCAGCAACACCGCCACCGAGCTGAACAACGGTCTGGTGCTGCTGCACGGCGGCCGCCGCGGCGGCTTCGACGAGACGATGGACATCATCTACGACACCACCCTGCTCTGGGACCCGGTCAGCGGAGCCTGGACGCCGGGGGGCGCGGCCGCGACGCCCCGCGAGCTGCACTCGGCCACGCGCCTGGACGGCGGCGAAGTCCTGGTCGTCGGCGGCGACGAGGGTGGTCCCGTGACGACGGCTACCCTCGACACCAGCGAGCTCTGGACGCTGACCGCCAACGGCGACCCATGCGCCGACTTCAAGGAGTGCACCAGCGGCCACTGCGTCTTCCCGGACCTACCGGAGCCGCCGGCCGACGGCATCTGCTGCGACGCGGCCTGCGATGGCGTGTGCGAGTCGTGCCTGGCCACGCGCACCGGCGGCAGCGATGGGACCTGCGCCCCGGTCAGCGAGGGCACGGACCCGGACAACGAGTGCCTCGACTCGGGCGCCGGAAGCTGCGCCGACAACGGGCTCTGCAACGGCGCCGGCGCCTGCCAGGAGTACGGCCAAGCTCCGGGCTGCGAGCCGGCGGCCTGCGCCTCCGGCGAGGAGTGCCTGAGCGGCTTCTGCGCCGACGGCATCTGCTGCGCCGGTCCGTGCGAGGGCGAGTGCCGCTCCTGCCTGGCGTCGGCGAACGGCGTCGAGGACGGCCAGTGCCTGCCCATCGCCGCCGGCACCGACCCGGAGAACGAGTGCGCCGACGACGGTACCACCCACTGCGCGAGCATCCTGCTCTGCGACGGCACCGGCGCCTGCGTGACCTCCAACGCCCTCTGCGCCCCGTACACC
>JBBJMR010000032.1:0-42101 GCA_037720395.1 Polyangiaceae bacterium
GCTGATGCGTCGCGGCATTACCGACGCGCGCGCCAGCGCTCGCGTGCTCTACGGCACCGCGGTGCGCTTCCGCACCGCCGGCGCCGACCAGGACGAGATCGGCTACTCGTACAACATCAGCGAGGGCGGCCTCTACGTGCGCACCCTGGCACCGCTGGCCCGCACCACCGACGCCTGGCTCGAGCTCTGCGCGCCGCGCTCCGACCGCCGCGTGCGCCTCGAGGGCCAGGTGATGTGGACGCGCGGCTTCGGGCCGAACGACGCCGCCACCGTGCCGCCGGGCTTCGGCGTCAAGCTCACCGGCGGTTCGTCCAGCGATCTGGAGCGCTTCGTGCGCGGCTACCGCGCCTTCGCCGCCGAAGCGCCGAAGCGCTCCGGTGCGCCGGCTGCCAGGTGAAGCCCGCCTGCCAGGTGAAGCCCGCTTGCCGGGCGACGCTCGGCGGCTGCGCACCGCGCGGCGATCGTCGCTCACCCGTGCCGGCAGTCCGCGTCAGCTGACGACCGGCGTCGCTCAGGCCGCGACCGCCGTCTCCAGCTCCATCTCCATCTCCGTCTCGTTGTCGGGGCGATAGCCGTCCGCACGCACGGCCTGCGCGAGCTGGCGGCGGCCACGGAAGAGGCGGCTCATCACCGTGCCGACCGGCACCGCCAGGCGGAAGGCGGCGTCCTTGTAGGACATCTCCTGCAGGTCCACGAGCACCACCGCGTCGCGGAAGGCCTTTGGCAGCGCATCGAGGGCGCGGCGCAGCGGCGGGCTGAGGTCGGTCATCTCCGCGGCGGCGTCGGGCGACGTCCAGGCGCAGGGGTCGGTGGTCAGGTGATCGAGCGCGTTGCGCTCGCGGCGCGCGCGGCGGCAGCGGGTCACGAAGACGCTGAACAGGATCTGGTGCACCCAGGCGCGCAGGTTGGTGCCGGGCGTGTAGTGCGTCTCGAAGCGGATGGCGCGCTCGATGGTGTCCTGCACCAGGTCCTCGGCCACGGATGGCGAGCGCGACATGCGCAGCGCGCGGCCGAACAGCTCGGGGCCCATCCGCGCCAGGCTGTGACGCAGCGCCTCGCGCGTCATGGGACGCGCCTCCTCACCCGAGCTCCGAACCTGCGTGACGCTGCGAATCATCTTCGTCGACCTCCTGGCCCGGGTACTTCAAGCTCGGTGCCAGCCGAGGGGTGCTCGCAAGCCCGCGGATCCACTGTCGCCAGCCCGGTTCGCAGGGCGTAACGGCGTGTCAAACGGTCGATGCGCGTGGGAGGCTGGCCACACTGGAGGCTCATCCGCGCAAGGGGGCGGAACGTGACCCGAAAGCGCAGCCACCACGGTGCCGGGTAGCTCGACGGCGCTGCTCCGTAGAACGCGCCGACGCTTCGACTTCGTTCGGTGCCCTTCGACCCGTGCGCTCAGGCCAGCGGATCGTCGCCGCGCTGGAGCGCGGCCAGCAGGCCCGGGAAGAGGTCGGGGATCTCGCTCGCCAGCAGACCGCGGTCGCACCCGGTCTGCGCGCGCCAGCGATCGCCGGCCAGGCCGTGCACCAGCACCCCGGCGGCGGCCGCCTCCTCGCCGCCCATGCTGCAGGAGAGCGCGGCGATGAGCCCGGTGAGCACGTCGCCGGCGCCGGCGGTGGCCAGCGCGGGGTTGCCGGCCATGGACACGAAGATGCGCCCGTCGGGGTGGGCGATGATCGTGCGCGCGCCCTTGAGCACCACGGTGCAGCGGGTGATGCGCACCGCCTCGCGCACGGCGCCGAAGCGATCCTGCTCCACGTCGCGCCCGCTGCGGCCGAGCAGCCGCCCCAGCTCGCCGGGATGCGGCGTGAGCACGGTCTGGCCGACGGCGCCGGAGAGGGCCTCGGCGCGGCCGACGAAGTGGGTGATGGCGTCGGCGTCGACGACCTTGAAGCCCTTCCAGCCGAGCACCACGTGATCGACGGCGACGCGCGCGCGCTCGTCGAGGCCGAGTCCGGGCCCGATGGCCACCGCATGCCGGTTGGCGAGCGCGCGGTCGAGCGACGCGGCGATGCTCTCCGGCTCGATGCGCGCGGTCATGATCTCCACCACGCGGGCCTCGAGCCCGGTGGCCGCTTCCGGCCAGGTGCAGATGGTCACCAGCCCCGCGCCGGCGCGGATGGCGCTGCGCGCGGTGAGCCAGGCGGCGCCGAGCTTGCCCGCCGAACCGGCCACGACCAGCACGTCGCCGGCCTTGTGCTTGTGCACGGTGGCCTCGCGCGGGCGCAGGTAGGAGCCGACGGTCTCCTTGCGGATGACCTCGGCCACGTGGCCGACGAGCTCCAGGATGCGCCGGTCGGGGACGCCGAGGTCGACGACGTGGACGTTGCCGGCCAGGCGCGCGCCCTCCGGGGTGAGCAGCCCGATCTTCAGGTGCCCGAAGGTCACCGTCTCGTCGGCGAGCACCGCCACCCCGAGGGGCGCGACGGTGTTGGCGTCGAGCCCGGACGGCACGTCCAGCGCCACCCGGCGCCCGGGCGCGGCGTTGATGGCCTGGATGACGTCGCCGATGTGCCCGTGGATGGCGCGGTCGAGCCCGGTCCCGAAGAGGGCGTCGATGACCCACGACGACTGCACCAGCGCCACGCGCAGCGGCTCGAGGTCGCTGCCGTCGGGGAGCTCGACCAGCGAGCCACCGAGATCGATCCAGGCGTCGTGGTGGATCCGCGCGTCGCCGTGCACCTTCTCCGAGTTGCCGACCAGGAAGACCTCCACGTCGGCGCCGCGGGCGAGGAGGTGGCGCGCCACCACGTAGCCGTCGCCGCCGTTGTTGCCGGCGCCGCAGACCACAACCACCCGCGCGTGGAGCGGGTAGCTGGCCGGCTGCCCGGGCGCGGCGACGTGGCGGGTGGGGAAGGCGCGGGCGCGCTCGGCCCGCGAGCGCATCTCCTCGCGCGAGGCGGCCGGGGTGCCGGCGCGCTCGATGAGCGCGGACACCACGTCGGCGGCGCCGCGGCCGGCGTTCTCCATGAGGACCACGCCGGGGACGTGGCAGGTCTCGATCGCCTCGCGATCGAAGGCGCGCATCTGCTCGCGCGACAGGACGGGGATCACGGTGGGTCCTCGGTTTCGTTGCCGCCGCGGGCCGGTGCGCGGCGGGAGGACGCAACGTACAACGAGCCGGGCCGCGCAGTCAGGGCGCGCGTGCCGCTCAGCGGAACTCGACGCCTCCGAAGACTCCGTTGGAGTCGGTCGTGGTCAGGCCGATCTGCCAGCTGCCGCCGGAGCGCCGCGCCTGCAGCCGCGGGTTGGTGCTGTCCGCATTGAAGTTCTTGGTGTTGGAGTCCATCTTCACGAACACCAGCGTGGCGTCGAAGCCGCCGGCCACCGGGCGCACGTCGCCGGGACCGTAGGAGTAGGTCTGGGTGACGACCGCGGTGGCCACGTCCGTGCCCGGGTAGGTCAGCGCGTAGACGACCTTGCCGTTGCCGACGGTGACCGTGCCCGTGCCCTTGCCGGTGGCGCTGTTGAAGCGTTGCCCGTTGCGGATGGTGAACTGCGCCGTCTTGGTGAAGGTGCCCGCGAACTCCACGTCCGTGGCCGGGGCCGCGGGCAAGGCTGGGGTGGGCGGCCTGACCGCGGCGCCGGCGTCGAGGTCGGCGTCGTCCTTGCCCTTGAAGAGCTTGCACGCGCAGAGCAGCGCGAGCATGCCGACGATGGTCACGAGACGCTCGAGGCGCTGGGCGAACATCGCCGGATTAGAGCGCCCGCCCGGGGACCGATCAACCTCGGTCGCTGTCTATGTCCGCGTCCCGCGATCGATCGCCTCGCGGAAGGCGCGAATCGTATGCTCGAGGCCGAAGAAGACGGCATCGGCGATGAGCGCGTGGCCGATGTTCACCTCCACCACTCCGGGGATGGCCACCACCGCACCGACGTTGTGGCGGGTGAGACCGTGCCCGGCGGCCACCTCCAGGCGCAGCTCCCGCGCGCGCGTGGCCGCGGCGTAGAGGCGCGACAGCTCGGCGCTGCGCGCGCTGGCCGGCGCGCCCGGCTCGCAGGCGTGGCAGTAGGGGCCGGTGTGCAGCTCGACCTGCTGCGCCCCGACCTCGGACGAGGCCTCGATGGCCGCCACGTCCGGCGCCACGAAGAGGCTGACGCGCGCACCGATGCGCCGGGCCATGGCCACGGCGGCCTCGATGTGGGCGCGCTGCGCGGTGACGTCGAGCCCGCCCTCGGTGGTGCGCTCCTCGCGCCGCTCGGGCACCAGCGTGATCACCTCGGGGCGCACGCGCTCGGCGACCTCGATCATCTCGTCGGTGGCGGCCATCTCCAGGTTGAGCAGCGTCTGCACCGCGGCGCGCAGGCGGGCCACGTCGTCGTCGCGGATGTGGCGACGGTCCTCGCGGAGGTGGGCGGTGATGCCGTCGGCGCCGGCGGCCTCGCAGAGCTGCGCGGCGAGCACCGGGTCGGGGTAGCGGGTGCCGCGCGCGTTGCGCACGGTGGCCACGTGGTCGACGTTGACGTGGAGGCGGACCGACATGGCTTGCGTGTATCACGGCGGTCGGTGCGCACGAGAGGGCCACGGCGGCGGCGGCCGGTGGGCCAAACCCTCCGGCCGCGCCGCCCTTGCTCAGAAGAAGCTCACACGCGCGCGCACGCGTCGGCGCGCCAGCAGCGCGCCGACGGCCATCAGCAGCACGAGCGATGCCTCGCGCGAACGGTGGGCGCCTGCGAGCCGGCAGCCGCACCCATCGTCGGCGAGCGCGCCATCGCCGTCGGCCTGCAGGCCGCCTCCGCCTCCGCCACTGCCGCTGCCCGCGCTGCCGCCCGAGCCGCCGGTCCCCTCGGGCGGTCCGTGTGCGCCGACGATGCTCAGCACCCAGGTCTGCTCGGCGGCGGCCCCGTCGCCGCCCTGGGCCACCAGCACCACCTCCACGCTCTCGGGGGACTCCTCGGTGGGCGCATAGGCGATGGTCCCGCTCTCGGCGTCGACGGTCATCCCATCCGGCCCCTGCTTCAAGGAGAAGGCCACCACGTCGTCGACGTCGAGATCGATGGCATCGGCGTCGTAGCTGTACGGCTCGCCGGCCTGGGCATCCTCGACGGGCTCGGTCTGGAAGCGCGGCGGATGGTCGTACTTCGGCGCGAAGACGAAGAAGCCGCCGCTGTTGGGGCGCGAACCGGAGTGGGTGGGCTCCTCGGCGTCGGCGTTGTCCGACGGGTGGTTGAGGACGCCGTTCGGTGTGCGCCCGGCGATCCACATCGTCGTCGAGCCACCGCCGTCGAGGTTCACCGATCCGGTGGCGCCGAGCTCGCTGGCCGCGTACGAGGCGAGCTCGTCGAGGCTCATCCCGGTCGCGCTCGGGCGCCGCCCGTCGACGGTACCGAAGAGCACGTGCCCATCGGCGCCGACGCCGGCCAGGGTGCGCGGGTTCTTCCCGTTGAAGGCGGCGTTCGTGTAGCCCTGGTCCGCCCAGTCGCCCTGGTGCGGCGTGCCGGTCTCGACCAGCACCGGCCCGCCGCCCTGCGCCTCCTCCACCTCGGGCCAGTCGCCGCTGACGTGATCGATGAGCGGTTCCATGTCCGCGGTCAGCCCGAAGGCCCCGCGCCCATCGCCGGGCTTAAAGGTCTGCCCGTCGTGGATGAGCATCGACGACAGGCTGCACTGTCCATCGAGCGCGAAGAAGCCGGCGTTGACCCCGGCCACGGCCCCCGCCTCGGCGCCGAGCGAGCCGGTGGTCTGGCAGCCGTCGGAGGGCAACGCTTCGATGCGCACCTCCGGATCGCCGACGTCGATGTCCAGCGCGTGCACCACCTGCTTGCCGCCGAGGTCCCCGAAGCGCCGCGCGCGCCACGTCACGCCCTGGGCGATGGGTCGCTCGATCCAGGTGTCGCCGACAGCCTCCAGGTGGAGCACGAACGGCCCCTCCTGCGCGGCACCGTCGAAGGTGTCGACGACCACCCAGTGCTCGCCCGCCTCCATGTTCGCTTCGGCGATCTGGTTGCCGCGCGCGACGCAGCCGGCGGTGCCTCCCGAGGGCGCCAGCGTGCCCACCAGGTGCACGTCGACGTCGACGCCGCCGCCGTCGCCTGCGAGCCAGGCGGTGACCCGGGCCGGCGCCTCCAGCGTGAAGCGGTAGACGACCTCGCCGCCGGACTCGTCAGCCGCGGCGCACTCGTACCCGTCGATGACCGAGGCCGCCCCAAGGGTGGTGCCCTCGACGATGTAGGGGAAGGCGTCGACGACGAGCGGGTCCTCCACCGTGCCCGCGCCGGGCTTGGCGTCCGCCGTGGAGGCGACGAGGAGGGCGGCTGCGGCGAGCAGCGCGGTGCCGACGTGATCGGTGCGGAAAGGGGAAGGCACGCGCGATGGTAGTCACGGCGCGCGCGCCGAATCCATCGCCGCGCCCCTGGCCAACGCAACATTCGTGGCCAATATGCGGCACCATGAAAAAAATCGGCGTCATCGGCTCGGGCGTGGTCGGTCAGGTGCTCGCGGACGGCTTCCTGAAGCACGGGTACGAGGTCATGCGCGGCACCCGCGACCTGGCCAAGCTCGCCGACTGGAAGGGCAAGGCCGGCGCCAAGGGCAGCACCGGCACCATGGCCGAGGCGGCGAAGTTCGGCGACGCGGTGGTGCTGGCGGTCAAGGGCAGCGCCGCGCTCGACGTGGTGAAGGCGTGCGGCACGGGCCTAGACGGCAAGCCGGTCCTCGACGCCACCAACCCCATCGCCGACGACAAGCCCCCGGTGAAGGGCGTGCTGCGCTTCTTCACCGACCTCGATCAGTCGCTGATGGAGCAGCTCCAGGCGGCCGCGCCCGCCGCGCACTTCGTCAAGTGCTTCTCCTCGGTGGGCAACGTCTCCATGATCAACCCCGACTTCGGCGGCCCCAAGCCGAGCATGTTCATCTGCGGCAACGACGCCGGCGCCAAGGAGCAGACGAAGAAGATCCTCGATCAGTTCGGCTGGTCTACGGAGGACATGGGCGCCGTCGAGGCAGCGCGGGCCATCGAGCCGCTCTGCATGCTGTGGTGCATCCCCGGCCTCTCCGGGGGCAAGTGGGACCACGCGTTCCACTTGCTGCGCAAGTAGTCGGCGCCCGATCGAGGGTGATCGCGTCGAGTGCCTGGATCGCGGCTCGAGCCGCGGGAGAGAGCCCGATCCGCGACCGGTCAGACCCAGTCGGGAGTGACCGATGTGCCGCGGCCTCCGGCGCGCGACAGACACCGCATCGCCACCGCGTGCTTCGCCACCAGGTCGCCGAAGGCCTCGGGGTGCACGCAGGCGGCAAGGATCTCCAGCGACTCCACCAGGCGCGGCCCGGGGCGATTGAAGAACGCGTTCCCGTCGGAGGCGTGGATGCGCGCGTGCGGGCCAACCGCCCTGGCGATGGGACCTTCGATGCACGCTCGCTCGTCCAGGGTCCGCGCCAGCGCGAATCCGCACGGCTTGACGAGCACCACATCCGGGACGAGCGCGGCGAGCTCCGCGGGGGTGACAGTGACCGCCGGCTCGCCGGCGCGCACGCCGACCGGCTCGCCGCCGGCCAGCTCGATGAGCTCCGGCATCCACAGGCCTCCGAGCATGATCGGATCCAGCCACTCGATGGTCAGCACGCGCGGGCGACCCTTGGCGCGCGCTGCCCGCACGGCGACGGCATCGATGCGTCCCTGGAGTGCTCGCCGGGCACGCGCGCCGGTCTCGGACCTCCCCAGGGCGAGGGCGACCGCGTCCACGTCGTCGAGGACGTTTGCCAGGCACGTCGGACGCAGGCTGACGATGCGCACGGATTCCCGCCCCGCCAGGCTCGCCAGGGCAGCGCGCACGTCGTCGAGCGAGACGGCGCACACATCGCAGAGGTCCTGCGTGATCACCACGTCCGGCGCGAGCTCGGCCAGCCGGTGGTCGTCGACGGCGTAGACGCTCAGCGCCTCGGAGACGAGCGTGCGCACCGCCGCGTCGATGCCCACGCTCGACGGAAGGCCACCGATGCGCGCGCGGGTCAGCACCGGCAGCCCGCGCACGGCGTCCGGGAAGTCGCACTCGTGAGAGACACCAACCAGGTCGGCGGCGCCGCCCACGGCGCAGACCATCTCGGTCGCGGCGGGCAGGAGCGAGACGATACGCATGGGCTACGAGTGTCCGTAGGCCAGACGCGGTGCACGCGCAATTGCCCGACGTGCCCGACAGCGCGGTGACGAAAGGCGCGCAGATCGTTGACCGAGCTCGAGCTGCCGGTGCCGAACGGTCCGGCGCTGGCGGGCAGGTCAGATTCGCGCGCGCCCGGCGCGTAGCACGATTTCGCTAGAGCGTGCCACTTGCGAAGCGGGCCACGAAACCGTCACGGAAGCCCGGCTGGCCTGCCTGCTAGGCTCGGCGCGGCCGTGGCAACGACGACGAACGCCGAGCCCGATGCGATCGTCCCTCGCACGGAGCCGACGCCGGCCGAGGCGAAGCGGGGATGGGGCGTCGTCGCCGCGCTGTGCGTCGGCTACGTCGGCATCTACCTCTGCCGCAAGAACCTGTCGGTGGCCATCCCGCTGCTCCAGGACGCGCTCCACGCCAGCAAGGAGGACGTCGGCCGGGTGGCGAGCATGGGGACGCTCGCCTACGCGCTCGGCAAGCTGACCAGCGGTCCGCTGGTGGATCGCCTCGGCGGACGGCGCGGCTTCCTCCTCTCCATGGTCGGGGTGGCCATGGCGGGCGCAGCGGGGGCCTTTGCGCCCGGCCTGTTCGCGCTCACCGTGTGCTACAGCCTGAACCGCTTCGTGGGCGCGGCGGCGTGGGGCGCGGCCGTCAAGCTGGTGCCGACGTGGTTCGGCACGCTGCGCACGGCCACGGTGCTCGCCGTCCTCAGTCTGAGCTACGTGATGGGCGGCGTGCTGGCCATCCTGCTGGCCCGGCAGATCGTCGGCTGGGGCGGGGGGTGGCGCGCGGTGATGGGCTGGCCGTCGCTGGTGCTGCTGGCGCTGGTGGTGCTGTGCGCGATGCGGGTGCGCGCCGGGCCTCTGCACGCGCGCAGCGCCACCGAGGGCGCGGCAAGCGTCGGGCGGCAAGCGGTCTGGCGGCTGGTCCAGAGGCCGCAGTTCCTGGTGGCGTGCGGGCTGAGCTTCACGGTCACCCTGATGCGGGAGACCTTCAACACCTGGACCGTGGACTTCCTGACGACGGTGCAGACGGGCACCAAGTCGGTGAGCGCGGCGGCGCTACACTCCATCGGCTTCGACCTGGCCGGCGCGGCGGCCATCGTCCTGACCGGCTTCGCCTACGACCGCGTCGCGCCCGGAGCGCGGCGCTGGCTCATCTCCGGCACGCTGCTGGTGCTGGCCGCGGTGCTGGCCATCCTCCCTGGCGCCGCGGCGGCGAGCCCGGTGGCGGGCGCGCTGCTGGTCGGCCTGGTGGGCCTGCTGGTGTACGGGCCGTACAGCTTGCTGAGTGGCGTGCTGGCGGTGGAGTCGGGCGGCGCGGGCCTGGCCGCCACCGCGGCGAACATCATCGACGGCGTGGGCTACATCGCGGCCATCCTCGCCGGCGTCATGCTCGGCCGGCTCCTCGACCTGGGGGGCTACCGCCTCGGGTTCGGGGTGCTGGCGATGGTCACGGCCACCTCGGCGGTCCTCGCCCTGGCGCTTCGGCCCGCCACCATCGAGCCGGCGCCGGGGCCTTAAGGGCCGGAGCACGCGGCTTCGGAGGCCTTCGTGGCGGCTCGCCGTCTCTCCGTCTCCGCCTGCTCCCCGAGGCCAGCGGCCGCCGCCCCGCCCTCAGCCGCGCAAGCTGGCGAGGTCGATCACGAAGCGGTAACGCACGTCGCTGGCCAGGACGCGCTCGTAGGCGCTTCGCCGTGCAGTCGGCGTACCAGTTTCATTGCGACGTCTTCGCGTCGCGCGCGCGCATCCAGGTGGAAGGCAAGCAGGTGTTGGTCACCAGCGAGCACGAGGTGACGCGGATCGAGCCGCTCCATCGCTGAGCGTTCGTCGACGGTGTCCAGGCGCGCAGGCTCACCGGCACCTCGGCCGAGCCCCCGCGCGGGACCGCGAAACGTATCCACCCTGACGCGAAAAAGTCGTTTCCGGCGGGCATCCTCCCGACTCATGACCCGCATCGCGCACCTGACCGACCTCCACTTGCTGGAAGACGCGGCGCCGCGTCGCACCGGGCGGCGCGCGCCCGCCTGGAGATCCTCACCCTGGGTCGCTCCAGGAACCCCGAGCGCCGCCGCCTACGCGCGGTGCACGCACTGCTCGCCGCGCGCGAGGCCGGCGCCGATCACCTCGTCCTCACCGGCGATCTCACCGAGGACGGCGTCCCCGAGCAATTCCAGGTGCTGGCTGACGCGCTGGCCGAGAGCGGCTGGACGCCGGGCTCGGTCACCCTGGTCCCCGGCAACCACGACATGTACGGGCCGCCCGATGCGTGGGCGCGCGCATTCGACGACGGGCCGCTGGCCGCGTACCGCGCCGAGAGCGCGCCGTCGGCCGTCATCGAGCGCGACGGCGTGACCCTGGTCGCCATCTCCACGGCACGGCCGCAGCACTACGCGTTCGCCGGCGGCGCCATCCACGCTCAGGAGCTCGGCCTGGTGCGCCGCGTGTCCGCCGAGACGCGCCGGACCGGCCGGGCGCTGGTGCTGGTGCAGCACCACCCGCCGCGCCATGCGCTCGGCGCCATCTGGCCCGTCGACGGCCTGCGCGATCAGGGAGCGCTCGGCGAGGTGCTGGACCGCGAGGACCACCTGCACGTCGTCCACGGCCACACCCACGCCGCGCGCGACCGCGGCGTGCGCGCTGGCGCCCCGCCGCGCATCTTCTCCGCCGAGGCGGTGGTCGATTCACCGAGCGCGCTGCGCCTCTACCAGGTGCGCCACGGCCGGCTCTGGCCGGAGGCCGACGCGCCGCCCCACGCCGCCGCGGTTGCCTGAGGTCCGCGCCGCGCCTCGACGCGCGGACGTGTTGCTGGCTCGCTGCTACGCTGAGGCGCGTGGTCGCCAGCATACCCAGGTGGTCGTTCGACTTCGCCGAGTACCTCCGCTTCGAGCGGGAAGCGGCGCAGCGCCACGAGCTCATCGACGGCGAGATCGTCGCCATGGCGGGCGCGACACGGCGTCACAACTTGCTCTGCGGCCGTCTCCGCGACGCCATCCGCCCCCCCCTCGGCCAGGGACCCTGCATCCTGGAGCGCTCGGACCAGCGGCTGGGCGTGCTCGGAGCGACGAAAGGCTGGGTCGGCTACTACCCGGACCTCGCCGTCTACTGCGCCGACGAGGTCCACCCGCTCGACCCCGACACCCGGATCGCCCCACGCCTGCTGGTCGAGGTCACCAGCAAGAGCACGGAGAAGAAGGACCGCGGCGTCAAGCTCGAGGACTATCTGCAGATCGAGGCCCTCGAGGAGTACCTCCTCGTCTCCCATAGCCGCCAGGAGCTCGAGCTCTGGTCGCGGTCCGCGGACGGGTGGACGCGTTCGCTGGCCACCAGCGGCTCGGTCGAGTTGAGATCCGGCGCGACGATCGATGTCGACCGCTTGTATGCAGACCTTCCGGATTGAGCGCCAGCTCGGTGTCGCCCGAGTGGAGGCCCGGCCGCAGCGAGGCAATTCGGACGGTGCAGCTCTCAGCCCGCCGCCTTCTTGCGGGGCGGGCCGCCGGGGACCTCGGAGTCGCCGCGCTTGTTGGGGTGGCGGATGTCCTTGCCGCGCACCAGGAACACCACGTCCTCGGCGATGTTCATGGCGTGGTCGGCGATGCGCTCCAGGTACTTGGCGATGGACTGCACCCGCGTGGCGCGGAAGATGATGCTCGGGTCCTCGGACATCATCTGCAGGAGGTGAGTGAAGAGGCGCGCGTAGCGCTCGTCGATGATGTCGTCGCGGGCCAGGAGCTCCGTGGCGCGCTCCACGTCGCGGGCCACCAGCGCGTCGATCGCCTCGCGCACGGTGCCGATGGCGTCGTCGGCGAGCGCGTTGAGCTCGGGGATGGGCGGCAATGGCGGCTCGTCGTTGAGCTCCATGACCCGCTCGCAGATGTTCACCCCCAGGTCGCCGATGCGCTCCAGATCGGTGACGATCTTCAGGGCGGTGGTGATGAAGCGCAGGTCCGAGGCCACTGGCTGGCGCATGGCCAGGATGCGCATGCACAGCTCGTCGACCTCGCACTCCAGGCGGTTGATGCGCCGGTCGATCTTGAGGGTGTTCTTGGCCAGCTCGCTGTCACGCGAGTCGTGGGCCTCTATGCCCTTGAGGGTCATCTCCTCGGCCAAGCTGCCCATGAGCACCAGCTTCTCGCGCAGCGTCGAGAGCTCGTGTTCGTAGACCTTGCTGGTGTGCTCGTTCATCATCGCGGTGCCTGCCCCCTCAGCCGAACTTGCCGGTCACGTAGTCTTCGGTCCGGCTCTCCTTGGGGTTGGTGAAGATGACCTCGGTGCGATCGAATTCGATCAGGTCGCCCATGTAGAAGAAGGCCGTGTGATCGCTGACGCGCGCCGCCTGCTGCATGTTGTGCGTCACCAGCACCAGCGTGTAGCGCTTCTTCAGCTCCTCGATCAGCTCCTCGACCCTGGCGGTGGCGATGGGATCGAGCGCGGAGCACGGCTCGTCGAGGAGCACGACGTCCGGCTCCACAGCCAGCACGCGCGCGATGCACAGGCGCTGCTGCTGTCCACCGGAGAGCGACATGCCCGACTGGTCGAGCTTGTCCTTCACTTCCTCCCAGAGCGCCACCTGCTTCAGGGACTTCTCCACGAGCTCGTCGGACGCCTTGGGCATGGTGCCGTTCAGCTTGTGGCCCGCGAGCACGTTGTCGCGGATGCTCATGGTGGGGAAGGGGTTCGGCTTCTGGAACACCATACCCACGCGGCGGCGCAGGCGCACCGGGTCGACGGCCTTGGCGTAGATGTCGACGCCATCGACCTCGGCGATGCCCTTGGCGTATGCGCCGGGCGTCTGCTCGTGCATGCGGTTCAGGCAGCGCAGGAACGTCGACTTGCCGCAGCCCGACGGCCCGATGACCGCCGTCACCAGGCGGTCGGGGATCTCGATGGAGATGTCGTGGATGGCGTGGAAGGTGCCGAAGTAGGCGTTGAGCTTGTCGACGCGGATCTTCGTGCGCAACGCGGTGGCAGGGGCCTCGGACTCCGACCTGGCCACGGCGGTGGGTTCGAGCCTGGCCACATTGGTTCGCGCTGTCATCGGGCCGCTCCCATGCTGCGGGCAGCGATGACCCGCGCCGCGAGGTTGAGGAAGAGGATGAGGACGACGAGAACCATCGCTCCCGTCCACGCCTGGTCCTGCCATTCCTTGTAAGGAGAGGTGGCGTAGGTGAGGATCTGCACTGGCATCGAGGCCATGGGCCGGTCGATGGCGAAGCTCCAGAAGCGGTTGTTGAAGGCGGTGAACAGGAGCGGGGCCGTCTCGCCGGAGATGCGTGCCACCGCCAGCATCACCCCGGTGGCGATGCCAGGCGCCGCGGTGCGCAGCACCACGAAGACGGTGGTCCGCCAGGCGGGCACCCCGAGGGCCAGGGACGCTTCGCGGAGGTGCCCGGGCACCAGGCGCAGCAGCTCCTCGGTGGTGCGGGTGATGGTCGGGATCATCACGATCGACAGCGCGACCCCGCCCGCCAGTGCCGAGAAGCGGTGCATGGTGACCACCATGAGGGCGTAGACGAAGACGCCAATGGTGATGGACGGCAGTCCGCTGAGCACGTCTGCCATGAAGCGGATGGCGTTGGCGAGCCGCCCTCGCCGACCGACCTCCGACAAGTAGACGCCTGCGAGGATGCCGATCGGCAAGCCGATGGCGCTGGCCAGGCCGATGATGATCACCGAACCGACGACGGCATTGCCCATGCCGCCTCCAGGCTCACCGACGGGCACCGGGAGGTGCGTGAAGAAGCTCGTGGAGAGCCCGGATACGCCGCGCGTGATCACGTAGAGCAGGATGGAGAAGAGCGGCAGCAGCACGATGCCAGCGCAGGCCACGCACACGCCTGTCCAGATGCGGCTGCGCAGCAGCCGCCAGCGCTCGCCCGGAGCCGGCTCCAGCAGGCTGCTCCGCGCGGGGGGGTCGGGGGACGCCGAAGGATGGCCGTTGACGCTCATGCCCGTTGCTCCACCCGGCTCTTCGTGGCGCGCACCAGCCAGCGCGCCAGCAGGTTGAGGACGAGCGCGACGCCGAAGAGCAGCAGCGCGATCTCCGAGAGGGCCGCGAGATAGATGTCGGAGTCGGCCTCGGTGAACTCGTTGGCGATGACGCTGGCCATGGTGTAGGCCGGCTCGAACAGCGAGATGCTCGCCTCCGGGCGGTTGCCGATGACCATGGTCACCGCCATCGTCTCGCCCAGCGCCCGGCCGAGTCCGAGGACGATGGCCCCCACGATGCCCGAGCGCGCCACCGGCAGCACCGCGTGGCGGATCGTGTCCCACGACGTGGCGCCGAGGCCGATGGCTGCCTCGCGGTGGGTGTTCGGGATGGCCAGCAGCACCTCCCGCGAGATGCTGGTGACGGTGGGGACGATCATGATCGCCAGGATGATGCCCGCGGCCAGCATGCCGAAGCCCAGGGGCGGCCCCTTGAACAAGGGCAGGAAGCCGAGGTGCTCTCCGAGGAAGGGCTGCACCTTCTCGCGCAGGAGCGGCACCAGCACGAAGATGCCCCAGAACCCGTAGACCACGCTGGGGATGGCGGCGAGCAGCTCGACCAGGAAACCGAGCGGCTTTCGCATGCGGTGCGGGCACATCTCGGCCAGGAAGATGGCAACGCCCAGCGAGATCGGGACGGCGATGACCAGCGCCAGCACCGAGGAGACGACGGTCCCGAAGATGAAGGGCCAGGCCCCGAACCGCAGCCGCACCGGGTCCCAGCTGGTGCTGGAGAGGAAACCCAGCCCGAACTCCGAGAGGCTGAGGTGCGAGGCACGCACCAGCTGGAAGATCATCGCCGCGGGCAGAACCAGCAGGAACAGCCCCGCGGCTCGGGTGACGGACGAGAAGACGAGATCGCCGCGGCGGCTCCCCGGCCCCTCGGGGCTGCCCAGCCCCTCGGGACCTGGCGGCGACGGAACCGTCCCCTTCGCCGCGGGCGGCGGCACCACGGAGGTGCTGTCTGCGTCCTCGATGGGCGCTTGCTCCACGCGGTCCACGGCTACGTCACTTCGCGCCGAGGAGAGCCTTGCCGTCAGGTCCGACGATCGCGGCGAGCTTCTTGTCGACGCGCTCCACGATTGGCGCCGGCAGCGGTGCGTAGTGCAGGTCGTTGGTGAGCTTCTGCCCGTCGTGGGTGGCCCAGCTCAGGAACTCCACCAGCGCCTTGCCCTTGCGAGCGTCGCCCTGCTTGGAGTGGAGCAGGATGTATGTGAAGCCGGAGACCGGGTAGGCGGCGTCTCCCTCGGCGTCGACGATGGAGATGCGCATGTCCTCCGGCATCCTGGCCACTGCGCCAGCCGCGGCGGCGGTGGTGGCGTCGAGCGAGGGCAGCACGAAGTTGCCGGCCTTGTTCTTGATGGCCGCGAAGTTCAGCTTGTTCTGCATGGCATAGGCCAGCTCCACGTAGCCGACGGCTCCCGGCGTGCTGGTGAGCGTTCCGGTGACCCCCTCGTTGCCCTTGGCGCCGAGCCCTCCGGGCCAATCGACGCTGGTGCCGTTACCGGGGCCCTTCTTCCACTCCGGGCTCACCGCGGACAGCCAGTCGACGAAGATCTTGGTGGTGCCACTGCCGTCGGAGCGGTGCACGCTCGCAACCGGCTTCGCGGGCAGCTTGGCCTCGGGGTTTTCGCTGGCGATGGCCGGGTCGTTCCAGTTCTTGATGGTGCCGAGGAAGATGCCGGCGGCGGCGGCGGGCGTGATCTTCAGCCCCGGGCCGACGCCCTCCAGGTTGTAGGCAATCACCACCGACCCGATGCAGGTCGGGATGTGGAGGATGTCCTTGGCCTTCTCCAGCTGCTCGTCGCTCATCGGGGCGTCGCTGGCGCCGAAGTCGACGGTGCCCTCGGTGACCTGGCGGATACCGCCGCCGGAGCCGATGGATTGGTAGTTGATCTTGATGCCCTTGTTCGCCTTGCCGTACTCGCTGATCCACTTCGTGTAGAGCGGATACGGGAAGGTGGCTCCGGCCCCGGTGAGCGCGACCTCGCCGCTCGCAGGCGTGGCCGCCTGCCCGGATGCGCCCGGCTTGCCCGGCAGGGAGCCCTCGCCGCCTCCCTGGGGATTCCCCTCACAGCCGGAGGAGAGGAGCGCAACGATCGCCGCCGCCGCCGAGAAGGTGCGAGTCATGCGACGTTAGGTACAGGCCTTCTGTGTCGATTCGGTGACAGCGGGATGGCCGCGCGGGGAACCTGCATCTATGACGCGAAACGCCGGAGTATCGCGCGCGTCCAGCGGCGTACGGAGCGCCCCGGACGCTCGACGACGAGCTGCGAGCCGCGTCCGAGCAGGAATGCATTGCCCCGCCACTCGACGCGGCGGCTGACGCAGGCGCCGAGCCAGCACGCGAAGGCCACGTGCATGCGAACGAGCTCCACGCCGGCGAACCCCCAGCGCGGCCAGCGCCCGCGCATCCGCCGCACCGCGGCCGCGGTGCCCAGCACCTGTAGCCCCGTGGCTGCGAGCCAGATCTGGACGGCGACCATCGAGGAGGACACCAGCATCCCCAGCGCGGCGACGATGGCCGGTTGCAGCACCGGCTCGGCGGCGAAGGCCACCGGCGACAGGGCGCGGCGCATCTTCGCCCAGCGGGTGTGGCGCTCCAGCGTGCGCGCCAGCGTGGCCTCGGTGTTCGGGCTGAGGACGGGCGCCGCGCACAGCGCCACCCCGAAGCCGAGCGCCTCGAAGCGCCGCCCGAGCACCTCGTCCTCGGCCAGCACATCGCCGACCGCGCCCCAGCCGCCGGCACGCTCCATATCGCCGCGGCGCATGGCCATCGTCTTGCCGACCGTGATCGGGCGTCCGCAGACGTGCGCCGTCGACACCGCCGGCGCCACGTATGCGCACAGCTGCGCGTTCTCCACCGCTGCCCCGAGCGTGCGCTCGCCGCCGCCGGCGACGAGGCAGCTGACGACGCCGACGCCCGGTTGCAGCAGCGAATCGAGCACGTTTCTCAGGTAATCCGGGGTAGCGCGCACGTTGGAGTCGGAGACGACGAGCACGTCGCCGCGCGCCGCGCGGGTGAGGCCAATGAGCTGCGCCACCTTGGGGTTGGTGGCCGCCGCGGCGTCGGTGAAGACGATGCGCGCGTCGAGGCCCGGGTGTCGCGCCAGGAACGCACGCGCCGCCGGGGCGGCGGCGTCGGCGGGCGAGGCCAGGCCGAGGAGCAACTCGCAGTCGGGATGCTCCAGGTGTGCGAACGAGTCGAGGTTGTCCGCGAGCGCGTCGTCGTGGCCGCTCAGGGGCTTGAGGATGGTCACGCTCGGGCTGCCCTCGGCACGTACGCGGCGCTGCCGGAGCAGCTGCGCGACGTGGAAGCAGCCCTGCACGGCGATGTACGTCGCCGCGGAGGCCGCCGTGCCGAGGGCCGCCGCCAGCTCGCTGGGTTCCATGGACGGTGACCGTCCCATGCGCCTGTGGAAAACTCGTGAGCCAGCCGCAAACTCGCGGGGGCATTGCGAAGTCAGCGCCCGCTGCGACGAGCCGCGTTCCTGTCGCGCCGCATTCATGGGCCCGTAACACGCGGCCGGTAACTAAACGCCACTGAAGATGGCGCGCGTCCTGGTCATCGACGACGAACCGGGCCTGCAGAAGGTCCTGGAATTCAATTTCCGCCAGGCGGGACACGAGATCGTTTGTGTCTCGACCGGCCAGGCGGGCGTGCAGCGGGCGAAGGAGATGCGCCCCGACATCGTGCTCCTCGAGCTGATGCTGCCCGACGGCCCGGGGATTGACGTGTTCCGCGCCCTGCAGCGCGCTCCGGACACCAAGGAGATCCCGGTGGTCATCGTCAGCGCCAGGGGCGACGAGGTCGACCGCATCGTCGGCTTCGAGCTCGGCGCCGCCGACTACGTGGTCAAGCCGTTCAGCGTGCGCGAGCTGGTGCTGCGCATCCAGGCCATCCTGCGGCGCGTCCACGTCTCGCGCGATCGCAGCGTCATCGAGTTCGGCTGCCTGCGCATCGACGAGGACGCGCACCGCGTCTTCGTGGAGGGGACGGAGATCGAGCTGACGCTGCTGGAGTACAAGCTGCTGCTGGCGCTCTACGAGAACCGCGCCCGCGTGCAGACGCGCGCCGGGCTGCTCGACGGCGTCTGGGGCATCGACGTGGGCATCACCTCGCGCACCGTCGACACCCACGTCAAGCGGCTGCGCGACAAGCTCGGCCGCGCCGGCGACTACATCGAGACGGTGCGCGGCATCGGCTACCGCTTCGCCGATGACCCGTTCGCCGTCACCAGCGAAGAAACACCCCCCGACCGCGCCGCCAACGGCAGCTGACGAGGCAGCGATGGATATCGAGGCGTGGAGCGGCGAGGAGTCGGAGCCGGGGCGCAAGCGCCGCCTGGCCATCGGCTACGTGACGGGCATCGCGACCTGTCTGGCCATCGGCACGGTCATCCTCGGCGCGGCCAGCGAGGTGCGCAGCGCGGTCGCCGAAGAGGAGGTAGAGGTCAAGCTGGCGACCAGCGTCGAGGTCGAGAAGCCGCCGCCGCCTCCGCCGCCCGCGCCGACGGCCGCGCTGGCCCCGCCGGCTGCCAAGCGCTCGCTGCCCGCGGTGCCCAAGGACATCCCGGACGACAAACCGCCCGAGGTCGACCCGAACCAGGCCAAGGAGAAGTTCGAGGGCGACCCGAACGGCGTCGCTGGTGGCGTGGTCGGCGGCGTCGCCGGGGGCGTGCCCGGGGGCACGGGCACCGTGGCCGCGCCCGCTGCCCCTCCGCCTCCGCCTCCGCCTCCGCCTCCGCCGCCGAAGGCCACCGGCCCCGTCCTGCTTCCGGAGGACGCCGACCCGCCGCAGGCCATCGCCAATGCCCAGCCGGCGTTCCCGGCCGACGCGCGCAGCCAGGGCATCGAGGCCACCGTGGTGGTCAAGTTCGTGATCACCGAGACCGGCCAGGTGACGAACGTGAAGATCGTCCGCGGCCACCCGATGTTCGACGCCGCGGTGCTCGCCGCGGTGCAGGGCTGGCGATACAAGCCCGCCATTTATCAAGGAAAGCCAATCTCCACATTCAAGGTGGTGCGCATTCCTTTCAAGATTCGAACCTGAGCGAATTCAACCGAGGAACGACGCCATGCAATTCGACTTTGCGCACATCTGGGCCAGCATGGGCCTGGTCAGCAAGCTGATCGCCTTCGGCTTGGTGATCATGGCCGTAGCCAGCATCGCCGTGATCGTCGAGCGGCTCATCGCTCTCTCCCGCGCCGCCAGCGAGACGCGCAAGTTCGCGCAGACCGCCAAGCCGGTGATGGAGGCCTGGGACGTTCCCCGACTCATCGAGATCTCGCAGGACTACAAGCTGTCGCCGCTGGCCCGCGTGGTCAACGCCGCCGCGCGCCGCTACCAGCGCGCCACCGAGGAGCCGGAGGGCGGGGTGACGCCGGTCGAGCTGGCGCGCCGCGAAGTGGGCCGCAAGCGCGAGGCGATCTCCTCCGACCTGCGTCGCGGCCTCTCCGTGCTGGCCTCGGTCGGCTCGGTGGCGCCGTTCGTCGGTCTGCTCGGCACGGTGGTGGGCATCATCACCGCCTTCCAGTCCATCGCCAGCACCGGCTCCGGCGGTCTCGGCGCCGTCTCCGCCGGCATCTCCGAGGCGCTCATCGAGACCGCGCTCGGCCTGGTGGTCGCCATCCCGGCGGTGCTCTGCTTCAACTACCTCACCGGGCGCATCGGTCTGGTGGAGCAGGCGCTGGAGCGCTCCAGCGGCGAGCTGCTCGACGAGATGGAGAACGTGCACGGGCGCATCAGCGCCGATCAGCTGTCGGCCGCGACATCCGACACGCCCGCCGCCTCCGCGGCGGCCTGAGCGGGAGCCAGAGCCATGGGTGCATCGATGTCGACGGGTGGTTCGCAGCGGGCGCATCCCGTGCCGGAGATGAACGTCACGCCGCTGGTGGACGTGGTGCTGGTGCTGCTGATCATCTTCATGGTCATCGCGCCGCAGATGGAGCACGGCCAGCGGGTCGAGCTTCCCGGCGTTTTCCAGCCGGATCCCAAGTCGAAGTCCAAGCTCGACCCCATCACGGTGACCATGGCCGCCGGCGGGCTGATCTTCATCGAGAAGGAGCCGGTCGCCGACGTCGCCGCGCTCAAGGACAAGCTGGCGGTCATCCACGGCGCCGAGCCGGACCGCCGCGTGGTCATCAAGGGCGACGCCATGCTCGGCTACGGCAAGATGCGCGAGACCTTCGCGCTCTGCCAGGACGTGGGCTTCAGCGGGGTCTCGCTGATGGTCTCGCAGCGCGGTAGCGGCAAGGACAAGCCCGAGGCCGACGAAGAGCCGGGGGAGGGCTGAGCCATGGCCATGGGCGTCTCGTTCGGCGGCAAGAAGTCGGCGGTCGCGCCGACGATGAACGTCACCCCGCTGGTCGACGTGGTGCTGGTGCTGCTGATCATCTTCATGGTGGTGACGCCGCTGCTGCAGAAGCAGTTCTGGCTGGTGCTGCCCAAGAAGGACGACACCGAGAAGGAGCCGCCCCCGGCGTCGGACGTCGACAAGCCGGTGGTGCTCTCCGTCGACACCGCCGGCGTGGTGCGCATCAACAAGGACGAGGTCCAGAAGGCCGAGCTGGGCGAGCGGCTGCGCCGCGTCTTCGCCGCGCGCCACGACAACGTCCTGTATTTCGACGCCTCCGAGGATGCGCCCTATGGCGTCACCGTGGAGGTGATGGATATCGCTCGTCGCGGTGGCGCGAAGCAGATCGCCATTCTCACCCAGAAGCCGGGGGGCTGAGCGCCACGGCGCTGCGACCCCCAGCTTGTTGCTCCGCCGACACGCAGACTTCACTCGTCGCGCCTACGGTGTGCCGCGTCACTCGAAGGAGCAATCCCCATGCGCAATGTCTCGTTCCTGTTTGCACTAGCTTCCGTTGCAGCCGTTTCGCTCGTCGCTTGTAGCGACGACCCGGAAGGCGACAACCCCGCAGGCCCAGCCGGGCCCCGAGCCTCCTCCTCCTCGACCGGAACGCCCGGCGCGGGTGGCACGGGTGCCGCGGGCAGCGGCGCCGCCGGTCCTGGCGGTGCAGGCCCCGGTGGGAGCGGCGGTGGAGCTCCTTTCGTGGAGCCCGACCCTGCGACGTGCACCGACCTCACCGGCGCCGTGGACGCAGACACCACGCTCGGCGGCGGCGGCGAATGCTACATCCTCAAGGGCATCGTCAAGGTCTCCGCGAAGCTGACCGTTGAACCGGGCACCTGGATCTTCGGTAACAACGCCGCGCCCCAGGGCACGCTGGTCGTCGTCCCCGGCGGTCAGCTGGTCGCCGACGGCACCGCGGAGCTCCCCATCACCTTCACCAGCCAGCAGGCCAAGGGCACGCGTGCACCGGGCGACTGGGGCGGTGTCATGCTCCTCGGCAACGACGTCTGCAACGACGCCACCGGCGACGCTCTGTGCGAGATCGAGGGTCTCACCGATGGCACCACCTTCGGTAACACCGCCGCCAACGCAGAGCCGAACGACAACAGCGGAACGTTGCGCTACGTGCGCATCAGCTTCGCCGGCAAGGACATCGACGGTGCGGGCAACGAGATCAACAGCCTGACGCTCGGCGGTGTCGGCAGTGGGACCATCATCTCGCACGTCATGGTCTCCAACGGGCTCGACGACTGCTTCGAGTGGTTCGGTGGCTCGGTCAACCTCGATCACATCGTCGCCAACAACTGCGGCGACGACATGTTCGACACCGACTCGGGCTACAGCGGCCACGCCCAGTTTGTGTTCGGCCGGCAGGTCGCCCCCATCACCGCAGACCCCAACGGCTTCGAGATGGACAACGACAAGACGACGTTCAGCAAGCCGCCGGTGTCGACGCCCAAGTTCTCCAACGTGACGCTATGCGGTTCGAACAACGCGGCGCCCATCAATCCCGAGGTAGGCATGGTGCTCCGCAATGGCACCGACGGCGCGCTCATCAACAGCATCATCACCAACTTCGCGACCGCAGCCATCAGCTTGCGCAACGTGTCCGACACGGAGATCACGCTCTCCAGCTCCATTGCCTTCGGCAACACCGCCATCTACGATTCGAAGAACGAGACGCCGAGCTGGTTCGAGAACGGAGCTGACAACAGCACCGAGGCCCCGGCTGGCTTCGGTGACTGCGCGGCGAATCCGCCGGCGCCGTTCCCTGCCGCGAAGATCCCTGGCGCAACGCCGACGGGTTATCCCGACGCCGCAGCGAACTACATCGGCGCATTCGAGGATGCCGCTGACAACTGGATGACCGGCAACTGGATCGACTGGTCGACGAACTGAGCTGATTCGCATCGGTTCGACGAACACAGCCGGCCGGCCCCAACGGGTCGGCCGGTTGTTTCGTTCCATGCGGACGAACGGGTTCGGTTGCCATCGCTTCCGATGGCCGGAGTTGTTTCTCGAACGCCACCGGATCGACACGGTCGGCTGGGATGTTGCCGTCGCCGTGATTCGAGCCCACCGTTTGCGTGTTGCTGCAGCGTTCGCGTTCACGTTCTCGCTGACCGGCGCACTTCGCGCGCAGGAGCCCACCGAGCCGGACACGACCCCGGTCGAAGACACGCCCCCGGTACCGGCGCCCGGAGACGCTGCGGCACAGGCGGGCCCCGAGGAGGAGATGGATGCCGGAGAGCCCGACCCGTCACGGCCTCCTCCCAAGGGCAAGGGCGTCATCTGGGGCACGGTCACCGACACCAAGTTCAACGAGCCCATCCTGGAGGGGCCGGTCTCGGTCGTCGGCACCAAGATCCAGGGGCGCACCGACATCGACGGTCGCTACCGGCTCGAGCTGCCACCAGGCAAGTACACGCTGCGCTTCTGGTACGAGATGCACCGCAGCGCCCGCGTCGACGTCGTCGTCGTCGAGGGCAAGGTGGTTCGCGTCGACGCCAAGCTCGTGCCCGACGAGTCGGAGGTCGAGACGGTCGAGGTAGTCACCGAGGCTGACCGCACCTCGCTCGAAGGACAGACGCTGGAACGCAGGCGTTCAGCGAGCATCGGCGACGGCGTGGGTCGCGCCGAGATCGCGCGCACGCCCGACCGGAACGCCGCCGAGGCGGCACAGCGCGTCGTCGGCGCCTCGATCATCGGCGGCCGCTTCGTCTACGTCCGCGGCCTCGGCGAGCGCTACACCAACGCATCGTTGAACGGCGCACCGCTCCCCAGCCCGGAACCGGATCGCAACACCGTGCCGCTCGATCTCTTTCCCTCTCTGGTCATCGACAGCATCACCATCGCCAAGACGTTCACCCCCGACATGCCCGCGGACTTCGCCGGCGGGTCGGTGCGCCTCGCTACCCGGCAGTTCCCACGGGAGACGCTCTTCCAGGTCAGCCTGACCGGCCAGTACAACACCGAGTCCACCTTCCAGAGCGCCCCCGGCTACGAGGGGAGCGGCACGGACTGGCTGGGCTTCGACGGTGGCATTCGCGGGCTGCCGGCGGAGGTTCCCGACTACAAGGTGGCCGAGGGGGAGACTCGCCCGGACGGCACGCCGATCACCGACGACGAGATCATCGCCGTCGGCCGCAGCGTCAACTCGAAGATGTCGACGCAGCCGCGCACGCTGCCCCCGGGCTTCGGCGGCAGCATGGTTATCGGCGATTCGTTCAAGCTCGGCGCCACCCAGAAGATCGGTGCCCTCGCCGCGCTGAACTATTCGCGCAGCTCGCAGCGACGCAGCGACGAGGTCCTGCGGACGTACGGCAACCCTGGCGAGGGTCAGACCGGGCTACGGCCGCTGACCGACCTCCGAGCCGAGACCGGCATCGACCGCGTACGGTGGGGCGCCTTCGGCTCGGTCACCTGGGAGTTCACGGCGCACAACCGGATCACCCTCTCCGGACTGCACAGCCAGAGCGCGGACAGCGAGGCACGCGAGCTGGAAGGGGAGTACCTGGGTACCGGGACCGGGCGTTACCACACGACCCGTCTGAGCTACGTCAGCCGCGCGCTCGACTTCGGCCAGCTCAAGAGTGAAAACGAGCTTCCGTCGCTGAACAACGCCAAGCTCGACGTTTACCTCTCCCTGGCGCGTGCCTCGCGTGACGAGCCCGATACCCGCAGCAACGTCTACCGGCTCAACGAGGATGTCAGTCCCCAGTTCTGGGTCTGGCAGATCGGTGTCCAGAGCGGCTCGCACTTCTTCTCGGACCAGACGGAGAACATGCGCGGCGGCGGCATCGACTTCACGCTTCCGCTCTCCAAGGCGGAGACAGCCCCGAAGCTGAAGATGGGGGGCATGGTCAGCATGCGCGCGCGAGAGTTCAGTGCGCGTCGGTTCGAGCTCGCTCCGGTGGTGCCATTCCCCGCGGCTCAGCAGCCGTTCATCGTCTGCCCGGGGTCGGAGTATCCGCTCGACTGTCCTGACAAGCTCTTCGTGGCCGGCAACGTCGGTCCGGTGATGAGCTTCGGCGAGAAGTCCCAGCCCAACGATGCGTATGACGCTGACCTCGACGTCTACGCTGGCTATCTCATGGCGGATACTCCGCTGAGCAAGGAAGTGCGCGCGATCCTGGGTGCGCGCATGGAGCATACGAACCAGACCATCGACTCGTTCGACCCGTACGCGATCGAGGAGACCCGGATCGGCGCGAAGATCAACGAGACCGATCTCCTGCCTGCGCTGGCCCTGGTCTACGCGCTCAGCCCCAAGGCCAACACCCGCCTCTCGATCGCCCGCACCCTGGCGCGTCCGCAGCTGCGCGAGCTGGCTCCCTTCGTGTTCCAGCCGTACTTTGGCGGATATCCCACGCAAGGGTTCCCGGATCTGAGCTTGACGTACATCACCAACGCCGACCTTCGCGTCGAGTACTTCCCGACGTTGCGCGAGGTACTCGCGCTGAGCGTTTTCTACAAGCGCTTCAAGGATCCGATCGAGGAAGTGCTCCTGCCGAAGACGGAGACGGCGTACGTCTCGTACCGCAACGCAGATGGCGCCGACCTCATGGGTATCGAGCTGGAAGCGCGCAAGCACCTCGGTTTCATGGCGCCTGCGCTCAACGACTTCACGCTCATCGGCAACCTCACGGTGGCACGGTCGCAGGTGACGCTCTCCCAGGTCGGCGTCAACACCAACGCCACGCGGCCGCTGTCCAACCAGTCGCCGTACATCGTCAACCTCGCGCTCGACTACGCGCCGGAGAAGACCAAGACGGTCATCCGACTGCAGTACAACGTGTACGGGCCTCGCATCGTCACCGTCGGGCTCGAGGGCCTGCAGGACATCTACGAGCAGCCGCGCCACATGGTGGATCTCACGGTCGTGCAGGGCATCGGCAAGCACTTCGAGATCAAGGCCACCGCCCAGAACCTGCTCTTCCGCCCGGCGCGGGTCACCCAGAAGTTCAAGGACCCGGATGGCGACGGGCCGCAGGAAGAGGACGAGTTCGTCGTCAACGAGTACGACACCGGCGCGACGTTCGGATTGTCCGCCTCGTACACCTACTGAGCTGGTTCCGCGCGGGGCTGCCTCTAGGAAGTAGAGTCACTGAGCGGAGCCGAGTTTGAGCGCCCACCTCCGGAAATCCTCCGGCTCCGCCGACGGATTGTTGGTGCCGAGGATCAACCGAGCGTCGAGGGCGGGCCCGTCGTCGCGTAGGCAAGGCGCCGAAGGTCAGGCCGTTGTGGGTTCGGTGACGTCGCGGTGACAGCGGGGTGGCGACCGTGGCTCGCGAGCCCAATTAGAAAGTTAGGCGAGCGCTCGGCAGTGCGCGCACGCTATGGGTCAGGGAAATCCAACCCGGACAGGCTGAAGATGCGCTTCCAGGCCACGCTGCTGCTCGCCACCGTACTGCTCTGCGTTTGCGTCGACACCGCGCGCTCTGCCGGTGGCCGCGAAGATGACCCGCCGCCGCCGACGAACCTCGACTTCCCGCCCGACCCCAACGGTCCCGCGGCGGCCGTTGGGTATCTGCCGGGTTCATCCGGCGTTACCAGCTCCGGCGAGTACACGTACCGGTTGCCCATCGCCGTCCCGCCCGGTCGCGCAGGCGTGCAGCCGGACCTCGCGCTGCAGTACCGCAGCCGCGGTGGCAACGGGCTGGTCGGTGTCGGATGGGAGCTCGCCGGGCTCTCGCAGATCGCCAGGTGTGCGAGGACAATCGCGGCGGACGGTGCGGCCGACGGCGTGGACTACGACGGGTTCGATCGCTTCTGCCTCGATGGTCAGAGGCTGGTGGCAGTCAACGGCAACTACGGGCTCGACGGGACGGAGTACCGCACGGACCGCGACACGTTCACCAAGGTCGTCTCGTACGCCTCGGGACCGGTCGGGTCGGCACCGACGTCGTTCCGGGTGTGGCTGAAGTCCGGGCTGATCCAGGACTACGAAGCGGCGCCCGCAATGCGATTGCCGCCCGGGGATGCGCCGGACGACGACCCTGAGCAGGTCACGCCGCTGTGGCTGCTCAGCAAGGTGACCGATCGGCACGGCAACGGATACGCCATCGAGTACGACATCCAGTCGTTCGGGGCGAACCCGTACGGCACGACGATCCGCCCATCGGGGATTGAGTACCTGGGTATGGGCCCGGACACCAAGCGCCGCATCGACTTCACCTACGAAACGCGGCCGGACGACATTCACCTGTACCAGAACGGCGTCCGCCAAGAGGTCCACGAGCGCTTGACAGGTGTGGTGATCACCGCCCCGAACCCGAAGATCTCGGACAAGGTCTGGGACTACCGCCTCGAGTACGTGGCGAGCACGACGACCGACCGCAGTCTTCTCAAATCGGTGCATCGATGCGATTCGTCCGATGCATGCCTGTGGGCCCGCGAATTCAACTGGAGTCAGCCGGAGCGGCCCAACTTCGAGGAGATCGCCGTCGGTGCCGTCGAGTACCCAAATCCTGAGCTCATGTTCGACACCGCCCTGTCTGTCGGTGACTTCGACGGGGACGGCATCGACGACCTTCTGTACCAGGTCGACGAGGACCTCGATTCGAGCACCTACATCCGATTCGGTGGCCAGGGCCCGTCGGGCACGCTGGGCGACCGTATCTTGGTGAGCGATGACGTTCCGGACCTGTACTACGCTGGCGCGTCGGATTCGCGCGTCGTCGACCTGAACGGCGACGGCGTCGATGAGTTCGTCTATCTGCCGACCTACGAGTCGAAGTTCAAGTTCACTCGCTGGGATCCGAGCACAGGCACGTTGAAGGCGACCGGACTCGAGTTGCCCGGCGCGTTCGCTCTCCAGACCGTCGACCTGGATGGCGATGCGCTGCCGGAGGTGGTGGTGCACTCCGGCTCCGGGGGCTGGAGGATGTACCAGAACCTCGGGAACGGTCAGCTCGGTCCCGAGGTAGTGACGCAGATCAACGGCGGATGCGGCCTGAGTGCACGCGTCACCGACCTCGAAGGCGACGGCCGTGGCGACGTCCTCGGGAGCTGCTTCTGGAACGTCGCGTTGAAGCGCGATGACAACGGGCAGATCGCAGAAAGCAATGCGTGGGCTCGGTACGGATCCGGCTTCACGCTGGACGCCAACGGCGACGGGCTTGCCGATGCGGTGGAGCCGGACTTCGAGGATACCGGCATCCGTCTGAATACCGGCCGCGGGTTCGGCCTCAACGAGGAGGACTACACGGGCTCGGGGCCTCCCGCGCCAGACATGTGGGGCGGGTCGAACAAGGTCGCGGACATCGATGGAGACGGTCGAGGGGACATCGTCCAGTTCTGGAATGAACCCATCATCGAGCTGAACGTGTGGTTGTCCCGCTATGACCACTTCGTTCAGCGGCCCCTCCAGTTCGCGCCTGGGCTCCCCTGAGCGTCACCACGAGGCATGAGGGGAGCGCGATCAGGTTGATTGCGGGGCGCGGTGCGTCAGAAGGGGAAGTCGTCGGGAGGGGGTTGGCGAATCGCCTGGTCGACCGCGGCACGGTAGCGGGTGAGCTCGCGACGGAGCCTGGTGACGGCGCGGAGCACACGAGCGGCCTGGCAGAGGAGCTGGGAGCCCTGGGCAGCCGGGAAGGCGTCGACGGTGGGGTGTTCGACGCGGAGCGCCTGACGGAGCGCGACGAGGCCGGCGTCGGTGAGGTCGACCAGCAGAAGCTCGGGGGCGAGGACGAGTCGGCGCAGCTTCTGAGGGCTCATCGCTTCTTCGCAGCGGGCTTGACCTTGGGGGTCTGGGCGAAGACGTCGAGGAAGAGCTTCTCGTCGAGCCGGGCGAGCTCGCGATCGGCGGCGACGGCCAGGAGCTCGTCACCGAGATTCATCAGCACGCGGTAGTTGCCTGCGGCGTGGTCGGCGAGGGTGACGCGCAGCTCGCTGGTCATGAGGGACGGGTTGCCTGCGGCGGCGAGGAGATGGTCGAGGCAGGCCAGGAGCTCGTCCCTGGACGCGTAGTCGAGCGTGAGGCGTCGTCGGATGCGAGAGCCGAGGGGGAGCAGCTCGGCGGAGCGGAGGCGCTCGGGGAGGCGTGCATCGCCGGCGAAGACGACGCAGAGGAGCTGCTTGGAGTCGAGGTCCTTGCTGGCGAGGATGCGCAGCTCGCTGAAGACGGTGGAGAGGGTCTCCTGAGCCTCGTCGATGATGAGAATGGGGCGGCAGCGGGTGGAGGCGATGTGCTCGCTCCAGCGGGCGCGCAGGGCCTTGAAGCCTGCCCAGCGATTGTGGGCGGCGAGCGGGATGCCGAACAGGTCGGCGAGCTCGCGATAGAAGTCCATGGTGCGGCTCTGCGGATGCTCGACGCTGCCGACGACCACGTCCGGCAATGCACGGAGGCGCTCGGCGAGCAGGCGCAGTGCGACGCTCTTGCCGGTGCCGGGGTCGCCGGTGAGCATGGCGAAGCCGCCGTCGGCGATGCCGAGCTCTACGCGGCGCAGGTAGCTATCCACGGCAGGCGTGGTGTAGAGCGCGTCGATGGGGACATCGGGGCGAAAGGGGTGGAACTTGAGGCCATAGAGGGACAGGAGCTTGCTCATGAATCTTCCTCGGGGGGCTGGTGGGTGGGGCGGTCGTCCTTGGGCACGAAGGCGGGGGGCAGGCCGGTGGCGGCGTACTCGGTCATGAGGGCGCGCAGGTGCGGGGCGATGCCGGTCGAGGTCCTGGCGGGCGGGTCGTCCTCGAGTGGCTGGACGACGCGGCGCACGCGCTCGGCGTTGCGCGCCTTGTCGATGGGCAGCAGTGTGGCGAGGTGGCTGCCGGAGCGAGGGTCGACGAGGTCGACGCTGCGCAGGTCCCAACGAGCGACGCGGATGCGGAGCTTGACGAGGGTGCGGTAGGCGGCGGGGAGCTCGAAGCGGACGCCTTCGACGGTGGCGGTGCCGTCGCTGCGGCGCTGGAGGCGGGTGACCTCGGTGCGGAACCGGCGGCGGAGCTCGTCGGAGCCGGGGCACTCGCGACCGACGGATGGGCCACGGACGAAGCGCGAGAGGGGCGTCTCCTTGATCTCGGAGTGCTCCTTGCGGTGGTACTCGTGCTCGACCCAGGCCTGGGTGGCGGTGTTGAGCAGGTCGAGGGTGAGGAGCTGCTCGCCCTCGAGCATGGGCAGGAGGCGACCCTCGATCTGTCCCCAGAAGGACTCCTGCTTGCCATTTTGCTCGGGCGAATACGGCAACGTCGTATGGTGCGTGACGCTGAGCCGCTCGAGGCCCTCGGTGGTCTCGGCGGCGAGCATGGCGGCGCCGTTGTCGGTGAGCAGTGCGCGCGGCAGGCCGCGCTTCTGGAACGCCTGGCAGAGACCGTGAATCAATGCCTCGGCGGTTTCCTCGAGGTACCACTGCAAGTGACAGCAGAGCCGCGAGCGGTCATCGAGGATGCCGAGGAGCTGAGGCTTCTGCCAGACGCCGCCGGGGGTGAGGATGGCGCGCGAGCCCTGGTGGAAGTCGAGATGCCAGAGGCCGTGGACGTGGCTGACCTCGAAGGAGCGGGTCTCGCGCAGCGTGAAGTCGATGTCGTCTGCGCGCCGCCGCTTCTTGCGCGCGCGGAGCAGCGCGCGCCCCTTCATGAACCGGCAGACGCTGCCATAGCTCGGGACGAGGCCGAGCCGGGCGTCCTCACGGGCAAGCGCGAGGAGGTTGTCGTAGTGGAGCTGGTAGGTCCAGCGCGGGTGCTCCTGGTGCTGGCGAACGATGGCTTCGGCGAGCGCGGCGCAGATGCTGGGCTGAGTGCCGGCGTGGCGGGGGATCTTGCGCGCCAGCACGACGAAGGGATCGCCTGCCCCGCGCGCCGCATAGAACCAGCGCTCGATGGTCTTGAAGGAGAAGCGGATGGCCTCTTCGGTGGAAGGGTGCTTCCAGGCACGCGCCGCGAGCGCCTCGATGCGCGGCTTGAGCTGCCCATCGTCGGCGGGGGCGGCGAGCAGCGACCCGATGATCTGAAAGCGCAGGCGTGCCCATCGCACGCGCGCCGGCGTGTCGTCGTCGTTGACCATGGTTTGCGGAGGCGGCTACCCAGCGCCGTCCTGACGCGGCGGACCCTACGCCACGCTGCAAATCCCGAGGCGCGGCATCTTCTGCGCGCGGCGAACGCGCGTCGACGGCTACACGGCGCCCCGCACGAAACGTGATCCTTCGACGACGGAGGTCGTTGTCAGCGGCGCGAGCCACGACAGCACCGTGCGCACCGCTGCATCGGCCGGTGCCGCGGCCACGGCCTCGAGCAAACAGGCGGGGAGGCGGCGGCGATCGAGGCCGATGAGCTGAGCGGCGAGCTGCGCGAACACCGCGGTGGCCACAAACCCTTCGCGCCACCAGCGCGCCCAGCGCCGCGTCGTGCGAGCGGAGATCCCCGTCGCGCGCTGGCAAGCCCGGGCGCTGGTCAGCGCGCTGGTCAACATGCTGGCGAAGAGCACCGCGGCCCCGACGTACACCCGCCGGCCGAGGAAGCGCAGCGACGGGGGCATGGCCCGGCGGCGGCACCCCTCACGGCCGCAGCAAAGGCTGAACCGCCGGACGAACAGCTCCGCCCCGGCCGCCATCTGCCCGCCTCGGGGCTTCCGATCGTAGTCGCTGCGGTGCAGGGGGCCGCCACAGTGCTCGCAGCCGCCGGCCGCCACCCGCGCCCGAATCGCTTCGTCCACCGCCACCAACGTCTCGAAGAACTCGCTTCCGAGCTCGATATCCCCGAACATCGTCCACCTCCGTTGTCTCGCAACTCGGAGGCGAGCCCCTCAGGACGACTTCGCCAAGTTTTCTGAGGGGCTTCGTTTGTCCGGCCCTCGGGGATCCTGATCAAGACGGCCAGCGCGGCCCTCACGTCTCGTGGTGGTGCTCAGCAAGCGCTCGCGCGTGACAGGCCGAATCGCGTCCCGTCTCCGACGCCCGGGGTGGGGGATGCGGGGTGGCAATGTGCGGCCGTCACCTGTTCGTTGCGGAGTACGACACGCGTTCGTCACCGGACAGGTGCACTCCCTGTCTCCCAGCGTGTTTCGTCCCACCGTCTCTCGTGCCCGACGGCTCCGTGCCGTGATCGCGGTCACCTCCGCGGCGGCTCTCGCCCTGGTTTGCCCTCCAGCCGGCGCCCAGGATGTGCCGCCCTCGCCGCCTGTCGACCCACCCCCCACGGGGCCCGAGACGCCGACGGCGCCCGCCGAGGCCGTGGCCACACCGCCGCAGCCGCCGCCGGAGGTACCGCCCGCGGCGGCCGCTGCGCAGCCCCCTCCTGCGCCGACCACGGAAGTGGCGCCGCCCGCCGCGGCCGGCCCGGCGCGCACCGCAGACCCCGACGACACCTTCCTGCTCCCGGCCGACGACCCGCGCGTTCCCACCTTCATGCGCGCCCTGCGCGCCGGCAAGGACTCGCTCCTGCTCGGCGGGTGGCTGCGGCCCGGCTTCGTGTATGTCGCCGACACGGCGTTCAACGACGACGACGCCGAGGGGTTCGAGTTCGCTGACGCGCGCCTGATCGGGCTGGGCGACATGAGCATCGCCCATGGCCTCGGGGCCGGCTTCCGCTTCGACTTCGACGTCAACCGCGGCAACTTCACCGTGCGCGATGTGTACGGGTCGCTGACCTACCGGAAGGACCTGGTGGCGCTCGACGTCGGCCAGCTGAAGACGCCGCTGTCGCTCTCGCTCCTGCAGACCCAGGCCAAGATGCAGTTCCCGACCCACTCCCTGGTCGCCCAGCTCAGCTTCGATCGCGATATCGGGGCTCAGCTGCGCACCGACTTTCCCATCGGCCCGGTGTGGTTCCACGTCGCCGCCATGCTCGCCAACGGCGATGGCGGGTTCCGGCAGCGGCGCAACATCGACGACGAATTCCTCTACGTCGGGCGGCTGGAGGTCGCGCCGTTCGGGCGCATGGAGCGCACCGAGCCCGACCTGACCCACAGCGACTTCCAGCTCACCGCCGGCTTCAGCGCGGGACGCAACGGCGCGCTGGGCAACGACCTCGGCCTCCAGGACGCCGGCGCCACCGAGACCAAGGTCGAGGGCGACCTTCGCGCCTGGTTCAAGGGCGCCAGCGTGCGCGGCGAGTACCTGCGTGGCTTCCGTGGAGACACGGCGGCTTCGCCGGGCTACCAGCGGTACGGCTTCGCGGTGCAGGCCGGCTACGTGCTGCCCGTTCCCATCCAGCTGCCCCTCTTCGAGCTCGTCGCGCGCTGGCAGCAGGTCGACGTGAACACCGATCTCGATGGCACCGAGGGCGCGGACTACGTCGTCGACAACACCGAGACGCGCATCCTGCAGTTCGGCGGCAACGTCTACCTCGCCAAGCACGCGGTGAAGCTGCATCTGATGTACCAGCTCACCGACCTGCTCGAGGGGCCGCGCGTCGATGGCAACGGCGACGTCCTGTTCGGCGACGCCTTCATGGCCTTCATGCAGTTTGCCTGGCTCTGACCCGATCGCCTTGTCCTTCCGCGCGCAACGGCTCGCGTCCACGGAGATGTACATGACCACCACTCGAGCAATGCAGGTCCTCACCATCCTCGGCCTGCTGGCCGCGCTCTCCGCCTGTCGCGGAGGCGAAGGCGACGGCGAGACAGGGGGCGCCGGCGGCACCGGCTCCGGTCCGGGCGCGGGACAGGGTGGGTTCTCGGACGCGACGTCGCTGTCGTGCCCGCGCCCCGGGCAGCTGCCGTTCGCGCTCGAGACCACCGGCTTCCAGACGTCGGAGTCCGAGGCCATCGCCGGCGAGAACACGCGCAGCAAGGAGGAGGCGGCCGACACGCTCGGCCTGCCCGGCGGCGTCCTCGCCAACACGTATCTGGAGGTCGAGGGCGCCCCGGCGGCGGGCCCCGTCGTCTACCAGGGCCGGCGCGCGCGCACCGGCGAAGACAGCGGCCTCTCCTCGTCGCAGCTGCCCGGCGAGAACGTCTCGCTCTGGTTCTACGACTCCGGGCAGAGCGCCTGGCAGTCGTTCGGCCGCGCGGTCACCGATGACGACGGCCGCTACGCGATCACGCCTGCGACGCCCGTCGCGGCGCCGCTCGGCCAGCCGGTGTACGCGATGCTCGAGGCGGACGGCAGCTGCGCCGAGCACTTCGACTACCTGATGCCCAGCGGCACCAAGCTCATCCTCACCGACATCGACGGGACGCTGACGCTGAGTGACGACGAGCTCTTCAAGCAGATCGACGACGGCAGCTACCAACCGGCGGAGAACGCCTCGGCAGCCGCGCTGATGAACAAGTGGTCCGAGAAGGGCTACCAGGTCATCTACCTCAGCGCCCGGCCGCACGCGTTCCGCGCCGAGACGCGCGCCTGGCTGGAGGCGCTCGGGTTCCCCGATGGCCCGCTGGTCACCGCCAACGCGCTGGTGTTCGACGACTCGGCACGCGAATACAAGCGGGCCTGGGTCAACCGCATGCTCGTCGATTATGGCTGGGCGGTGGAGGCCGCCTATGGCAACGCCACCAGCGACATCGACGCCTACGAGGATGCCGGCATCCCCAAGGACATCACCTTCATCGTCGGCGAGTTCGCCGGCGCCTTCGGGACGGGGGCCATCGAGGACAACGACTACACGTCGCACATCGCGGACTTCGTCGATCCGCACCCGGACGCCTGAGCTCGGCCAGGCAACTCGACCGTGGGACCGCCGCCCGCCGGGGTCGTCGGGCCCGGATGCGCCACGTGGCCCTCGCACAGGGCCACCCGGTCACACCTGCCCGACGGGGTTCAGAAGTTGTCCCGCGCCACCCGGCTCACGTCCACGCCCTGGGCCTCCAGGTTGCGCAGCACCTGCTCGTTGATCTCGGCGCTCGGGCGATAGTGCCCGCTGTGGTTGGAGATGAGCGTCAGCCGCCCGTCCTGCACGACCAGCTCGCCGGCACCGGTCACCGGCTGACCCCCGGCCAGGCTGGAGTGATGGAAGGCGCCGACCTCCTGGTAGGTGGAGGCGAAGATGTTGCCCTCCCGGTCCATGACGAAGATGGCCCGGCCTTCCCCCGAGAAGTGGGTGGAGGCGGTGGCGGTGTCGAAGAGGGCGCCCTCGGCGTCGTAGATGAGCCCGTCGCGTACGAAGAGCTGCCTCTCGGCGCGCGCGGCATCGTCGAGGTAGGTGACCTGCCGGCCTTGCCAGATCGGGTTTCCGGGGAGGTTCTCGCCCGCGAAGCGCGGGTTCATCGCCTGCGTGTCGAAGGTGCGCGCCAGGTCGGCGATGTCGTCGGCGTGGGTGAGGACCTCGTCCCCGTGGTTGATGACCCGCGCCGCGTCGGCGGCGGTGTCGACGTCGTCGACGTAGCGCAGGTAGCGCAGGTCGTCGGCGTGCGAGGCGGCGTTGCCGCTGCCGCCGGTGGTCACTGCCAGCACGACCTCCAGCGCCACCTCGAAGGTGCAGGCGCCGGCCTCGGTCGCCGAGCTCGGGCAGCGCTCGGCGTAGTCCGAGACGATGGCGCTGCCGAGGTTCCAGGCGAACTCCGCCTGGGCCAGGGGGTTGGTGGCGAACTCCGCCGTCGACTGCAGCGTGCCCCAGGGGTCGTCGATGAGGTTGCGGACGTAGGTGTCGCCGAGCTGGAAGACGCCGCCCACGCCGTCGACCAGCCCCGTCACCAGGCGCACCGGGCCGAGGACGTTGAAGCCGTAGTAGAAGTCCCAGGCGGTGCGCAGCGGGCCAGGCAGGTTCTGGTAGATGTTCTCGTCGACCCATTCGAACGCCGAGTCGATGCCGCTGGCGTCGACCAGCGAGTCCAGGCCGGTGACGTCGTAGGCCCATCCGGCGGCGTGGCCGATGTGGCAGCCGAAGTCCGTCCAGCCGTTGCAGCCCTCTTCTTCGGGCATCTGCTCGGCCGTCGTCCGCGCCCATTCGCGCACGCCCGGCGGAAGGCCCTCGTCCTCGGCCAGTGCCAGGAGGTCGTCGCGCGAGACCTCGCCGTCGCGTCCACCTTCGCCGTTGGCCGTGTCGGCGAGCAGCTCCACCAGCGAGCCGTCCTGCATGGCCTCCTGCAGGCCGGCGATGTCCTCGCGGCTGATGTCGCCGTCGATGTCGCCGTCGCCCTGACCCACGTCGAGCGCGTAGCGCGCCGAGTCGTTGTCCAGGAACCACTGCGCCGCGGCGCGCACGTCCGGGTTCGAGCTGTTCAGCGCATCGCGCAGGTCGTCCTCGTCGATGCGCCCGTCGTCGCCGGCGATGGAGTTGAAGCTGTCGGCCAGCGTCTGCAGGTGCGCGGCGAGCTGGTCTTCGTAGGTCAGCGGGGCGTCGCCCGCACCGGGCGCGGCCGGCGGCGGAGCCGACTCGGCGCCCTGGGGGTCGCCCTCGCAGCCGGCACCGGAGACGATGCACTCGGCCTGCCCGCGAATCTTGTCGTCGACCGTACGCCCGAACGTTGCCCAGCCTCCGAACGCCAGCAACGCGATGCATCCGACGACGATGAGATATTCCACCAAGCTCGCGCCGCGGCGATCCGCCCGTAGCGCGAAAGAGGTGGCACCCATCGAGCCCCACGCTCGATCGATCATGCCAGGGGCACTTCACGTGGCGTGCCGTGCGACGGACCGTGTCGCAGCGGTTACGGAGGCCCCGAAATCCCGCGGCAAACGGGCGTAACGTAGGGTGCATCCCGAGACTGCAAACCGGCGGTTGCCGGTACGGGAAAGATCCGTAACACCCGGAAACTGCGCAGCTGCCTGCGCGGCCGGATGCGTCCTCTGGGGTGCGTTCGATCTCGCCGTCACCCGCTACCGCGCCGAGCCGGAGGGCGCCTTCCTTGGAGCGAACCGCTCAAGGAGCACCTGTTGCCATACGACGTCGTGCGCAGGAGCGCCGACGCTGCCCGGGAGATCCTGACCTTCGCGCAGAGCTGCTACGACGCCGGCGCGCGGCTCGGCGGCTGGGACGCAACGGCGCTCGCCTATCGCGGGTAGGCGCGTGCGTTGCCGGTCCCCCGTCGGGGCTGCCCCCGCGCGGCTGGCCCGTCGCGGCGTGGCGTGTGCCGCTTCGCACGTGGAAATGCCCGCTTGCGTTCGCACTGTCGTCGTCCGGCGACAGGGGATGCTGCGCCAGGCGTGGTCGTCGATTCACGATTCCGGGCACAAACCGAGGAAATCGGCGGTTCGTGGGATGGCACGCGGGATGCGATTCCGAAAGCACACGAGGTTTCGGAGAACGCCATGACGATGACCAAGATTGGACGGATGGGGATTGCCGCCGGAGCGTCGCTGCTCCTCTCGGGGTGCGGCTTCTGGGGGAGTGACAGCGAGGGCGAGGGCGAGGGTACCCTCGAGCCCCCTCCGCCGCCCACCTTGCCGGCGGGGTGCCACGTGGTGAACGACCAGATCGCCGCCAACACCTTCCAGGCCATGTTGCTCCCCACGGACCAGGGGACGTTCGCCTCGTGGATCGAGTACCCGGACGATCTGCAGGGTCCCGTTCCGGCGATCCTCGCGGTGGCGGCGGTCGACGATGGGCTGGCGGCGGGCACGGCCACGCGCGTTTCCATCGGCACCGCGCCGGTGGACGAGCTGCTGCAGTCGCAGCTCATGGTTCCGGTGGGCTCCAGCCTGCTGGTCGTGGCGGGCGCGAAGAGCGCGCTGGTGCCGCTCTCCGATCCGACCAGCCTGACGCCCGTCGCGCTGGAGCCGATGACCGCCGCCGCGGGGCTCGCGCTCGACGACGATCGCGTGGCGCTCCTCGATGCCTCCAGCGGGGCGCTGCGCTACCGCGTGCTCCAGACCGCCGACGCCTCGATCACGCTCGACGTCGAGCTCGCCGAGACGACCGTCACCGTGGACGCCGCCCCGGCGATGCTCGCCTTCCTCGGCCAGGCGCTGCGGCTGCTCACCCTCGGCGACGGGGATCTGCTGGCGCTGTGGGTCGGCGACACGGGGTCCGTCGCGCGCGCCATCCGCTTCCGCGCAGACGGGACGGTGGTCGCCGGGCCGACCGACATCGCCGCCTCGCTGCCCGGCAAGAGCATCTTCGTGCCCGACGCGGTGGAGCTGGCCAGCGGCGAGATCGCCATCGCCTGGACCGGCACCAGCGGCACCGAGGTGCGCGCCGCGCTGCTCTCCTCGGAGCTCGAGGGCGCCGCCGATGCGGGCGTGGTGGTCAACGGGACGACCGACGGCTCGCAGGAGTACGCGCGCGTCTTCCTGCGCGACGACGAGCTCCGTGTGGCCTGGAACCTCCAGGGCGGCGGCGTCCAGCAACGCTCGCTCGACGTCGGCAGCGGCGCCCTCACCCCCACCGGCGAGGATACCGATGCCGTCGGGGGATGCGCCGCCGACCTCGGGTCCGACCTCGGCGTGGCGAGCGACGGCGATCCGACGGCCATCTGGATCGACCAGGGCTGGGACGGCCCGCGGCGCATCCTCGTCGAGCGGGTGCGCTGAGCGCCGCGCGCATCAGCAAAGTCGACGCCCGGCCGAGCTGAGCTACCCTTCCGGCCAGCCTCGTGGTCGGTTTGCAGGGATACAAGATTCTCGAGTCCATCGGTTCCGGTGGCATGGGGTCGGTGTACGCGGCGGAGCGCGAGGGCACCGGCGAGCGCGTGGCGATCAAGTTCGTCAACTCGCCGGACACCACCATCAACGAGCACCTCAAGGCGCGCATGGCACGCGAGGCCCAGGCCGTCTCCCGCCTGGCCTCGCCACACCTGGTGCGCGTCTTCGAGGTCGGGCAGGACCACGAGACCGGGCTGACCTTCCTGGTGATGGAGCTGCTCCCGGGCGAGGACCTGCAGCACCTCCTCGATCGCGCCGCGCCGCTGGCGCCGAGCGCGGCGCTGGCCATCGTGGCCCAGGCCTGCGCCGGGCTGCAGGTGGCGCACGAGGCCCACGTCATTCATCGCGACGTCAAGCCGGCCAACCTGCACCTCACGCGCGGAGACGGCGGCGAGATCACGGTCAAGGTGCTCGACTTCGGGGTGGCCAAGGTGAAGATGGACGAGGCGCTCGGCGCCGGCGCCCACGCCCTGACCCGCACCGGGTCCATCCTCGGCTCGCCGCTCTACATGTCGCCAGAGCAGGCCCGCGGCGCCAAGACCATCGACCACCGCGCCGACGTCTGGTCGCTGGGCGTGGTGCTCTACCACGCGCTCGCCGGGCGCACGCCGTTCCAGGACGTCGAGGCGCTCGGCGAGCTGATCATGACCATCTGCCAGAAGCCCGCGCCGCTGGTGCAGGACTTCGCCCCCTGGATCTCTCCGGGTGTGGCGGCCATCGTCCACAAGGCGCTGCGCATCGATCCGGCGGAGCGGTTCCCGAGCGCCGCCGCCATGGGCGCCGAGATCGCCAAGCTGCTGCCGGAAGGCTCGCGCATCACCGACGCCACGCTGAGCAGCGTCGGGCCCCGGGACAAGAGCCTGGTGGCCACGCGGCTCATCGTCACCGGGCCCTCGTCCTTGTCCCCGTCGACGAGCAGCGCGGCCGTCTCGGCGCCCTCGCTGTCGGCGCTCGCCTCGTTGCCCCCGACGAGCATCGCCGACCACGCCAGCACCGCTGGCCTGGCCAACTCGCGCGAGACGGAGATCACGCGCAAGCGCGGCTGGGCCGTGCGCGGCGCCATCATCGCCGCCGCCGCGCTGGCGGTGGTCGCCGGCGTGGCGCGCTTCACCGACCGTTTCCAGACCGAGCCGCCGCCCGCGCCGAGCGCGCCGCTCCCCGAGCCGGTGGTCGCCGGCAGCCAGGTGACCGCACCGCAGCCGCCCGCCGTGGACGCCGGCGCCGAGCTGCCGGCGACGCCCCCCGCCGCCAGCGCCGCGGTCGTCGCCTCGCAGACCGCGCCGCCCGTCGCCTCCGCAAGGCCCACCGCCAAGGTCGCCACCAGGCCGCCGGGCTTTGCCCCGAGCGCGCACCCGAAGGTCCCGCCGCCCCCGGACTCGGCCACCTTCGGTGGTCGCGAATAGAGGATGATGGCGCCCGTGCCGAGGATGGAACGAGGGCGCGCGCGCCGGGCCATGGTTGCAGCGACGATGCTCATCGCCGCGCTGGCCGCGCCCGGGCGCGCGCACGCGCAGGCGTCCGCCTCCGACAAGGCCGCGGCCGAGGCGCTCTTCGACGAGGGCCGGCAGCTCATGGAGGCCAGGAGCTACGACGCCGCCTGCTCCAGGTTCGAGACCAGCCAGCGCCTGGCCGCGGGCATCGGCACCTTGCTCTACCTCGGCGATTGCTACGAGAAGTCCGGCCGCGTCGCCAGCGCCTGGGCCACCTTCCGCGAGGCGAGCTCCAAGGCCGCCGCCGCCGGGCAGCAGGAGCGCGCGCGCATCGCCTCCGAGCGGGCCGGCGCGCTGGAGCCGAAGCTCTCCAGGCTGCGGATCAAGCTCTCCGACGACGCGCCGGGCCTGGAGGTGAAGCGCAACGGGACCGCCGTCGGTCGCGACATCTGGGGCGCGCCGGTCCCGGTGGACCCGGGCTCGTACCAGATCGAGGTGCGCGCCACGAACAAGGCGCCCTGGTCGACGCGCTACGACGTGCCGGCGCAGCCGGGGACGATAGAGGTGGCCGTGCCCGCGCTCGTGGACGCGCCGGCGGGCGCGAGCTCGGCCGCCCGCCGATCACCACCGGCCCGGGCACCCTCCGCCGCCCGGCGCGGACGCCGCGGCGCCTCCATCGTCGCGCGGCGACGCGCAGCGAGTCGCCGCGATCGTCGTCGGCGGGCTGGGCGTGATCGGCCTGGGCATCGGCGTCGGCTTCGTCGCCAGTGCCGTCTCCACGGACAGCGAGGCCGATGACCACTGCGACGGCACCGTCTGCCGCGACACGCAGGGCGAGGCGCTGAGCCAGGACGCGCGCTCCGCGGGCAACGTGGCCACCGTGGCGCTGGCCGTGGGAGCCGCCGCCGTGGCTGGTGGCGTCGTCCTCTACCTGACCGCGCCGCGCGGTCCGGCCACCGCGCCCGCCACCGGTCGGCGCCTCGGCGCGCCACGCCGGGAGGCGGCGCGACGGGACGTGTGGATCCGCGCGGACGCGCGCGGCGTAGTGGGGTGCGGAGGTACGTGGTGAGGTCGGCTGGCGCGCGGATGGTGTCTTTGCTCCTCCTCGCGGCCGGTTGCAACGGCGTGCTGGGCATCGAGGAGCGCAGCTTCGACCCCGGTCAGACGCAGCAGGAGGTCTCCTGCGACGACTATTGCGACCTGGTGACCGCGAACTGCAGCGGCGAGCACGCGGTCTACGCATCGCGCGACACCTGCATGGGCACGTGCGCGCTGATCGCGCTGGGGTCGCCGGGCGACTCGGGCAACACCGTGGCCTGTCGCCTGGAGCAGGCGCGCGCCGCCGGCGAGACGGGCGAGCCGTCCGACCACTGCCCCATCGCCGGTCCCGGCGGGCGCGGCTTCTGCGGCGACGACTGCACGTTCTTCTGCGAGAACCTGCCGGTGGTCTGCGGCGAGGCGGTGGAGATCCCGGCCGCGCTCAGCGACGCCGAGTGCATCGCCAGCTGCGAGGCGCTCGACGCCAAGGACGACGACGAGACCTACAGCATCCCCGACGATGACAACGAGGACTCGCGCGACTGTCGCATCCTGCACCTGACCAACGCCACCGCGGCGGTCGTGCCGCACTGCACGCACACCATCGGCGGCCCCGGCCCGTGCGCGCCCTGAGCGACGTCGCTCACCAGCCGAAGAAGGTCATCGGGTCCACGGTCTGGAAGCCGCTGGCGTAGGCGGCGCTGGGCACCCGGACCTCGAGGTGCACGTGGCCGCCGTTGGCGGTGCCGCTCTCCCCGGCATAGGCGCCCATCTCCACCTCCTGGCCCGTGCCCACGGCGATGTAGGACATGTGCCCGAGGACCACCTCGGTGCCGTCGCCGAGGCGGACCTTGAGCTCGCCGGCGGCGGGGTTCGTCTCGTCCTCGAAGTATCCGGTGCCCCCGGCGTGGATGATCTCGGCGTCGCCGGGGATGTAGAGCGGCGTGCCGTAGGGCAAGGAGACGTCGGTGCCGCAATGCACGTTGACGCCTCCCCAGTCGCCGTACGACTGGCAGTACCCGTAGCCGCCGTAGAAGCTCGAAGGGCCGTAGTCCTGGCTGATGGAGTACGAGGCGCCGCCGACGATCTCGGTGACGGTGAGCCGCGTGCCGCTGGCGCCGCCGCTGCTCCCGCCGCCGCTGCTTGCACCGCCGCTGACGCAGTTGTTGCCCACGGTGTCGTCCTGCCAGCCGCACGACTTGCCCACCGTCGCGCAGTCGTAGGTCTGCAGCGCATCGTCCTCGCACCAGCGCAGCGTGTCCCCGTCGCACTCGCCCGAGAAGTCGAGGTCTCCGCACTCGCCACTGCCGGCGTTGCAGTCGGGGATCCCGGGGATGCGCGCCGCGTGGCCGGTGTTCACGTAGGCGTCGGCGACGTACCCACCGTGCGCGGGCAGGTAGTCCCATAGCGCCGAGCCGGCCACGGTCTGACCCTCCACCTGGCACTGGATGGCGACCTGCTTGCCCTCGGGCAGCCAGGTCACCTGCGCGCTGTTGCTGCGCGCCTCCAGGCGCACGTTCAGGCCCTTGCCGCCGGTGCCGGCGACCTTGCCCGAGGCGCTGGCCACCGCGACGCTCTTGGCCATCACCGGCTCGTCGTCGGGCGCCGCCGTATCGCCCCCGGTGTCGGGCGCGCAAGCTGCAAGGCAGAGGAGGGTGACACAAACGGCGGGATGGCTGGGATGCATGCGGGGCCTCCACGTGGTCGGAGCGGATCGAGTCGCTTCCTTGCGCCTCGACG
>JBBJMR010000510.1:0-3941 GCA_037720395.1 Polyangiaceae bacterium
ATCCCTTGCGCCCCGCGAAGTCGACCTGGCGCGCGCGCCAGAACGGTCGGGTCGCCTCGTGATCCCCGCCAGGGAAGACGAGCAGCGGCACCCCGGACTCCACGGCCAGCCGCGCGCCTGCGCGGGTGGCCTCGACGGCGCCGAGGCCCTGCAGGAAGTAGCGCACCGGCGGCACCTGGAAGGCGCCGGGAATCGCCATGCTCGCCACCGGCCGCCCCTCGGGGAAACGCTCGCACCAGAAGAGGAGCAGCGCCCAGAGCTCGGCGATCCCCATGCCGGAGTGGTTGCCGACGATCAGGTAGCGGGGGTGGTCCGGAAGCCTCTCGAGGCCGTGCACGTCGGTGGGCCACATGCGCCGCACCAGCGGGGCGAAGACGCGCCGGTAGAGGGCGACCACCTCCGGATCGAAGGTTCCGGGCCGCGCCGAGCTCCGACCGGCGGCCAGGCGCGTGGCCGCGGACACCGGGTCGGCCGCGTCGCGCTCGGTGCCGGCAGCGCGCGCCGCGTCGCCGTCGACCACTCAGTTCTTCAGGGCGGTGAGGCGGTCGGCCATGATGCTCCGGTAGTTGCGATAGACCGTGAGCACGATGGCCAGGGCGATGGCCGCCTCGCTGGCCGCCAGGACGATGATGAAGACCGTGAACACCTGACCGGAGATGCCGCCGGCCACGAAGTGCTCGAAGGCCACGAAGTTCAGGGCGGCGGCGTTGAGGATGAGCTCGACGCCGAGGAGGATGCCCACCGCGTTCTTGCGGGTCATCACGGTGAAGATACCGAGGCCGAAGAGGGCGGCGGCGACGCTCAGGTAGTGGACGAGGCCGATCTGCATGGCGGTCAGCCCTTCTCCCAGGAGCGCTTCACGGCGCGGCGCGCCAGCACCACGGCGCCGATCATGGCCGCCAGCAGCACCACCGAGCCGACCTCGAAGGGCAGCAGGTACTCGCCGAGGAAGGCGTGCCCGAGCTTGGCCGTCGAGGGCATGGGGGGCTTGGCCTCCTCGGGCCACTTGGTCGTGGTGGCCACCTTGCCGAGGACCAGCAGCACCACCGCCACCAGCCCGAAGGCCACCGGGACCCCCTGGCTCGGGTTGGAGATCTTCATGTCCTCGATGCGGCTGGTGAGCATGACCGCGAAGAGGATGAGCGTCAGCGTGCCGCCGACGTAGACCAGGATCTGCACCGCGGACAGGAAGTCGGCGGACAGGGTGATGTACAGGCCGGCGATGCCCAGGAAGGTGCCGAGCAGCGACAGCGTCGAGTAGATGATGTTCTTCGAGAAGGCCACGAGGGCCGCCGACCCGAGGGTCAGCGCAGCGAGCCCGAAGAAGGCGAGGGCACCGAGCGGGGGCATGACGGGGCGGGGACGTTAGCCGGAAGGCGCCGGCCGGCCAAGGGCCTCGAGCGGCTGTTCCGCTGGCAGACGTCCGAGAAAGGGGAGCCCATCCATTTCCCCCGCCTTGAAAGGCGGGGCACGGCTGGTTGCACCCGCTCTGGAGTCTCTCGATAACTCGAAGCCCGCCCTTCGGGCGGGCTTGAGGTGGACGCGCGACGGCTGGGACCTCGGGCCGCCGGAGGGGCACCGCTGCGCGCGCACCACGCCGCTCGACCAGAGGCTGAAGCCTGGGACCCCTACCCGAACGTCAAGCCCGCCCGTCAGGGCGGGCTTCGAGTCATCGAGGGACTCCGTACCGGCCCAACCTGTCGTGCCCCGCCTTTCAAGGCGGGGGAAAACAAGGGTCTCAATCTGGACCGCTCGGTCAGTTGGCGGCGGGGGCTGGGGCAGCGCCCTCGGGGGCGGCGGGGCCGCACCCTCGGCCGGGGGCGCGCCGCCGGCGGGGCTTCGGGGGCGAAGGCGACCTGGTCGGCGGCGTCGGGGCCCTTCCAGTAGACGTCCATCGCGTACCCGAGGTCGGCGGTGGCCTCGGCGCCGCCGGGCTCGCACTTCGACGGGTCCATGTCGGCGCCGCTGCCCATGGCCGTCGTGTACTCGATGCAGGTCGGGTACCCGCAGGCGCCGCAGTCGGTCTGCGCGGTGAGCGTCTCCAGGAGGAGGGCGAACTTCTTGGTGTCGCCCTTGGGGGCGTTGCTGACGACGTTGGTCTTGATGGTCGCCGCCTTGCCGGGATCGATCTGGACCTTGCCCTGCTTCTTGCCGCCGGCCTTCTTCTTCCCCTTGCCGGACTCGTTCTGCTTGAACCAGATGGCGCGCAGCTCGTCGAGCTCGGCCGGGTTGTCGCGCATGGCGCGCTCACGGGCCTCGCGGGCGTGCGGCCCGTAGTCGCCGACCGGGACCTCGCTCAGGTCCTTGGGCGCCTTGTAGAGAGGGATGAGCGCGCCACCGTGGATGAAGCGGAAGGTCAGGTGGTCGAGCGTCGGGCTGGCGCCCTCGAACTCGCGCGTGTGGCGGATGGCGCCGGTCGACTCGAACTTGCAGGCCTCCACGCACAGGCCGCAGTACATGCATTTACCCATGTCGATGTCGAAGCGGCTCATGGCCTGCTTCTTCGTCTCGGGGTTCTTCACCAGGTCGATGGCGATGCACTCGATGGGGCAGGCGCGCTCGCAGCGCTTGCAGCCGGTGCAGATGTCCATCTGCACCTCGAGGAAGCCGCGGTAGCGCGGGGGGAGCATCTCGCTCACCGGGCGATCGGTCTTGTCCGGGTACTGGATGGTGATCGGCTCGCGGAAGAGGTGCGAGAAGGTCACCGCCATCCCCTCGAGGATGGTGTTGGCCGCAGTGGAGATGCTCTTGATGTACTGGGCGAGATCCATGTCGACCGCTTCCTCGGAGAGTGGCAGGCGCGGGCGGCGCGGCTGCCTCGAACGAGCCGTACGTGACCGGAGCAGTGCCGCGTGGCGGCCAGCCCGGGCCCTGGCCGGGGGTGGGGAGGTTAGCATCGACCGCGCCGGAACCACAGCGGGCGGCGCGTCCCGGCGCCCGCTCCCTGCCGCTGCGCCGCGTGCGGCCGGCGCATACTTGACCCGCCCGTCCGTCCCGTTGATCGTCGCCGGCCATGAGCCGCTTCTCCCTGTCGGGCACGTTCACCGCGCTGGTCACCCCGTTCACGGCCGACGGCGAGGCGGTCGACCTCCCCGCGCTCGACGCGCTGGTGGAGGCGCAGATCCAGGGCGGCGTCTCCGGCCTGGTCCCCTGCGGAACCACCGGAGAGTCGCCGACGCTGAGCGACGAGGAACAGGCGCAGGTCATTGCCCGCGGGGTGGCCGTGGCCAAGGGCCGCCTGCCCGTGTTCGCCGGCACCGGGACCTTCTCGACGAAGAAGACCATCGAGGCCTCGAGGGCCGCCGTTGCCGCCGGCGCGGACGCGGTGATGGTGGTCATGCCCTACTACAACAAGCCCTCGCAGGACGGCATGCGCGAGCACGTGCTGGCCATCGCGCGCGCCGTCGACTGTCCGGTCGTCCTCTACAACATCCCCGGCCGCTCGGTGGTCGACCTCTCCGCGGAGACGACGGAGCGCATCTGCCAGGCGGCCCCGAACGTGGTCGGGCTCAAGGACGCCACCGGCAACGTGCTGCGCTGCCAGGAGCTGGTGTCCCGCCTCGGCGCGCGGCTGACGGTGATGAGCGGCGACGACGGTCTGACGGTGCCGATGATGGCCGTTGGCGCGCGCGGCGTGATCAGCGTCAGCGCCAACGTGCGCCCGGCGGCGACCAGCGCGGTGACCACGGCCATGCTCGCCGGCGATCTGGAGACGGCGCGCGCCCGCCACTTCGCGCTGCTCGACCTGCACAGGGCGATGTTCCTCGAGCCCAACCCTGCGCCCGCCAAGGCCGCGCTCGCGCACGAGGGCAAGATGCAGGCGACGCTGCGCTTGCCGCTGGTCCCGGTCAGCGACGGCGTGCGCCGGCAGGTGATCGAGGCCTTGCAGCGCGCCGACGCAGCCGCGGCGGCCGAGGGTGCGACCAGGGCTGCCCCGGGGA
>JBBJMR010000033.1:0-41824 GCA_037720395.1 Polyangiaceae bacterium
GCGACTCCAGGCTCTGCAGTTTCTCGCGTATGTCGTGGCTTGCCGCCCAGGCGTCGCGACGTGCCGCAACGCGGCGACATCCAGCGTGAGAAGCGCTAGCGTTCGCACCGCATTCAGCCGAACGGGCGGCATTCGCCCACGTTCCGGTCGTCAGGGTGCCTAGAACGCCGTCCCGGCGCAGGCGCCCCGGTTCCCTCAAGGAGGCATCGCCGTGATCACGCGTTCCACGCATCGCCAGCCCGCCCGCCGCACCTCCACCTGGCTCCTCGCGGCCATGTTCGCCGGCTCCACGCTCGCGGCCTGCGGCTACTCCGAGGACGAGATGCAGGCGAAGAACAAGGAGATCGAAAATCTCCGCAACCAGCTCTCTGCCGAGCAGTCGCAGAACAAGAAGGCCAAGAGCGAGACAAGGCGAGAACATGGCCCGATCGACAAGGCCAGCTCAAGGCCGCTGGCGTGGACATCTCCAACCTCAACGCCAACATGGAGCAGCAGGCGCGCGCGCTCGAGGACTACAAGCGCCGCGCCGAGCAGCTCGAGGCCATCAAGAAGCGCCGAGCTCCTGCGCGCCAAGCTGCAGTCGCTGACCAAGCTCGGCCTCAACGTCACCGTGCGCAACAACCGCATGGTCATCCAGCTCCCCGGCGACGTGCTCTTCGACACCGGCAAGGAGACGCTGAAGAAGGAAGGCACCGACATCCTGGGCAAGGTCGGCGACGTCATCCGCGGCGATGCCGGCCCAACGCGCACCTTCCAGGTGGCGGGACACACCGATAACCAGCCGCTCAGCGGCGGTCGCTTCAAGGACAACTGGGGACTGTCGGTGATGCGCGCGCGAGGTGCTGGCCTTTCTCGTCGACGGCTCGACAAGGGCGGCCGCCTACCGCCGAAGAACTGGGCGGCGCCGGCTACAGCGACCGATCCGGTGAAGCCCAACACACGCCCGTGAACAAGCAGGCCAACCGCCGCTGCGAGCTGGTGGTGATGCCCAGCCGAGGAAATGCTCGACCTCAAGACCCTCACCCAGTGAGGCTCGACACTCGCGAGGTCGCCCGCCGGAGCCTCGACAGTCGAGGTCTGCCGGAGCCTCGACAGTCGCGGGTCTCTACCCGCAGCTCGAGGGCTGAGCGGTGCGCGTGGCGGCCATCGGCATCGGCACCAACTCGGTGCTGCTTCTCGTTGCGGAACGCCGTGATGGGAAGGGCGGAGCGGGGCCCACGTCCCAGCCGAGCTCGACACCGTCCTCGAGCGCGCCGAGATGCCCGGCTCGGGCAGGGCGTCGACAAGACCGCACGCTGGCGCCCGAAGCGGTGGAGCGCACGCTGGCCTGCCTCGGCCGCTACGGCGCCGAGATCGCCGCCGGAGCGAGCCGCATCGACGTGGTGGGGACCAGCGCCATGCGCGATGCGCAGGCGGCGAGGCCTTCCGCGCGCGCCCGCGGAGGCTCGAGTCACCCGCGCGTGGTCAGCGGCGAGGAAGAAGCCGCGCTCACCTACGAGGCGCGCTCTCGGGCCTGACGGTGCAGCCCGCCGACTCGCCGACGGTCTTCGATGTCGGCGGCGGCAGCACGGAGATCATCTGGCGCGACGGCGCAGACATGCGGCGCGTCAGTCTCGACGTGGGCAGCGTGCGTCTGACCGAGCGCCACGTGCGCCACGACCCTCCGACCGCCGCGGAGCTCGAGGCCGTGCGCGCCGACATCCGCGCGGCGCTCGACGCGCTCCCCCCACCTGCCGCGCCGCGCGAGCTGGTCGGCGTGGCGGGCACGGTGACCACGCTGGCCGCCGTGCTCCAGGAGCTGGCGCCCTACGATGGGGCACGGGTGCACGGAAGCCCGCTCACGCGCGCCGACGTCGACGGGCTCGTCGAGCGGCTCTCCGCCCTGCCGCTCGAGCAGCGGCAGAGCCTCGTCGGCCTCGAGCCCAAGCGCGCTGACGTCATCGTCGCCGGCGCGCTGATCGTCGCCGAGGTGATGCGATGGGCGAACGCGCCTCGCCTCATCGCCTCCGATCGCGGCGTGCGCTGGGGGCTGGCGCTCCGGCTTGCGCGGTCGGCGAAGGACTGAACGGGCGCGGAGCGGGGCCACGCGTCCCGGGAAGTCGCGGATATCCGGAGCAATCCGACGAGCCCGCCGGGCCCGGCCGAGCGGTGGCGCCTGCGTGGCGGTCACGCGAGATTTAGTTGACAGTTTTGGTCGAGCTAACTAGAGTGCGCGCGCCTGGCGCAAATCTAGGCCCCACCCGTTGGAGGCCGCCCCACCAAATCAACCCGCTCTCGAGCGACTTTCACCCCCCGCCATCCATACAGCACGCCACACCGGTTCAGCTCCGCCCAGTCCGCAGAGTTTGACCGTCCCTGCCAGCGCTTTCCAAGTTTTCGTCACCCTGACCGTCAGCGCGCTCCTCAGAGCGGCCAACCCGGCTCACAGAGCCAACCAAGGCCGACACCGAGCACTCGCGAACCGAACGGCATCCGGGCACCGAAAGGCAACCAAAGGCGCCAGCAGAGGAGCGACCCAGACGCATCCCTCGGGATACCCATCGGATATCCTCGTTGGATCGAGCGGCTCGCGGAATGTCCGGGCAAGGTGATTGTTGAAGCTCGTCCGAAGTCTCCGACCGGTTAGTAGGTCGGCGATCTTCGGGCAAGAAAAAAGAAAAAGCTCGTGGGCGGGGCGGTAGGCAAAGGAGACGTTATGCAGGCTCGTTCGTCGGAGATTCAGTTCAAGGTTGGCGACAAGGCCGTTTACCCGGCCCGCGGTGTAGCCGAGGTCGTGAAGATCGAGGAGAAGGACATCGCCGGTAGTCGCCAGTTCTTCTACGTTCTCCGCATCCTCGACACGGACCACAAGGTCATGGTCCCTGTCAGCAACGCCAGCGCCGTCGGGCTGCGCCAGGTGGTCTCGGAGCAGGAGGTCCGCGAGATCTTCGACATCCTGCGCGAGCGCACCATCGCGTTCGACAACCAGACGTGGAACCGCCGCTACCGCGGCTTCATGGACAAGATCAAGACGGGTTCGATCTACGACGTGGCCGAGGTTCTTCGCGACCTCTACCGCCTGAAGACCGACAAGCAGCTCTCCTTCGGCGAGCGCCGCATGCTCGACACGGCGCGCTCGCTGATCGTCAAGGAGATCGCCATCGCACGCGAGCAGACCGAGGAGCAGGTCCGCACGGAGATCGAGGCGATCTTCCTCTCCAACTGACGTCGCAGCGGCATCGACAGGAGCGAGTCTCCTGCCGGAGCCGCGATCGCAGTCCGAATGCAACGAGGCCGGCATCGTCCGGCCTCGGCGCTTTTGTGCCTGCAGAACCGCGCCCGAGCGGCCGAGGCGCCCTGCGCGCCGGCACCGCCAGGCGCGCTCAGCGCGGGGCGTCGCTGCCCGGGCGCTGCTGCACCGGCGGCAGCGAAGGCAACGCCATGTCCACGCGCCAGCGCCCTTCCTCGAGGACGCACATGATGGGCGCCTCGTGCTCCGGGAGCTCGCCGCGCACGGTGACCTGCGCGAGCGCGCCCGAGACCTGCGCCTCGTAGCGCTGCGGCTCGAAGCGCAGCGAGAAGCGCGACGGGACGATCATCGCCTCGGGGGCGATGGACTTGCCGCTGGCCGCGCCGTACCGCGCGGCACGCTCGGCGAGGTTGTCGCGGGCGCGCTTCGACAGCAGGTCGAAGGCCGCCCGCGCCTCGGCCGGGTCACCATGCACGCGCCGCATCCGTTCGACCAGCTCCCGCGCGCTGCCCTCGGGGGTGGCGTCCAGCGGGCGCTGCGCGCAGCCGCCCACCGACAGGGCAGCCGCGAGGAGCAAGGGGCGGAGCGGGGGCACCGGGAGCGATTACCACACCGCCCGAGAGCTGGGCAGAGCGTCACCCGGGCGCGGCCGGGGCCAGCGCACCGACCTGGCGCAGGGCCTCGTACAGCACGATGGACACCGAGTTGGCGAGGTTCAGCGAGCGCACCGCGCCGAGGGTGGGGATGCCGTAGACCGCGTCCGGGTGCTGCGCCAGGAGGTCGTCATCGAGCCCGGTACTCTCCTTGCCGAACACCAGGGCGTCGCCGGGGCGGTAGCCGGCGTCGAGATAGCTGCGCGTGGCCACCGCGCTGAAGAGGAGCAAGCGCGCGGCCCGGTGGGCGTGCTGGAAATGCGGCAGGGAGACGTGCTGGTGGAGGTCGACCAGGTGCCAGTAGTCGAGCCCGGCCCGGCGAACGGCGTGCTCGTCGATGCGGAAGCCGAGCCGCCCCACCAGGTGCAGCGGCGAGGCCGTGGCCGCCGCCAGGCGCGCCACGTTGCCGGTGTTCTGGGGGATCTCCGGCTCGACGAGGACGATGCGCAGCGGCGGCGCCAGGGCGGGGGCGCGCAGACGTGGGCGGCTGTCTTTCAAGGGCCGGGGCGATGCTAGCGGAAGCGCGGCCGGGCAGGCCGCGCCGCGCCGCCCATTGTCTTGACGGCCATCCGAGCGGACACGTAGCCTCGCGTCGGTTCGGCGCAGGCGCTCCTGGGCACTCGACCGACGACCGCAGCCCGGTCGACCCGAGGCGTTGGGCGCGACCGGCGCACCGCTCGACCCCACCATGGCAAGAAGAGGACGCTCGGCATTCGCGGCAGTGGCCACGGCCCTGGCCCTCCTGCCGGCCGGCGACGCGGTCGCCGACACCATGGATCCAGTCCTGGGCCGCTTCGTGGCCGACTCGCGCTGCCGGACCACCGGCCCCGGCGGCGACGGCTACTACAATCCGGCCTCCGGCTTCAGCCGCTGCGGCACCTACGACGCCTACTTCGCCAAGCTGGTGGCCCAGTACGGCTTCGCCATCGCGCCCTCCGCCATGCACTCGGCGCGCACCACCGGCTACGGCGGCTACGAGCTGGCCATCGAGGCGGACTACACCAAGATCGACAGCGACGCCGAGTACTGGAAGCTCGGCACCCAGGGGCCTCGCGACTCGAGCAGCAACCAGTTCTCGGTGGTCAACGACGACCCCGACGGCATCCTGCAGACGTACTCGCTCAAGTTCCGCAAGGGCTTCGCCTTCGGGCTGGAGATGGCCGGTGTGGTCGGCTTCCTGGCCAACACCAACATCGTCACCGGCGGCGCCGACGTGCGGCTCTCGCTGCTGGAGGGCTTTCGCACCGGCCTGCCGGCCATCCTCCCCGATGTGGCCGTGGGCGGCTCGGTGCGCACCATCACCGGTACCGAGGAGATGCAGCTCACCGTCGCGGGCTTCGATGCCATCGTCTCCAAGCCCATCCCCCTGGGGGGCTCGGTGGTGCTCACGCCCTACGGCGGCTACCAGTGGATCCAGATCTTCGGCGACTCCGGCCTCATCGACCTGACACCGAACACCGACGCCGTGGATCTCTGCAACTACGTGGGCCCCAACAATCCGGCCACGCCCGACGGCAGCAAGCCGGCGTTCGACGGGCAGCCCAGCTGCCCCAACGGCTCCAGCGCCGACTTCAACAACACGGTGGTGTTCGACGCCGTGCGGGTGGTGCGACACCGCCTGGCCTTCGGCATGCAGATGCGCTTCCAGTACCTGAAGGTCGGCGCGCACTTCGTGACCGATGTGGTCTCGCCCGAGGACGCCAACGGGGGCGACGACGACATGGCACGCACGCTGGCCACCGATGACGGCGACGCCAAGTTCAACGAGCTCGCCGACGACCCGACCAACCCCAACGACACCGCCGTGTCGCGGCAGTGGACGCTGGCCTTCGACATCGGCGCCGCGTTTTGAACTCCCGGAGAGGGCAGCGCCGGAGCCGTCGTTACTTGCGCGGGCTGAGGTTGGGCACGGTGAAGCCCAGCTCGGCGACGAGCGCGCGGAAGGCCTGGTCCTCGTTGCGGCAGATGGTCAGGTGCTCCATGAAGCGCTTGAAGTTGCCGGCCAGCGCGGACTCCACGGCGCGCTCCCAGTTCTCCAGCACCATCATGAGGTGGGGGTGGGCCTTGGCGATGGCTGCCGGCACCTCCATCCCGCGCGCGGCCTTGTTGCGCGCCTCGGCCAGCGCCCGGATCATCGTCGCCAGCTCCTTGTCGTAGGTGCGGGGCTGGAGCATGTCCCCCTCCTTGCGCGACTGGTCGAGGAGGAGCGCGGCGCGATCGAGGTAGCTGCCGGCCTGCGCGGGCGCAGCCACGCACAGCGCGGCGCTGGCCAGGCAGCCGCCCAGGAACGTTCGTCGATTCATGCTGCGGGCCTCCCCTTGCCCTGCCGTCGGTCGGCCGGCGCCTCGGCGCTCGCTGCGCCCATGTCTCGTCCCCGGATCATGCTGCATCGTCCTCGCCGCTCGGCGCGGGGTCAGGGCTATCGCCTCCCTCGCTGGAGGATGCAACCGGGGTCCCCTCCGCTGCCGCGCGCGCCGCCAGGACGTCGAGGGCGGCGCGGGCGGCCGCCTGTTCTGCGGCCTTCTTGGAGCGACCGCGCCCGGAGGCCACCGGCTCGCCGCGGACCTCGACGGCCACGTCGAATTGACGGTCGTGATCGGGCCCGCCGATGCCCACCACCCGGTACGCAGGGGCCGGCGCACCGGTTGCCTGGACCAGCTCCTGGAGCGCGCTCTTGGCGTCGCGATCGCGCGTGGGCGCCGCCTCGCAGCGGGCCAGCCCCTCGGCCACCACCGCGCGCACCATGGCGCGCGCGGCGGCCAGCCCGAGGTCGAGGTGCACCGCGCCGACCACCGCCTCGACGGCGTCGGCCAGGACGTTGCGCTGGTCGCGCTCGCGGGCCAGGTCGGCGCCGCGGCCGAGGCGCAGGGCATCGCCGAGCCCCACGCTGCGCGCCCAGAGGGCCAGCGCCTCCGCGCTGACCAGGGTGGAGCGCACCAGCGACAGCTCGCCTTCGTCGGCGTGCGGGAAGCACTCCATGATGAGCTCGGTGGTGCAGAGCCCGAGCACCGCGTCGCCGAGGAACTCCAGGCGCTGGTTGTCGAGGTGGCGATCCTTGCGCTGCTCGTTGGCCCAGCTCGGGTGGGTCAGCGCCTCGAGCAGATGCGGGAGCGGCCCCTGCAGGCCGAGCCGCTCGGCCAGCTCCTCCGGCGTCAACGCACGCCTCAGCCGTGGTGGAGTCGATCGCTGGTCTCGGCCAGCTCGACGTCGACGCCGGTGATGCCCCCGCTGTCGTGGGTCGTCCAGCGCACGGTGGTCTTGCGCCAGCCGAGGTGCAGGTCGGGGTGGTGGTCACGCTTCTCGGCGGCGAAGGCCAGCTCCACGGCGAAGGCCACCCCGGCCGCGTAGCTACCGTGCTCGAAGGTGCGCACCAGCGCGTCGCCGTCCACGGACCAGCCGGGGTGTGACCCCAGGAAGCCCGAAAGCTCGTTCGGCTGAAGCCTGTCTCGCTTGCCCATGCCGGCCTCCTGCTGGTGGTTGTCGGGTCGTGCCGACGGCGCGCTCCCACGGTCGATCGTGGAGCGGGGCCCGGCCCCGCCCGGCGGCACTGGGCGTATACCACGGACGGCCGGAACACAGGTCCGCCTCCGTGTGTCCGATCCGGCGTGCGCTATGCTGCCGTCCTTCCGATGAGCGCCCTCGTCGCGTGCCCCTTCTGCCGCGCCATGTTCGAGCGCGGCGAGGCGGCATCCTGCCCCGAGTGCGGCCTGGCGCTGGAGCGCCTCTCGCGGCTGCCCGCCTCGCGCGGCGAGGGCGGCGAGGGCGGCGAGGGCGACGAGGCGCTACCGCCGCACATGGAGCAGCTCCCCTGGACGTACCTGGGCCGAGGCCGGGGCGTCTTGCTGGGGCTCTCGCTGGTCGGCATGGTGGCTTTCTTCCTGCCCTGGGTGCGGGAGACCGCGCCGGATCTGCAGGAGCTGAGCGGCTTCGGCTTCGCGCTCAAGCTCGGCTGGATGTGGGCCCCGGCGGTGGCGTGGTTCGTGATGGTCCCTCTGGTGGCCTCGCGGCGCTCGATCTGGAAGATGCGCGGCGCACGCGTGGCGGTCGCCTTCCTGGCCGGCGTGGTGGTCACCTGCGTGGCCGCTCGCCTCGCCTTCACCCCGGCGCCGTCGCCGGTGCGGCCGGTACGCTTCGAGTGGGGCTACGGGCTCTACGTCACCGGGCTGCTCGGCGTGGCCGCGCTCGCGGCAGCGGCCCGCTTCGGTGGCTCGGCGGTGGAGCTGCCCACCAAGCAGGCGCGCCGCGGCGACGAGACCTTGCACTGATCGACCTCGCCCGCCTCGACACTCGGCGGCGCGAACGATATCCTGCGATCTCCGTCCGCGCTTCGGGGTGTTGCATGCCCAAGCAGTCCGCCAGCAGAGGAGCCGACGCCGGGCGGCCGCAATCCCTCGACGACGCACGCCTGCGCCACGGGCGCCGCGACGAGGACGGCGCGGACTCCCTGTTCGACGTGCCGGCGGCGGTGCTCTGCGCCTTCTGCGGTGCCGCCGACTGCGCCGGCTGCAGTGCCGAGGACTCCATCGCCTCGGGCGTGGTGGCCATCGTCCCCTGGGAGCGGCCCGACGGAACGAGCTGGTCGCGGCTGTGGGCCACGGCCAATGCCACCACGCGCGGCGCCGACGCCTTCTTCGCCGCGTTGCCCGACGGCCACGTCGGGCCGGCGATGCGGTTCGCCATCACCGCCGAGGCCCTGGCCGTGGGTGGCTTCGCCGCCGCCTTCGTGCCTCTGGCCGTGGCCCTGCTCGCGCTCGCCAACCCCGACTGGGCCGCCGTGGTCGTCGCCGACCCCGCCATGCGCACCACCGTGCTGCGCTGGCTCTCGGTGCTCGTGCCCGCGGTGTCGGCGTGCGTGGTGGTCGCGCACGCCACGCATGGCCTGGCGCTGGACGTCGGCGCCGGCCGGCAGGGCGCGCGGCCGCAGCGACGCCGCGCGCTCCGCGCCGGCCTGTATGCGTGCGGTTGGGACCTGATGGCCAGCCCGCTGGGCGCGCTGCACACGCTGGTCTCGCGTGGGGTGCGCGCGGCGCTGGGCAGCTTCGGCGACGGGATCGGGATGAGCGTGCCGCGCCGCGCGGCGACGGCGCTGCTCCAGGGCGTCTACGGCCTGCGCGGCGACGCGGTCCAGCGCGCCCGCCGCGTCGGATCGATGGCGGCCCTGCTGCTGGTCATCGGCAGCGCGGTGCTGGTGCTCGCGCTCATCGCCGCGCTACGCATCCTGTCCTGAGTCGACGGGTGCTCAGCGCAGCCCGCCCGGACCAGGGACCGGCTGCGGCGGCTGCGCGCTGGCGCGGCGAGCTGGACAGCGACCCGGGGCGCCGCATCGGCTGCAGCTCGCCGTTGCTGGTGATGTCCAGCTGGTCGACGAGCTCCGGGCTGTACTCGGTGAGACGGTCCCTGCGGAGCGCCTCGAGCACACCCTTGATCTTCTCCTCGGTGCGCGTGTGCAGCAGCGTCTGGCGGATGTTGCCCCTCTCGCTCTCCAGATCGCGCTCCACGGCCCTCATGGCCTGGCGACGCCAGACCACCGCCCAGCGCTCGCCCTCGCGCACCGGCTCGGGGACCAGCTCGGCGTCCTTGACCGCCATGGCCGCCTGCACCAGCGCCACGTCGATCTTGACGCCGGCCTCGGCGGTGGTGCCGTCGGGCGCCACGAAACCCAGGTTGCCTCCGCGCATGTTGGTGGCCTTGTCGAGCGACTTGTCGCGACAGACCTCGTTCCAGTGCTTCGGGGTCAGGTCCTTCTTCACGTCCTCGAGGAGGGCCAGCGCCTCTTCGCGCGTGCCGAGCAGGATGCGCCAGAGCGCCACCCGAGGCGGCGCGTTGAAGCGCGCCTTGTTGGCCTGGAAGTAGGCTTCGACGTCGGCGTCGGAGACGGGCTCGCTGGTCTGCACCTCGATGCGCAGCGCGGAGAGCAGCGCGCCGCGCAGCCGGCTGCGGATGCGCTCGGCCACGTCGTCGCGGTTGGCGACGCCCTCGGCGGCGGCGCCCTCGGCCAGCAGCGCCTCGCGCACCATCACCCGGTCCACGAAGGTGCGGCGGATCTCCTCCGGGGTGGCGCCCAGAGTGCGCAGCTGGAAGGGCGGCACGCCGGCGATGCGCCGCTCGACGTCGGCGACGGTGATGACGCGCGAGCCGACGCGGGCCACCACCGTCCCGTCGCCCAGGCGCGGCTGCGCGCGCAGACCGGCGGGGGCCGCGAAGGTGAGCAGCGCCGCACAGAAGAGCGCGCCGCACCCCCTGGATCCGAGCGGGCGGTGCGGGCGCGGCTTCCAGACGCTCATCGGCCTTCGGAGCTACTACTCCGGACCCTGCGAGGCAAGGCCACCGCGGGACGGCGACCACCCGGCCGGGGCCCGACCTTGCCCCACTGCCCTGCCTCTCGACGCTCAGGCGGCGCCGCGGCGGCCCGGCGCGCGCGTCTGGGCGATGCCCGCCTTGCGCAGGGTGGCGCCGCGCAGGCCGATGAAGGTGTAGACCTCGGGCGTGAAGCCGTAGGCCTCCTGGAGCAGCCGCAGTCGCTCCACGAGCTCGGGGGTCGCCTCCGGCGGCGCCGGCGGTGGACAAGCGCGGCGGATCTCGGCGAGCGACGCGCCGAGCTCGAGCAGCTGCTGGACCCGGGTGAGCACGTCGATCGGCGTGAGCGCGCGGCCCGCGCGGCTGGTGCCCGCGGCCAGCTCCTCGAGCAGGCGCCGGCGCCTCCTCTCGGTGCGACCGTCGGCGACCCCGGGGCGGCGGCCGAGAACGACGTCGTTGAAGAGCCGCGCGGCGCGCCGCTTGGCCACGACCTCCGGGTCCCCGCGCCGGGTGGCAGGGGCGGGCTCGGGCTGGCGCGGGGGCGTTTGCTCATCGAGGGTCGTGGGACGGCCGGGGCGACACCCCCCGGCGCGCCGCGCGGCCGCGTGGCAGGACGGCGCGCGACCCGCGGGACCGACCGCAGGAGGGTGACGATGATCGCACGGCGACGACGGCCCGGGCCACTCCGTGACGAATCCGGAGCGTGCTCCTGCGCCGACCGTGCGGGACCCCGAGCCCCTCGCCGCGGGCAGGCTGCGGCCCAGCGGCCAGCGTTCAGCCGGCGCACCATGCCAGCGCGGTGCCGCCGGCCACCACCAGCCAGACCGGCCAGGTGGCCCGCGCGAAGCCGGCCAGGTCGGCGAGGAGCCCGCGCGCGGCGCGCCGCGTCCCCTCGCGACGCCCGACCAGACCCGCGCGCTCGCGCTCGATCTCCGCTTGCTCCTCGTCGTCGAGCGGGTCGGGGCCGGAGAGGAAGTGCAGGTGGTGGGTGATCTCGTGGTCCAGCGTCTCCTCGATCTCGGCGTCGACGTCGAAGCCCGGCTCGTGGAGGAAGCAGTCGCGGAAGGTGCGGTAGAAGATGCGCACCTCGGGGGCGCGCGTCGGCTCGCTGTCGCCGCCCGGTCCGCCGGGCGTGTAGCAACCGAGGAGCGGCTCGCCGCCGTCGTCGCAGAGCGGAACGTCGTCATCGATGAACAGGTCGACGTTGCGCACGCCCCGCTGGCTGTAGACGCGCTCGGCGGCGGCGCGCACCTTGCTCTCGAAGGCGTCCAGGTCGGGGAAGGCACGCTCGCGCCGCCGGGCCCGCGCCGCCGGGATGGCGACGTCATCGAGCGGCGCGCGCGGCAGCTCGCGCGAGAGCGGCACATCGAGATCGTTGCGCGCGCCACACTCGCCGCAGCGATGCACGGCGCCGAGGCGCGGCACGTAGGTGGCGGCATGCCGAGATCGACCACCGCGGCCCAGGCCCGGTCGGGCGCCTCGCGCAGCGAGCGCGCCACCACCTGTGCGCGCCGCTCGCCGCCGAGGGCGGTCACCCCGACCGCGGTGACCACCGCAGGCGTCAGGCGGAGCTCGTTGCGCTCCGCAGCACGCCAGAGCGGCAAGGCGGCGCCGACGCTGCGTGCGGCGAGGCGGACGGTGCGCGCAGTGCGGTGCCGGCCGGCCCGGTCGCCCTCGACGACGAGCGGCACCGGCGGCAGCTCGTGATCGCGATCGAAGTCGAAGGGCGCGTCGAGCGCGGGGTCGTCGAGCTCGTCGTCCTGGAACGGTCCCGTTTCCCAGAGCGCGCTCGGCGAGGCGTGGAAGGGACGGTCGCAGTTGCTGCAGCGGAACTCCTCCTCCGGCTCGTCGAGGACGCCGGCGTGGAAGAGGAAGGCCCGCAGCACGTGCGCGTCGGCGACGGGCAGCGCCAGAACATCGACCGGCGCCCCCGACTTCGCGCAGCACCAGGCCGGCGAGGATGGCCAGCTCGCGGCGATGCATGCCGCCGCGGGCGTCGCTGGTGCCGGCGGCGGCGCGCGCGGCGGCGTCGTCGAGGAGCACCATCGTGCCCGACGGCAGGCGCGCGCGGCGTGGCAGAGCGGCGGCCACCGCGGCGCCGCTCAGGCGGTAGGGGCTACGTCAGGAGACCGCGGTCCTGTCGAGGCGTCGGCGCGCGCGGAGACCAGCGAGGCGGCGCCGTCCGGAGCGCGCGCCGCGTCGGCGGCGGCGGCACGCGCGGCGGCGGCCTTGCGCTTGCGAGCGCGCGACGAGTACCCCCAGCCGACGAGCAGACAGCTGGCCAGCGGGGAGAAGGCGCAGAAGCTGGTCACGCCCGGGTGCGCCAGCAGCCACTCGTACGTCCCGCGCATGTAGGGGTCGAGGGATTCCGCGTAGAAGACGCCCACGAACATGGCCACGGCGATGACGCCGGCGATGGCGTTGAGGACCAGGAAGTACCCCCAACGCAGCGCGCCCTTCGGATGCGTGCCTGCCGCGTTGACCTGCGCCTGGGCCTCGAGCGCCGTGCCGCTCCCCTGCGCGCCGGCGGCGAGCGAGGAGCGGCTGGACGGCTCCGCCGCCGCGGAAGGGGATGCGATCGGTGGGGACGAGGCGACGGCGGACTGCATGGGGCGCGCAGTATAGGTGCCGGTGTGCGATGCGCCAAGGCGATACGCGGGCATCGACCGCGGCGCACGCCACCTGTCGACGCTCCGCCTCGCACCTGCCGAGGCTCCGCCAGGAGACCTGGCACCTGCGGACTCCGCCAGGAGCCCTCGCAGCTGCCGAGGGTCGGGCAGGAGACGCTTCAGCGCTTGAAGATCCGCGCCAGCAGTCCGGGCGCGGGCGGCTGCTTGGCCTCCAGTCCGCGCAGCTCACGCGCCGCGTCGCCGTGGTGGGGCGCCAGCTCGAGCACGCGACCGAGATCGCGGATGGCGCCCGCGTCGTCGCTCAGCTTGCGGCGCAGCATGGCCCGGTAGTAGCGCGCCGGCACGTGAGCGGCGTGGCGCTGCAGGAGCTCGTCCAGCTCCACCGCCAGCGCCTTCAGGTCGCCGCCGGGCTGCAGCGAGCGGATCCAGATGGACAGTGCCAGGTAGTCGGGGTGCCGCGGCTCGAGGACGATGGCACCGCCGCACGCTCGGGCGGCGCCAACGAAGTCGCGCTCTCCGAGGAGGATGACGGCCTGCTCGAAGAGCTCCGGCGCGCTGCCGCCCTCGCCGGCGGGCGGCGGGGCCTCCGCGGCCCAGGGGCGAGGAGCTCCGGGGCCGAGCGCGCCGCGGGCACGCCGGCCGGGGCCGCGACGGCGCCGGCGGCAACGGGCGCGGGCGCAGCGCTGACCGGTTGCATCCCCGACGACGGCGGCGCGAGCGCGCCCTCCATCTCGACGTCCCGTCGATGGCTGGAGGGCGGTGGCTCACCGGTGTCGGGCCAGCTCCCGGGCCGCGGGGTGCGGCGCCGACGCGACAAGGCCATGACCGGCGCGCGCTCCCCGTCACCGGCCGGATCGGGTGCGGCGGCACCGAGCCGGTGCACGGCGGCGCGGAGTTGCAGTCGCCCCAGCGAAAGCCCGGTGGGCGTCGACACCTCGCTGCGCGCCGCCGCGTCGCAACCGACCGGCGCACCGGTGCCGAGGTCGAGCTGCCGCGTGATGGTCAGCGCGTAGACGAGGCTGTTGAGCACGGCCGGCGTCACCAGGTCCCAGCCGCTGACCTCGCCCAGGCACACCGGCTTGGCGGCGATGACGTCCACGGCTGCCCGCTCCTGCTCGTCGAACGAGAAGCGATCCAGGGTGGCCTTCGGGTGCAGGACCAACGGCACGTCCGCGAGGCGCTCCAGCATGCCGGCCATGCGGCTGGAGCGTTCGCCATGCTCGCGCAGCCCCGACCAGATCAACGTCAGCGGCTCGATGGTCGATGCCTCGCCGCCCCAGTCCACCAGCGCGGAGCTGCCATCGTAGTAGGCGAACTGCGTGGCCGGCGGCAGCGCGAAGAAGCGCTTCATGCGCGTGCAGAACTGGCGCTCGAGCGCGCAGTCGAGCCGCGTTGGATCGATGCGCCCGGCGAGCATCAGCACGTCGCCGAGAAGGCCCTTGGCCGCCAGCGCCGCGTCGAGGTCGGGCGCGGAGAGGACGCCCTCCTCGATCAACAGCTGGCCGAGGCGGACGTGATCGTCGCCCGGGCGGACCTTCACCGGGAAGCCGCGCGCGAAGCGGACGACGTGCACCAGGCCGTCCGGCTCGGTGAGGAACAGCGCTCCGGTCAGCCGCTGATCGATGGCGTAGACGAGGAGGTGGACAAACGGAGTCTTCGCGAGATCACCTTCCGCTGTCGGAGGCACCTCGGGACGCATGGCACGCCACGCTAGCACAAGCCCTGCTGCTGCGCGTTGTCACGTCCTGCTCATGATCGGCAGCTTTCCACATGATTTCCACCATTCAGGGTTCGCGGTGCGCTCGCCCGCCAGCGCCGGTGAGGCGCTGCACCCGATGCGACGGGGCGGGTCGCACTCGGACCCCGATCCGCACACGTCCGGCGTGCGCTCAGGGCGCCGAGGGGCAGTCGCGCGTGTGGTCGACGCCGCCGAAGAACTCGTCGGCCATCAGCTTCCAGGCGCGCGCGTTCTCGGGCGGCCCGCACTTGAAGCTGCCGCTCCAGCTGGGCTCGTTCTCGGAAACCACGCCGAGCGCGCGACGCTGCTCGCGGTAGTACCGGATGGCGAGCTCGGCGGCGTACTCCGGCACGCCGCCATCCGCGTGGAAGGCGTAGTAGCCGCCGACCTTGAGCTTGGTGTCGTTGGGCGCGAACGGCGCCACGCACGCGGTCGGCGGGGTGACCGCGGCGCCGCGGCGCGCGCCCGGCACGCATCGCGTCACGATGGCGTCGTAGATCGGTCCCAGCGCGCGCCGCGACCAGTCCTGATGCGCCGCGTCGTTGAGGTGGAAGATCTCGTGGAAGAGCGTCTCGCGCACGGCATCGGCGGACGTGTGCAGCGACCCCGACACGTTGTAGGCCACCGTCCAGCCCTCCGCGTAAGCCGACGGTGTGGTGCGCCCCACCGAGCGGAAGAAGCGGAACGCCAGGGCACGCCACCGGTAGCGCAGCGCACCCGGCGGCGTACCGGGGCCGCCCGGCCTGACCAGCACGCCGAAGAAGCGGTCGAGGTCGTGGGTCGCGGCGGCCACCCACTCGAGGTGCTTGCGGTGCGCGCCGATGGGCGGCTCGGGGACGAGCTGCAGTCGCCCGCGGAACCCGCCCTCCATGACGTGGGCGCGCTCGAGCCCGACGACGTGGCCGCTGGAGGCGAGCATGGCCCGGGCGGTGATCACCGCCGCCTCGTCGCGCGCGAGCGGCTGCGACACGAGGCAGGCCACGCGATCGGCGCTGCCCGCCGGGCAGGCCGCGAGGAGCGCCTCGGCGTGCTTTCCCTCGGGGTCGACGATGGTCACCGCCTCGGCGTCGCCGATGGGCGGCGGCGCCTCCACGACCTCCGGCGCCTCGCCTGCGGCTCCGGCCGCGGAGCTCGCCGCCGGCGTGCTCCGCAGGCGCACGCCCGCGACCGGCGGCGCCGCGTCGTGCGCACCGCCGCCCACGCCGCCGGCGGGGGTCGCACAACCGCACGCCAGCGCCGCGCCCAGCAGGCACGCGGCCCGGAAGCGGCGCGCGAAGGGGCGGAGGGCGGCGGCGTCCACGATGGGGCAGAGTACGGCGGCCCAGGCGAAGTTCCAGCCGACGCCAGGGGCTGCAGCTTCGCGCGCCCGCCTGTACTACGGTCTGCCGCATGGCGCGTGGCCACGTCTTGGTGCTGGACGACGAACCGGCCATCCTCACCACCCTGCAGAAGGCGCTGGCGCTGGAGGGATACACGGTGGAGGTGGCCGGCGGCATCGCCGTCGCCGAGGCCAAGCTGGCCAAGAAGAGCTTCGACATCGCGCTCTTCGACGTGTCGCTGCCCGATGGGGACGGCGTGGCCCTGCTGCAGCGCCTGCGCGCCCAGGGCGCCGACCTGCCGGTGGTCATGATGAGCGGGCACGCCACCGTCGACGCCGCCGTGCGCGCCACCCGCCTCGGGGCCATCGACTTCCTGGAGAAGCCTCTCTCCACCGACCGCCTCCTGCTGGTGCTGGAAAACACGCTGCGCCTGGTGCGCGCCGAGGCCGAGGCCAGCGCGCTGCGCACCCAGACCGGCCAGGTCGGGGAGCTCATCGGCGACAGCCGGGCCATGGTGGCGCTGCGCGAGCAGCTCGGGCGGGCCGCCAAGGCCGCGGCCACGGTGTTCGTCACCGGAGAGCGCGGCACGGGCAAGGAGCTGGTGGCGCGCGCCATCCACCTGTCCTCCAAGCGCGCGCGCGGCGCGCTGGAGAAGATGAACTGCGCCGCCGTCCCCAGCGAGCTCATCGAGAGCGAGATGTTCGGCCACGAGGCCGGTGCCTTCACGGGCGCCACCAAGCAGCGGCGCGGCAAGTTCGAGCGCGCCAGCGGAGGCACCCTGTTCCTCGACGAGGTCGGCGACATGCCGCTGGCCATGCAGGCCAAGCTGCTGCGCGTCCTGCAGGAGCGCGAGATCGAGCGCGTCGGCGGCAACGAGGTGATCAAGGTCGATGTGCGCGTCGTCGCCGCCACCAACCGCGACATCGAGACGGCCTGCAAGGAAGGGCAGTTCCGCGCGGACCTCCTCGACCGGCTCAACGTGCTGCCCTTGCACCTGCCGCCGCTGCGGGCGCGCCGCGAGGACATCCCCCAGCTGGCGCAGCACTTCCTGTCCCTGGCCACGCAGCAGAACGACCGCCCGGGCATGACCCTGGAGGCGAGCGCGCTGGCGGCGCTCGGCGCTTACAGCTTCCCCGGCAACGTGCGCGAGCTCAAGAACGTGGTCGAGCGCATGGTCATCCTCACCAACGACGACCGCATCACCGGCGACGACGTGGCCCTGTGCCTGGGCGGCAACGCCGCGGCCGCGCCGGGCGGCCTGTTCCGCCCCGGTGTGCCGTTCCGGGTCCTCTCCGAGGAGGCGGAGCGGAGCATCCTCGAGGCCGCGCTCGCCCACCACGGCGGCCAGATGGCCGCCACCGCGCGCGGTCTCGGCCTGGAGCGCAGCCACCTCTACAAGAAGTCCCGCGCCCTCGGCTTGCGCGGCGACAAGAGCGAGGTCGACGACGTCGGGCTGACTACCGAGCACGGTGGGGACGGTCAGGAGCCGAGATGAGCTACCCTGGCTCCGTGCTTGGCCGCATCCAGCTCCTCGGCCCCGCGCTGCTCGCCGCCGCCTCGGTCGCCGGCGCGTGCTCGGCGACGAGCGAGGGGGACTCGGAGTTCACCGGCCCGGGCAGCGGCACCGGCGCCGACAGCGGCGAGGGCGGCGCTGGCCCCGGTGTCGGCGGCAGCAGCTCCGGTGCGCCCGGGGGTAGCGGGTCGTTCGCCGGCGGAAGCGGGCCCGGCAGCGGCGGCGGCAGCGACGGCTGCAGCGAGGCGGCCAAGCTGGTCTACGTCATCGGCCAGGACAACCAGCTGCTCAGCTTCGACCCACCGACGACCACCTTCAACCCGGTCGGGTACATCGACTGCCCCCAGAACGGCGGCTTCGCCACGCCCTTCTCCATGGCCGTGGCGCGCAGCGGCATGGCCTACGTGCTCTTCAGCGACGGCAAGCTGTACCTCGTCGACACCTCGAACGCCGCTTGCACCGCCACCAGCTACCTGCCGGGGCAGGCCTTCTCCACCTTCGGGATGGGCTTCGTGTCCGACATGCCGGACAGCGAGGAAGAGACGCTCTACGTGGCGGACTACGCCGGGACGGGCATCGGCAAGATCGATCTGGCCACCATGCAGCTCTCCGTGGTCGGTAGCTACAGCGGCGGACTCACCGGGGCCGCGGAGCTCACCGGCACCGGGGACGCCCGTCTCTACGGCTTCTTCACCGGCACGCCGGTCATCGTCGCCGAGATCGACAAGAGCAACGCCGCCATCCTGACGCAGGCCCCGCAGCCCTCGGTGAACATCGGCAGCGGCTGGGCCTTCGCCTTCTGGGGCGGGGACTTCTGGCTCTTCACCGACCCGGCCGGCTTCTCCTCGCAGGTCGACCGCTACCAGCCGTCGTCGGGCATGACCACCACGGTGAAGACCAACGTCGGCACGACCATCGTCGGCGCCGGCGTCTCCACCTGCGCCCCGGTCGAGCCGCCGAGCTGACGAGCTGCTCGAGTGGCGCAACTCGCCACCGGACGCGGCCGTTGCCGCATGTTCCTCACCCCCGCCGCTCTCCGCGCGCCGAGTGGGGAGCCAGGAGAGTCAGAGATCGGCGAGCGGCGCGGGGTCGACGTCGAGCCCGGCGCGAATGCGCTTGGCGAGGTCCGCGGCCTGCTTGGCGTAGTCCGGCTTGCCCAGCTTGCCGTAGGCCGTCTCGAGCTCGGCGTAGATCCTGGCCAGATCGGCGGGCTTGGGCCCACAGAGGATGGCGCTGTTCAGCTCGTAGACCGCGGAGACGAAGTTGCCGGTGCGCGCCAGGGCGCGCGCGTAGAGGCGATGGACCTCCGAGCTCATCACGTCCACGAAGATGGCGCCCTCACCGACCTTGCGCGCCTCCTCCCACTGGCCTCGCTCGAGCAGGCGCGTCAGCAGCAGGCGCCACACCTTGCGGTCGTGCTGGTCGATGAGCGCCAGCTTGCGCAGCGCCGCCAGCTCGCCGGCGACGTCGCTCTTCTTGTGCGCCAGGTCGTAGAGGCCCTGCAGAGGCTCGGCCTGGGAGGGATCGAACTTCGCCGCCGCCTCCAGGTTGGCCTTGAGGCGCTTGTCGTCCGTGTGCAGCTCGGCCAGGTCCGCCGCGCGCATGCGCACCGCGTAGCCATCGTGGCCGTCGGCGACCATCTTGTTGATGAGCGCCGCGGCCTCGGGCGCCTTCTTGGCGGAGAACGCCACCCGCAGCTTGATGTAGTGCGCGTCGGGCTGCTTGGGGTCGAGGCGCAGCGCCTCGGCCAGCACCGCCTGCGCCTCGGCTTCCTGATCGTCGGCGAGCAGGGCCAGCGCCAGCGAGACCAGCTTCCTGGCGTCCTTGGGCGCGGCCAGGGCGGCCTTGCGCGCGTCGTCGAGCGGCGGCGCATGGAGATCGGGCACGTACTGCTGTCGATAGCGGCCGAGGCGCGGCTCGAGCCAGGCGCGGAAGCGGCGATCGAGCTCCTCCGGAGAGATGCCCAGCGAGCCCCGCACCACCTCGCCGGTGCGCTGCCCTGCGCCCCAGCGCGGCAACATGCCCACCACCTTGGGGAAGCCGAACTCCTTGGCCATGAAGACCACGATCTGGCTGGCCGCGTAGTAGGCCATGGTCACGTCGTCCACGCTGTCGACGTGGGTGAAGGCGCGGTTGAAGCCCTCCACCGCCGGCACGCGCCCGGCCTTGAAGGCGGCGAACAGCGCCGGGTCCTCCTCGCGCTGCCACTCCGGGCGGCGCACGATGGTCTCGTACTCGCTCAGGCCCTCGGTGAACCAGCGCGGCACATGGTTCTTCGACATCTGGATGGCGAAGACGTGCCCCAGCTCGTGCCACAGCACGTTGCCCCAGTTGAACGGCGCGGCGCCGGGCGAGAGCGCGGCCAACGTCGGCCCGAAGCAGACGCCCTGGATGCCGACGTTGGGCAGACCGCTGGTGCGCACGCTGAAGTGCTGGGGGTCGGCGTAGAGCTCGATGCCCACCGGCTGCTTGGGGGTGAAGCCGTAGCGCTCGACCATGGAGCGCCAGGCCTCGCCGAGCATGCGCGGCACGTAGCGCTCCAGCACCGCCTTCTCCGCCTTGGCGTAGCGGATCTTGAAGGGCTGGCCGTCGACGGTCACGTACTGCGAGGCGATGTCCTGCTCGTAGAGGTTGAGCGTGTTGAAGACGCGGACGTTGAACTTGTCCTTCTGCCAGGCGGACCGCAGCGCGGCCAGGCCGCCGGCCTCGTCGCCACCACGGAGCAGATTGATGCCCAGCGTGGCCAGCACCTTGGGGTCGTTCTTATCGACCCCGGTGGCCTCGTTCATCATCTTCACGATGTCGTCGTAGCGGTGCTCCCACTCCGCGTACTCGGCGACGATCTGGAAGAAGCGCGCGTACCCGGGGTTGCGCGAGAGCACCTCCTTCTTGGCGGCCTCGAAGCCCGCCTTGTCGTCGGCGAGGAAGCGCGCGGCCGCGCGCAGGGAGAGCAGGTCGAGGTGGTTGGGGTTCACCGCCAGGCCGCGGGCGATGGCCGCCTCGGCGCCGGTGATGTCCATGTCGCGCAGGGCCAGCCCCGCGCGCACCGCGTAGGCCGCGGGCAAGTTGGGGTTCACCTCCAGCGCCTGCTTGACCTCGCTCTCGGCGGCCTCGAAGTCCATCGAGCTCTCGAGCTTCACCTCGGCCATGGCAACGTGCGCCCCGGGGTTCCGGGGCGCCAGCTTGAGCGCCTCCTTGACCACCGCGCCGGCGTGCCCGGGGTCGTACTTGTCCATGAAGAGATCGGCGCGCCAGAGCAGGGTCTCCACCCGCTCCTTGCCGCCGGCCTTCTCCGCGTCCTGGTAGGCCTCGTTGGCGTCGCGCGCGCTGCGCAACAGGTGCGCGGCGCGCCCCACCAGCGACAAGGCCTCGGCGTCGGTCGGCGGGATGCGGTCGTCGTTGTAGTCCTGGATGAGCGTCATCAGCGGCGCCTGCGCCTCGCCGCGCTTGCCGCTCTCGATGAGCAGCTCGCCGAGCACCAGGCGCGCCCGCCGCGCCTCGTCATCCTTCTCCACCTCGCGCACCGCGGCGATGGCCTCGCCCAGCTTGCCGGTGGCGGCCAGCGCCTGGGCACGCAGCGCGGCGGCGCGCAGGCGCGCATCCTTCCCTGCCCCGGCGGCGGCCCGGGCCGTCTTCTCGGCGTCGGCGTACCGCCCGACGGTCAGCTGCAGCTCGGCGAGCAGCAGTTGCGCGGCCCCGCGGTCCTTGCCGCCGATGGCCGCCAGCTCCTTCTCGGCGGCAGCGTAGTCGCCGCGGGCCATGGTGGCGGCGGCGCGCGCCACCGGCTGGCTGGCGTCGGCAGCCGCTGGCGCCGGCTTGGCGCCCGGGTTCTGGGCGACGGCGGGCGGCGCGCAGACGAGCGCGGCCACGGCGAGGGCCAGACCGGCTGCGGTTCGGGTCGAGAGGAGTCGTCGCATGGACCTCGACTGGCTCGGGTACGAGCCGGAGAGCCATCATGACCAGCCCCGCCGCCCCCGTCGAGCCGCCTCTCCGCGGCAGGCTCGCTCGGGCTCAGGCGCCGAGCTGGGCCAGGCCGCGCCGGGCCACGGCCTCCAGCGCGTCCAGGAAGCGCGGCCGCACGTTCACCGCCGGCGCCCGGGCGAAGCCGGCGATGCCCGCCTGCGCCGCCAGCGCCGGCGCCTCGACGTCGAGATCGTAGAGCGTCTCCACATGATCGGCGAGGAAGCCGATGGGCGCCAGCAGCACCGCGCGCGCGCCCTCGGCGGCGAGCGTCGCGAAGGTGGTGGCCAGGTCGGGGCCCAGCCAGGCATCGCCGCTCATCCCCTGGCTCTGGAAGGCGATGCGCGCCGCCAGACCCTGCTCGGCCAGGCGCGCGACGACGCGCGCGGCCATGGCGCGGAAGTCGCGCTCGTACGGATCGCCGCCGGCGAGGATCCGCAGCGGCAAGCTGTGCGCGGTGAGCACCACCGGCGCCGGCTCGGCGAGCGACCGCTGCGCCTCGACGATGGTCTCCAGGAAGGCATCGATCAACGCCGGCTCGAGGCCCCAGGAGGGCACCTCGGCCACCCGCACGCCATGCGCCGTGGCGGCCTCGATGACCGGCGGGTGGTAGACGTGCACCGACTGGGGCGCGAGCGGCAGGCTGACCAGGGCCTCCGTGCCTCCGGCCGCCATCTCGGCCACCACCTCGGCCGGATAGGGGGACCAGAGGCGGCCGGCGATGCGCACCGGAACGCCGAGCCGTTCCTCGAGCGCTGCGGCCTGCGCGGCGGTGGTGCGCATCAGGGGCGAGCCGCCGATGTGTCGATAACGCCGGGTGACCTCCGCCAAGACCTCCGGCTTCGCCGGCCGACCACGCCCGATGTTCTGCAGGAAGGCCGGCAGGTCGGCGAGGTCCTCCACGCTGCCGTGGCAGCTGAGCAGTACGGCAAGCGGTCCCACGCGAGGGAATGTATACGACGCGCGCGCTGGCGCGCGATGGTGAGATGGCAGCCGATGGTTGGCCGTCACCAGTGGCGGTGCGAAGCCTGACGACCGATCGACCGCTACACGGGAGACCACTCCGCAGCTGCGGGCCGGTGGGAGCGATCAGCGCGCGTATGCAAACGCCGCCGAGAGGAACTCAGACCTCGAGCCAGGGCAGCATCTCGCCCATCTTCGAGAACGTCGCGTCCTCGTAGTGCTGGCCCATGCCCTCGCCGATGTAGTGCGGGCCGTAGCCGCCGGTCTCCGGGTTGGCCCACTCGCTCGCCGGTACGCCCATGGCGGTGAGCACGTTGCCCAGCCACTGCGAGTACGGCAGGCCAGCGTGGGTGATCTCCTCGGCGCCCTCGTAGCCGCCCCCGTTCACGACCTTCTGCAGATTGCGATAGTCGAGGTAGCTGCCGGTGCGCAGCACGCCGGCGGCGCTGCCGGCGGTGATCACCGGCTGGGAGATGGAGTCGTGCGTGTACGCGCCCGACTCCTGCGTCCAGTGCACCAGGGTGTTGTCGAGCAGGGTCACCCCGTCGGCCTCCTCGATGGCGTCGAGCTTGCTGGCCAGGTCCAGGAACACCTCCTCGAAGAACATCTGATGCGCCGCCGACATGGTCACCTGCGCGGCGCCGTCGGGGCGATGGCACTGGTGGGCGATGCCCTGGTGCCAGTCGCCGTCGAAGGTGTCGAAGATGTCGCCGCAGTTCAGGGTGGCGATGCGCGAGGTGCCGCAGGTGAAGGCGGCGACGATGACGTCGTTCATCAGCTGCCAGAAGCGGCGCTGCGCGGCCGGGTCGATGCCGTAGGAGCTGGAGCCCAGCTCCTGGGCGGAGTCCTGGGTGGGGACCTGCACGTCGCCGCACGAGACGCTCACCTTCAGGCGGCGCTCCAGCTCGTCGAGGCGCTCGAGGTGGTCGTCGAGCCGCTGCTTGTCGGCGCCGGAGAGGCGACGGTCTCCGTTGCGCAGGCGCTTGTAGTCCTCGAGCACACGGTCGACGATGGGTGGCCGCTTTTCCTGCGGGTCCTCCTCGGGGACGAAGATCTCGTTGAAGAGCGCCAGCGAGGAGTCGATGCCGCCGACCTCCTCGATGGTCCCGGTCTTGCTGTCCGGGCTCGACCAGTTCCAGGAGATGTGGTTGTGCCCGTGCTCGATGATCATCGAGCGCTTCAGGACGCCGCTCAGGTCCGGGTAGAAGGACCCCGACCAGGCCATCACCTGATCGATGGTCGGCGTCGGGAAGGCCTGCATGTACGCGCCATCGCTGCCGTTGGCGTCGTTGCGGGCCAGGTTGCCGAGGTGACCGCCGGTGTGATGGCCGATGTAGAACGGGTGGTCGAGGCCGCGGATGACGTTGAGCTTCTTCACCAGCGCCGCGGTGAGCTTGTCGGCGCTTCCGCTGATCACCGGACACACGCTGGCCTTGCCGCCGGCCAGGGAGAGCTCGAGGTCGCGGCGGCGGATGGTGCGGCCGACGTAGCTCATCGAATCGCCGGCGCCGTCGCCCGGGAACATGTTCGCGCCCCATATGCCGCCGTGGTGCGTGGCCAGAGCCACGAAGCGTGGGTTCTTGGCGAACGGCGGGTCCCCGGCGCGGGCGCTCTTCGGCTGCAACGAGGGCAGGAACGGGAGCCCGAGCGCGAAGCCGGCGGCCCCGCGGAGCACGTTGCGACGGCTGAGCAGTCTCTTCACGGCTGCACCTCCTCGAAGTTGCGCTCGCGGAAGGCCGGCGAGACGGCCACGGCGCGCAGCACCTCGGCCAACGGCTTGCCCTCCAGCGCCTGGGCGTGCAGGTCGCCGAGCAGGCAGCCGTCCTTCTTGCCGTCCTCGGCGCGGCCGAAGGTGAAGCGGAACCAGTGCCGCGCGAAGCAGGCCTGCGGCTTCTCGCTCTCGAGCATGAAGCGGGAGACGTCGGCGGCCCCGGTGCTCGGGCGATCGTCCTCGGGCACGATGCGCGGTACGCTGGTGGTGTCCACCGGCCGTTCGTCGAGCAGCTCCCCCGTCTCCGGATCGAGCAGCCGCTGGGTGGCACGCCAGCGCCCCAGGGCGTCGAAGCTCTCCGTCGCGAAGCCCAGCGGGTTGATGAAGGTCGGGTGGCAGGCCGCGCACGCCGTCCCCTCGTTCTCGGTGAGCTGCTCGACGACCTCGCGCGTGGTGTAGGTGCCGGAGAGCGCCGGTGGGCTGGCGGCCGCGTTGTTCGGTGGCGGCGGGATGTGGTCGCAGAGCAGCGCCTTGCGGATGAAGACGCCCTTCATGATCGGCCGGGTGTTGGCCGAGCCGGTGGCGAGCATGGCGGCGCGGGTGAGCAGGCCGACGCGCTCGGCGTCCGGGAACTGCGGCGGCTCGCCGGCGCCGTCCCAGGGCTCGACGCCATAGAGCTCGGCCAGGTCCGCGGTGGTGGCGAAGGAGCGGTCGCTCTCGTAGAGCGCATCGAAGGCGGCGGGCTCGTCGAAGACGTAGTAGCCGGCCATGGCGCCGAGCTCGGCGTACATGTGCTCGCGCAGGTCGGGACCCGGCAGGTAGCCGTCCACGAACGCGTCGTAGACCGGCGTGCCCAGGCGCGAGTCGAGCTCATCGATGTCCTTGCGCTGCAGCCACTCGGCGAAGAATCCCTCCACCGCCTGGCGCGTGCGCGGGTCGGCAAAGAGGCGATCGACCTGCGCCTGATAGCCGTCCTCGGTCGCCAGCTCGCCGCTCTCCGCGGCGGCGAGGAGCTCGTCGTCGGGCGTGGTCTGCCAGAAGTGGTACGACAGGCGCGCCGCCATCTCGAAGGGATCGAGCGCGAAGAGGCCGGCGTGGCCGGTGACCTCGGTGGCGCCGTGCTCCACGAAGTACAGGACGCGCGGGGCGTTGAGGAGCAGCGCGATGACGTCGGCCCAGTCCGCCGGCTCCAGGGGCGGCGCGCCCGCCACCTCGGCGTAGAAGGCCACGTCCTCGTCGCTCACCGGTCCGCGCAGCACGCGCCGGCCGAAGTCGCGGACGAACGACTCCAGGCAAGCCTGGTCGTTGCCGCCATCGGCGTCGGCGGCGCAGTCGCCGGCGACGGCCGACAGGCGCGCGCCGTCGGTCAGCGCGGCGCCAAAGGCGGCGGCCACTTCGTACATGGCGTCCACGTGGTCCTGGTGCACCGTCTGGTCGAGACGGGTGAAGCCGCCGAGCTCGCCCGCGGGCCCCTCCCGCTCGTCATCTGGCATCTTGCCGAGCGGGCCCGCCAGCGACGAAAAGACGGCGTCGGCCTCGTCGCCGACGGTGTGGACGAGCAGGTCGCGCAGCGTGTTCTCGTACTGGAGCTTGGAGAGGCGCCGCAGCGGCAGCGCATCCGGGGTGAGGCTGCCGTCGCAGGTGAAGGCCGAGGTGGTGGTGCCGGGCGGGTCACCGCCCGGGCCGCTCGAGCCACCCGTGTCTCCGCTGCCGTCGCCGATGCGGCCGACGCAGGCGGCGATCGCTGCGGTGCTGCAGAGCACCGAGAGACGGGCCCAGCCGGTGAGGTCCACGCGGGTCACGCCGTGGGTCATCGCAAGCCTCATGCCCGCCGCGGAGCCAGCGCGATCGGCGGCTTCGCGCCGGGTTGCGGCCCCGACCGGGCGCACCTGCGACAGCGCGGGACACCCGGCATCGACTCGCCTGCCCCTTCCGTGTCGCACCCCTCCGATCGAGGGCACGGCGAGGCTGGAACATTGCAGCAGTCGACGCGCGCCGAGCTCCTCTCAGGGGCACTCGGACGCGGGCATGTTGTAGCAAGCGAAGCGCGCCACGCCCGGGTCGGGGATGGAGAGGTAGGTGCCGGCGCCGAGCTGGATGACCACCGAGTCGAGCGAGATCGGCGACTCGGCGCTGGCGCGCACGTTCCACCGTTCACCGTCGGGTGAGGTCTCGAAGAACAGGAGCTGACCATCGTGGCGCAGCTTCCACCAGCGGTCCGCGATGGCGTCGTAGCTGCCGGACACGGGGATGGATGCGATGTCCGGCGCGGCGAAGTTGAAGCCGCCGATGTCCTTGAGCAGCTGCAGGCGCTGGGTGCCGTCGAGGGTGTCGATGTACACGAAGGTCTGCACGCCCTGCGTGCTCGAGGTCGCCTCGTCGAGGCGGAAGGCGATCTCCGAGCAAGTGAGGTGGTAGGCGTCGACGGGGTGCTGGAAGCAGAACTCCAGGGCGTTGGCTGGGGGCGTGGCCACCAGCTGCCCGTCGACCTCCTGCGGAGCGCAGCCGGCCGTGGTCCACTTGGGCGCGGGCGTTCCATCGGCGAAGTCGTCGACGAGCGAGCTGGCCGCGGGGTGCAAGAAGTCGATCGCGCACGCGCCGCCCTGTCCCCCGGCCCCGCCGCTGGCGCCCGACCCGCCGGCGCCGCCGGTGGAGGGAGCGGCGCCGGCCGCTGCGCTGCCCGAAGCGGCGCCCGTTCCGCGGTCGTAGTCGTCGAGCGACACGATCACCGAGCAGCCGCTGCAGAGTGCGCAGAGCAGCGCCGCGCGCGGCGCGCCCATCACAGAGCGCCCCCGAGCGTCGCCGTCGGGCCGTGCTGCCAGCCGAGTCCGAACCGCACCGGCGGTCGCCAGGCGGCGCTCGACGGCACCGCCGGGCGGGTGAGGTAGAAGAGGGTCGCGCCGGCGAGCGCCGCCACCCCGACGCCGAGCGCGATGTCGCCGATGAGGAAGGTGGTGCGCACCGAGTCGACGTCCTCGCTCGGGCAGTTCGGTGCGCAGCCGCGCGCGTCGAGGTCGCCTTCCCTGGACAGACCGATGCCGCCGAGCACGCCGAAGGCTCCGACGCCAGCGACGCCCGCCCCGGCCAGCACCCAGGTGGCGAGCGGCACCGGCCGCTCCTCGGAGGCGGGCGCGGCGCCTTTTGCTGCAGGCGCCGCGACGAGAGGCTCGAGGCGGGCGGAGATGCGGCGGCCCCGGTCGCCTTCGCGCACCATCACCGCCTGCTCCACCGCCTTGCGCGCGGGGTGCGTCCAGCGCACCTGGTGTTCACCCGGATCCATCTCGACGGCGGATCCGCCGAGGCGCGAGAGCAGCAGCTGGCCATTGACCTCGACGCGCGCGGCGCCAGTCGCGGCCGGCCTCGTCGGTGGCCTCGAAGAGGACCGAGGGGATGGTGGCCTCCACCTCCGATAGCCACGCCGCGCACTCGCGCACCAACACCTGCGGGCAGCTGGTGCGCGCGCAGGAAACCAGCTGCTCGCGCGCGGCGCGCAGCTTGCCGTCGCGGCGCAGGCGCTGCGCGGCGACGTGCGCGTCGACGCAAGCGTTGGTGGCGTCTTGCGCCGCCGCGCGCGAGCCACCGAAGAGCACGGCGACGACGATCAGGACCTGGCCGGCGAGCGCGGGCAGGCGGCGCAGCATGGCCCGGCACTCTACCATCGGCGGATCAGGCGATCAGCGCGCTGCGTCGCGGCGGCCGCGAAGGCGCGGTCGCTGGCGCGCGGCACGGCGCTCACCGCAGGCACGGCGGTCACCGCAGGCACTGCGGCTTGTAGCGGCGTACGCCGTCGGCGGTGACCTCGTAAGGCGGCTCGCAGTCGCCCCGCGGCCTGGCCGGCCTGGCGCCGGCGTTCGAGGGACGCGCTGCGGCCGGCGGGCGGGCGGCAGCGGCGCTCGCCGTGGCGGTCGCCGATGCGGAAGGGCCGGGCGCCGCCGTCTCCACCGGCGCAGCGCTCGCGGCGTTGTCCGCCGAGGGCGCGGCCGGCTGCGCGACGACCGACACGGCCTGCGCCTCGGCGGACGTCGGGCTGGGCTCGGGTGTCGGCATCCAGCGCGCGCCGTAGAAGCCCGCGGCGGCGGCGCAGGCGAGCAGTGCCACCAGCGCGGCCGTGCGCGGCCCCGGCTGCGCGGCACCGCGCCGGGCGGGCCGTGCTCACGGAGATGCTGGACAGCTCGCCCGGAGGCGCAGGCTCGGCAGCGCCCGGCGGCGTCACGTCGTTGCCGAGCTTCTCCGACAGCGCGGCCGCCTCCTCCGGCGCCAGGGTGACCACGCTGGCGGCCTCCATGTCCTCGATGCGCAGCGCGCGCTCGCGAATGGTGGCGCCGGCCGCGGCCTCCACCCAGAGGCCGACCTCGCGCGGCGCCGCGGGCGCGACGACGCGCTCCAGCGCCTTGGCCATCTCGCGCGCGGTCGCGAAGCGCGCGCCGGCGTCGCGCGCCAGGCCACGCATCACCACCGCGTCGAGGCCGACCGGCAGATCGGGGCGGTGCGCGCTGGGCAGCTCCGGCGCGCTTCCCAGCGCCAGCTGCACCAGCGCCGCGTCGCTCTCGGCCTCCGCGAAGAGGCGCCGCCCGGCGAGGACCTCCCAGAGGACCACCGCCGCCGAGTAGACGTCGGCGCGCCGATCGAGCGGCTTGGCGCGCAGCTGCTCGGGCGCCATGTAGGCCACCTTGCCCTTGATCTGGCCCTCGCGCGTGACGCGGCTCTGTCCCACCGCCTTGGCCACGCCGAAGTCGATGACCCTGGCGATGCCGTCCACGCCGACGAGCAGGTTCTGCGGCGACACGTCGCGGTGCACGATGCCCAGCGGCTCGCCATCCTCGCCGCGCGCCTCGTGCGCCGCGTGCAGCCCCTCGAGCATGCCCACGGTGATGGCCACCGCCACGTCGACCGGCATGCCGCCGGTGGCGCGCACCTGCGACAGGTCGGCGCGCGCCGGGCGCACCAGCCGCGAGAGCACCTCGCCGCGCACCAGCTCCATGACCAGGAAGAGCTCGCCGCGCTCGACCACCACGTCGAGCAGAGACACCACGTTGGGGTGTCGGACCTGCGCCGCCAACCGGGCCTCGTCGAGGAACATGGCCGCGAAGTCGGGGTCCTTCGCGAAGTGCGGGTGCAGCCGCTTGATGGCCACCGGCTTGGTGAAGCCCGCCACCCCGACCAGGCGCCCATAGTGCACCGTGGCCATACCGCCGGAGGCGATCTCCCCGACGAGCGCGTAGCGCCCGATCATCCGGGTAGGTATCGACGACGGGTTCATCGAGGGGGCCTCGGGCCGATCGTCCGTTGCGCGGCGGGCTCGGCCATCGGCCCCCGGAGGATAGCCGCTGCACCCTGGCGCAGGGAGGACGCGCGCGCGTCCTCTATAGTGGAGGGATCGATCCGAGCACGGTGGAGCTTTCCCGTCCCACTTCGCCCGCCGGAGCGCCTGCCCCGCCACCCGCGCGGCCAGGCGCCGGGGCGCTGCTTGCGCACCTCCTGCGCGTGAGTCGCCCGGCCGGATGGCTGATCGCGCTCGGCATCTATCGCGTGGGGATGGCCTACGGCCAGGCGCGCGAGAGCACCCGCGCCTCGCTGATCGCCGCCGCGCTCACCCTCCCCTTCGGCCTCGTGCTCTTCGGCTGGAACGACCTCGCCGACGCCGCCTCGGACCGCGACAATCCGCGCAAGGGGACCTGGCTGCACGGCGCCCGCGTGGACGCGTCCAACGCCGGCGCCACCCGCGCGGCGGTGGGGTCGGCGGCCGCCCTGATCCTCGGCGGCGCCGTGGCGCTGGCGCTCCGCGGGCAGGCCGCGCCTGGCCTCGGCTCGGACCGTGGTAGCGCCGCGCTGCTCGCCGCCTCGGTGGCGCTGGCCTGGGCCTATTCGGCGCGCCCGCTGCGGCTGAAGGAGGTGCCCATCGTCGACGGCGTGTGCAGCGCGGCCTCGATCTCCGCGCTGCTCGCCCTCGGATTCCTCCAGGGCCACCCCTCGCTGCAGGTTCCGCGCGAGCCGCTGGCCTTCGTGCCGGCCATCGTCGGTCTGCACACCTTCGCCACGGTGATGGACCGCGACAGCGACCGATCGGCGAGACACCGCACGCTGGCGGTGCGCATCGGCGCGCGCGCCACCGCCGCGGTCGCGCTGGGCATCACCTTGCTCACCGTCGCCGCCATCCCGTTCGTGGAGCTGGCGCCGGTCATCGCCGCGGTGGCCGTCTTCCAGGCGGCGGTCATGGCCGCGCACGTTGCTGCGCCGCGGTGGCTGAGCGCGCGCGCGGCGTTCGTGGTCATCGGGCTGGCGAGCGCCGGCGGCCTCGCCTGGCTGGTGTTCGTCTACCTCGCAGCATGAGGCACCGCGTGTGCGAGAGCCGCGCACGCGCGCCGACCTCCTCGCCGTCACCCGCGGCGGCTTCACGCCCACGGTCTTATTCTCCTCAAGCTGCACGGGCCGCGGCCGTTGGTGATCCTGGGTCCTGTAGGCCCGAGGAGCACGATGCGCATACGGATGAGCTGGGTGGCACTGTTGGCGTTGACGGCGACCGCGACGGCGGCTGCGTGCGGCGGCTCCGGTGATGGCGAGGATTCGACGGTCCCGTCGGGCAGCGGTGGCGCGGCCAGCGGCGGCAGCGACGGGAGCGGCGCCGACGACGACGGCATCACCATCGGCTCCGGCGGCAGCCCGACGCAGAGCCTGATCCTCGACCCGGTCGACGCCAAGCTCGACGTGGCCGGGTCGCCGGCGACGCTGGCGTTCACCGCCAAGGTCGGTGGGCAGACACCGAACAACGTCATCTGGTCCAACGACCCGGACCTCCCCGGCTTCGTCGATCAAGACGGGATGTTCCACAGCGAAGGCTTCGCGGGCGGCGTGACCACGGTCCGCGCCCGCGCCGGCAACCTCGAGGCGGCGACGACGCTCACCGTGAACGCCGAGCTCGTCGAGAACCCCGGCGCCCTCTCGCAGGAGGTGCGCGACGCGCTCGTCGCTGGTGGCGGCGGTGGCGGCGATGCCGAGCTCCGCTGGCTCTACCCGTACGACAGGACCATCTTCCCGCGCGGCATGCAGGGCCCGGAGATGCAGCTCGGGGGCGCCGCCGCCGACGCGGTCTACGTGAAGATCACCCTGCCCCACCTGAGCTACGAGGGCTTCTTCGGCGCCTCCAGCCCGACGCGCGTCTCGCTGCCGGCCGACGTCTGGGAGGGCATCACCCTCAGCGCCGCGGCCGCCGACGACGTGCAGGTCGAGGTCACCAAGATGTCGGGCGGCGTGGTCACCGGGCCGCTCAGCGCCAGCTGGCGCATCGCCCAGGGCTCGCTCAAGGGCGTCATTTACTACAACACCTACAGCAGCGGCGGCGCGGTCAAGCGCATCAAGCCGGGCGAGGAGGCGCAGACCTTCATCTCCGGCTGCCCGGTCTGCCACTCGGTGGCCAGCAAGGGCGGCGTGCTCGCGGCCGGCGTGAACTGGGGCAGCGGCAACCCGCTCGACGCCATCACCTACGACCTCCTCGCCGATGGGTCGGTGACGCCGCGCTTCAGCGACAGCGACGGCCGCAAGTTCCCGTTCGCGGGGCTGACCCCGGACGGCGACCTGGCCCTCGGCAGCGCGGTGCCCTCGAGCGGTCAGATGCCGCGCGGCCTGCAAGGCGCGTTCGAGTCGAAGCTCTGGAACACGACCACCGGCGACGAGGTGGCGGCGCCGACGTTCACCGACGTGGTGAAGTTCGCCCTCACGCCGAACTTCTCCCACGACGGCTCGCTGGTGGCGTTCACCCACCAGGAGACCGACTCCAGGAACCTGAAGATGATGGGCGTGGACCTGACCCAGGATCCGCCCCTCTTCGCCGGGCTGGATCTGCTGACCACGGCCGTCGGCAACGTGGCAGCCTGGCCGAGCTTCCTGCCGGACTCGAAGGCGGTCGTCTATCACGACGGCGAGCGCTTCGACACGCAGTCCGGCTGCAACGGCGCCAGCTACGCGAACCTGCGCCTCGTCGACGTGACCACCAAGGAGGTCAGCACGCTCGAGCGCATGAACGGCCTCGAGGGCGGCGTCTCCTACCTGCCGTTCGGCGAGGCGGAAGAAGCGAACACCAACTACGAGCCCACCGTCCTGCCGGTGCCGGTCGGCGGCTACTACTGGGTCATCTTCACCAGCCGCCGCGCCTACGGAAACCACCTCGGGCCGGGCGGAACCGAGGGCGGCACCAGCAAGTGGGGCACCTGCTCACCGGAGACGCCCAGCCTGCGCAAGAAGCTCTGGGTCGCGGCCATCGACACCAACTGGCAGGGCCTGCCGGACCCCAGCCACCCGGCGTTCTACTTGCCGGGTCAGGAGATGGGCACCGGCAACATGCGCGCCTTCGCCGCGCTCGAGCCGTGCAAGGCGCTGGAGACGCAGTGCGAGCTGTCCTTCGAGTGCTGCGACGGCAAGCAGTGCCTGCCGACCGGCGAGGTCGACGAGGGCGGCAAGCCGATCAAGGAGTGCCAGGACTCGCCCAGCAGCGGCTGCTCTGCCGAGGGCGGCACCTGCCAGGCCAGCAGCGACTGCTGCGACCCGGAGCAGGTGTGCATCAACGGGTTCTGCGCTCTGCAGTCGCCGCCGAGCTGAGCGGCCGCGGTCGCCGCCCGGCAGCGACCCTCACCGAACGAAAGCGGCGTCCCGATGACGGGGCGCCGCGCTCGTCCTGGGACGGCGACCCGGCTGGATGTCCCGGCGAAGCCGCCAGCCTTCAGCTGGGCATCTTGGACATGTCCATCCACAGCACCTCCCAGTGGTGCCCATCGAGGTCGTAGAAGCTCCAGCCGTACATGAAGCCGTGGTCCATCTTGTCGGCGGCGTGCGTGCCGCCGGCCTCGATGGCCGTCTTCACCATCTGGTCGACCTCCTCCTTGCTGGTGCAGGAGAGCGCGAAGAGGCCCTCGGTGTGCGAGCCGGTGTCGCAGATCTCCTTCTTGGTGAAGGTCTTGAAGAAGCTCTGCGTCAGCAGCATCACCGAACACTGTTCGCTGACCACCATGCAGGCCGCGTTGTCGTCGGTGAACTTCGGGTTGAACTCGAACCCCAACCTGGCGAAGAACGCCTTCGACTTGTCGAGGTCGCGGACGGAGAGGTTCACGAAGAGCATGCGCTGGGTGGCCATGGGTCGCTCCTGGGCGTGATGGGCGGCCTGCGCGGTCGCCGGGTGGTGGTTGTCGTCTCGTCAGCTGCTTGGACCGAGCCAGTGGCCGCAGCTCATCGACGCGCCCGGGAAAAACGCACCGGCCGGCCGGATGCCCTACGGAAGGCTGGGCGGGAAGCCGAACAGCGGGAACAGCGCCGCGGCGTCCAGGAAGTTGTTCATGTGGGCGATGCGATCGCCCTCGAGCTCGAGGACGATGAGCGCCCACGGCTTGTGCCCACCCTCGGGCGCCGCCCGGTACTGCGCGAAGGCCGGCAGACCGCTGGCGCTGGTGCGCAGCAGGCGCGACCCGCGGCAGCCATGGCCCGGCCCGATCATCCACTGTCGGATGATGGGCTTGCCCTGCAACCAGAAGTCGATGGGCGGCATGCTGAGCTTGACGTCGTCGTGGAGGAGCGTGGCCAGCGCGTCCATGTCGTAGCGCTCGAAGGCGTCCACGTAGCGGTCCACCAGGCGCGCCTGCTCGGCGTCGAGCTGCGAGGCTCCGGCAGGAGACGTCGCACCTGCCGAGGCGCCCTGGTAGGCCTTGCGCTCGGACAGCGTGGCCCGCGCCCGCTGCAGGGCGCTGTTCACCGCGGCCACGCTCATGTCCAGGTGCTCGGCGACCTCGGCCGCCGACGAGCCCAGCACCTCGACCAGCAGCAGCACCGCGCGCTGGCGCGGCGGCAGGTGTTGCAGGGCGGCCACGAAGGCCAGGCGCACGCTCTGGCGCAGCATCACCGCCTGGGCCGGGTCCACGTCGTCGGGGATGGCGCGCGCATCGGGGATGGGCTCCAGCCAGTGCGTGCGCGGGCGCTCCTCCAGGGGGTCGCCCATCTTGCCGGCCGGGCGCTCGTCGATGGACCGCACCCGGCGTGTCCGCGTGGCGAGCGCGTCGAGGCAGACGTTGGTGGCGATGCGGTAGAGCCAGGTTCGCAGCGCGCTCTGACCCTGGAAATGAGCGATGCTCTTCCAGGCGCGCACCATCGTCTCCTGCACGGCGTCGTCCGCGTCCATCGCCGAGCCGAGCATGCGGTAGCAATGACCGGTCAGGGCCACGCGGTGCGCCTCGAGCTGGGCCATGTTCCCGACGGTCTGCTCCCTGCGCGGGTCGAGCATGCCGGCAACCCTAGCAGACGCCCGCGGGCACCGCGCGCGCCGCCGCGGTCGAGCGGACAGGGGGCGCAGCAACGCCTGCCGCCGCGGCTCAGGCGTCGTCGGGTAGCGCGCGCAGCCCGTAGCGCTGGATGGCGCGCTGGATGAACTTGCGGTTCACACCGGCGATGCGGGCGGCCTGGGAGATGTTTCCGCCCGTCTCGCGCAGCGCCTCGCGCACGTAGGCCACCTCGAAGGCCTCGGAGAGGCGATCGCGCGCGTCCTTGAGCGGCACCGAGAGATCGATGACCGCCGGCACCGCCGCCTCGATGGTGGCCTCCGGCGCCGGCCCCGACCCAGACCCCGAGCCGGCCGGCGAGCCGATGGACGCCGCGCGCGCCACCGCGTTCTTGAGCTCGCGGACGTTGCCCGGCCAGGCCTGACTGGCGAAGCCCTTGATGACCCGGTCCGGCAGGGGCTCCACCACGCGGCCGCGGCGCGAGAGCTGCTCGGTGAAGTGCGCGACGAGCAGCGGGATGTCCTCTGGCCGCTCGCGCAGGGGCGGCAACGTGACCCGCACCACGGCCAGGCGATAGTAGAGGTCCTCGCGGAAGCGCCCGGCGCTCACCTCCTCGGTGAGGTTGCGGTTGGTGGCGGCGACGATCCGCACCTCCACGCGCCGCGTCGTGTTGGAGCCGAGGCGCCGGACCTCGAAGCGCTCCAGGGCACGCAGCAGCTTGGGCTGCAGATCGCGCGGCAGCTCGCCGACCTCGTCGAGGAACAGGGTGCCGCCGTCGGCCGCCTCCAGGGCGCCCTCGCGGTCGACGACCGCGCCGGAGAAGGCGCCCCGCACGTGACCGAAGAGCTCGCTCTCCATCAGGTTCGGCGCCACCGCCGAGCAGTCGAAGACCACGAAGGGCCCGCCGGCCCGCGGGCTGGCCTCGTGCACCGCCTCCGCGGCCAGCTCCTTGCCGGTGCCCGTCTCGCCCTCCACGAGGATGGTGTCGTCCAGGTCCACCACGCGCTCGAGCAGGGTGAAGACCTGACGCATGGCCACGCTGCGCCCGAGCAGCCCGCCGAAGCGCTCGCGCGCCGAGAGCGGCAGCTCCACCACGTCGTGCAGGAGGCGCAGGCGCACCGAGCTGTTGCCGACGACCATCGTCGAGTCGACGCGCGCATAGGCGTCGCGGACGCGCACGCCGTCGAGCACCGTGCCGTTGCGGCTGCCGGCGTCGACCACGCGAATGCCGGTGGCGTCGACGCGCAGGGTGACGTGGTGGCGGCTGACGGCGGCGTCGGCGAGGAGCAGGTCGCAGCCGCGCGCGGAGCCGACGCGCACCTCGGGCCCGGCGAGCTCCAGCGTCTGCCCGGCGTTCGGGCCGGTCACCACCTCGATGCGGATCTTGCGGGCCCGCAGCTTGAGCCGATCCCCATCGCGGGTGAGGATCTGCGTCACCGAGTCGAATTCGCCGCCGAGACCCACGCTGGGGATCCTACAACGTCGACGCGCCAGGCGGCGTCGGCTCGACTCGCCGCGCCTGGTCGGGCGTGTGGCTCAGCTGGCCCAGGGCTGGCTCTTGGCCAGGCGCTCGGCTCGCTCCCGCAGCGCCGGGTCGAGGCGGCCGCGCAGCGCCTCGTCGAAAGCGCGCGCCAGCTCGGCGCCGCTGTCGAAGCGCTCTGCCGGATCCTTGGCCATGGCCACGGCCATCACCGCGTCGACCTCCGCCGACACTGGCCCGACCTTGCCCGGGCGGGGTGGCATGGCGTGCACCACCTTGTACAGAATCTCCGGCACCGCCTCGCCGCTGAACGCCGGCCTGCCGGTGAGCGCGCGATACACGATCACCGCCAGCGCGTGCAGGTCGGCGCGGTGGTCCACCGCGCCACCCGCAGCCTGCTCCGGCGCCATGTACGCCGGGGTACCGACGACCATCTCGCGGGTCAGCGTGCCGCCGTTGTCTCCAGCCAGCTTGCCCACTCCGAAGTCGAGGATCTTCCAGAGCGGTGCGCCGTCGTCGCGTTCCGCGCGGAAGAGGTTGCGGGGCTTGATGTCACGATGGACGATGCCCGCCGCCCGGGCGGCGTCCAGACCGCGACCCACCTGGCGGATGAGGTCGCGCACCTGCCGCGACGTCAACCGTGTCTCGTTGCGGAGCACGTCGGCCAGGTCCTCACCGCGCAGCCGCTCCATGGCGATGTAGGGCACCGACGAGTCGAGACCGCCGACCTCGAGCACGGAGACCACGTTCGGCACCTGGAGCGAGGCGGCGATGCGCGCCTCGCGCAGGAATCGGCGCACCGCCTCGGGATCGGAGAGGTGGCGAGAGTGGAGCACCTTGACCGCCGCCGGCGTGCGATCGGTCAGGTGCTGCGCCTCGTACACCTCGCCCATCCCACCTCGCCCGAAGACCGTGCCGAGGCGGAACGACCCCAGCGTCTCGTCGGTGAAGCGACCCACGCCACCGACCTGCAGCGCGCTCTCCAGGTCCTGGCGCGCCTCGGCGAGCAGCGCGTCGCGCTGGGCCAGGGCGCGCACCGCCGACTGGTGGCGAACGATGCCCTCGATGGTCGCGCGCCGGGTGGCGCGGGAGGTAACGAAGCTGGCGGCGAATGCGGCCTCCACCAGCAGGGCGATGATCAGCGCGTCGAAGCGCGACTCGCCCGCGGCGCTGATGATGCCGCGGTCCCGGACGACACCGGACAGGATGGCGCCGACGAGCAAGGCGTGGGTCAACGCGCAGCCGCAGAAGATGGCCATCGAGGCCACGAAGCTCTGCCCCATCCCGAAGAAGAAGAGGCCGAAGACGACCACCGCCGGGGCGGGCGAGAAGACGCCGAAGTAGTAGATGGCGCTGTAACCGGAGACGAGCGATCCGAGGGCGAAGGCGATGGCGCGGGGCGGCGTGTAGCCGTGCTCGTCCTTGAGGACACGCCCGAGCCAGAACGAGCTGCCGATGGACAGGGCCATGCCGCACACCGCCAGCCAGCGCGCCTGCGCGTCGCCGGCGGTGAGCGGCAAGGCGATGAGCACCAGCGTGGCGAAGATCAGGGTCATGCGCGAGAAGACCTCGAGGCGCGCCGCCTCGCGCTCCATCAGGGCCTGCGCAGCCATGTCGGCGTCGGCGGCGCTGCGCGCCTCGGACGAGGCCCGCGTCAGGGTGCTGCCGGTGGCGCCAGCCCCGGCGCCGGCGGTGCTGCCATGGCTGGGCGCATCGGCAGGGCTGGAGATCAGGGCCGCCGCCCCGACACCGATCGTCAGGGTGGGCGCCTCGCTGCGCAGCGACTCCGGCGGGACGCTGGGCCGTCCCTCCGGCGAGACGCTGGGCGGCTCACCGGGCGCGGCCTCGGTGCGGCGCGTCAGCACCAGGTCGCCGCTCGTGTCGGGCTCGGCACCTTCTCCGGGCACCGTCGCATTCTAGGCCGGGCCCCCCGCGGGCGGAGCAGGAACCAAGCGACCGGTACGGGCGACCGGTCAGGCGCCGATGCGTTCGCCCGTCGGTCTTGCCCGGCGCTGACGCCCGATTGGCGGTAGCGGGCCGGGGCGAGCCGATTCCTCCAAGAGATCGGCAACAGCTCGTCCACCCGACAAGCCCGTTCTGCAAATGGCCCCTCGTAGGAGCCAGCGCCCCAATTTTAGGCTCTCACCCTCGCCCGCGCCGCGCAGACGCGCCGCGTCGAGCAAAGGAGAAGAGAGCCCAGTCTCCTTGCCTTGCCAGGACCCAGCACCATGAACAAGCAGCACATCGTCGTCCCGCAGTCGCATGTCGGCCTCCTCTACGAGGATGGCGCCTTCCGCGCCGTCCTCCCGCCGGGACGCCACCCGCTGAGGAAGGGCTTCTTCGACAAGGCGGAGCGCACCGTGCGCACCGTCGACATGCGCGAGCGCTCGCTGACCATCAAGGGTCAGGAGATCCTGACCGCCGACAAGGTCGCCATCCGCGTCAGCCTCCTCGTCTACTTCGCCGTGCAGGACGCCGCGGCGGCGGCGCACAACGTGGAGTCCTACGAGGAGCGCATCTACGAGGACGTGCAGCTCGCTGCGCGCCGCTTCCTCGCCAACCGCAAGCTGGAGGCCATCCTCTCCGACCGCAGCGAGATCTCGGACGCGGTGCGTGTCGACGTGCAGAGCACGGCCGCGCGCTACGGCGTGGAGATCCTGCGCGCCGACGTGAAGGACCTGGTCTTCCCCGGCAATCTCCGCGAGATCATGAACCAGGTGCTCGAGACCGAGCGCCGTGCCGAGGCCAAGCTCATCCAGGCCAAGTACGACGCCGAGGCGGTGCGCATCCAGGCGGATGCCGCCAACGAGGCGGCCCTGCTGCGCCTCACCGCGCAGAAGGAGCAGACGCGCCTCCAGGCGGAGGCCGAGCAGCTGATGGCCCATCTCAAGCTCCAGGGCGAGCTCGAGTCGGCGCGCGCGGCAGCGGACAACCCGATGCTGCTCAAGCTGCGCGAGCTGGAGACGCTCTCCCAGATGGCCAGGACCGGCGCGAAGTTCATCGTCGGCCTGGACGGCAAGAAGGGCCTCGCCGAGGTCCTGCTCGAGGAGTGAACGTCGCCGGGGTGGAGGAAGCTTCCCCACCCCGGTGTCGTAACTGACAACTGGAGGCACCTCCTCGGTGCGTTCTTGGGTCTGCCGCACCGAGGAGGGGCCGCCGCCTACGCTCACTGGAGCGCTGGTGCCTGCGACGGGCGCCGGCGCTTCTGCCTTTTGTGGCCCGCAGCCCGGCGGCGAGCCGCGGCCGCGAAGGTGGCTATGCACCTGCGAAATGCGCCATGGCGTGCGGGCGAGGAAGGGCGCGCGGCGATCGGCTGACCGCGATCGGTGCTAAGAGGCTGCGCGATGCCGCCCCGCACCGTGGTCGTCGGCGACCTGCACCTGTGTCGCGAGAGCAGCCCGCGGGTGGGCCGCGACGTGGCGCGTCTCGTCGAGAGCATCCCGGGGTCGCGGCTGGTCTTCGCCGGCGACCTCTTCGACGTCACCTCCGAGCGCGGCATGCGCGAGGGCGTCGCCGACGCCATCGGAGCCTTCGCCCGCCACACCGAGGCGCGCGTCGCCCTGGCCACGCACCTCGAGCGCGGCGGCGAGCTCTGGCTGGTGGCCGGCAACCACGACGCCGAGATCGGTGGTCGCTGCGACGCCGCCGCCGTGGCTGGCGCGCTCGGCGTCGGCGCCGAAGCCGCCACGCGCATCCGCACCACGCCCTGGTTCTTCCGCGAGGGCGGCCTGCACCTCGAGCACGGCCACCTCTACGATCCGGACAACGCGCCCGCGCACCCGCTCGTCGACGGGGCGCCCAGCCTGGGGGTGCGCTTCACGGAGCAGTTCATCGCGCCCACCGGCGCCTATGCCTACCTCAACAACAACGCCGACACGCCGCTGCGCCTGTTCGTGTCGTCGTTCCGCTGGTACGGCGCGCGCGCGCCGTACATGATCTACCGCTACTTCTACACCGCCCTCTCCGCCATGCTCGCCAGCGGGCCGCTCTATCCTGCGCGCGCCGAGCCCGCCGAGGGCGCCGCGCGCATGGAGGCGTTCGCGCACGCGGTGGGCATCCCCGTCGACGTCGTCGCCCGCGTGCTCGAGCAGGCCGCGGCGCCGACGACCGAGAGCCTGGCGCGGACCTTCACCCGCGTGTACTTCGATCGGGTGGTGGCCACGCTCTCCATGGCTGGAGGGCTCGGCGCCGCCGCGCTCGGCTGGCGGCGCGCCGGCGTCGGCGCCGCCGGCTTCGGCGCGCTGCTCATGGCGCTGAGCTGGTCGCGTGGGCACGATCGCTACTCCGGCACCGTCGCCCAGCGGCTCTCGGCCGGCGCGGCCCGCGTGGCCGAGTCCACCGGCGCGCACCTGGTGGTCCTCGGCCACACCCACGTCGAGGCGGAGGAAGCGCACTACGCGAACACCGGCAGCTTCGCGTTCCCCGGCCGCGCGCCCGGTCGCCCCTACCTGGAGATCGAGGGCAGCGCGCAGCACCCGCGCGCGGTGCGGCGGCATCTGATGTCGAGACTCGTCGGAGGCGAGGAGGCGGCATGATCCCCGAGCTGCCGGGAGACCCGGCCGAGATCGCAGCGGCCATCAACGCCCATCGGGACGGCTGGAACGCGCAGAACGGCCTGCGCTTCGTGCGGGCCAGCAGCGAGGAGGTGCTGGCCGAGCTGGAGGTGGGCGACCAGCACCTCCAGGCCTACGGCATCGTGCACGGCGGCGTGTACTGCGGCATCATCGAGACACTGGCCTCCGTCGGGGCCGCCCTGTACGCGATGTCGCGCGGGCAATCCGTGGTCGGGCTGGAGAACCACACCTCGTTCGTCCGCGCCGTGCGTCAGGGGCTGCTCCGGGTGCGCGCCGTGCCGGTGACACGCGGCCGCCGCTCGCAGCTCTGGGAGGGCACCGTCGAGGACGGTGACGGCCGCATCGCGGCGACCGGGCGCGTGCGTCTGCTCTGCCTCGACGCCGGCGTCGAGATCGCCGGCGAGAAGGTGGCCATCAAGCCGTCCGGCGAAGGCAGCGGCCCCTGAGTCTCCGCGCGTGAGCGCCGATCACTCGTCCTGGGGCTGGTGACCAGAGCGGCCTTGCGCCGCGTGTGGGCGCTGCGCCACTGCGAGCGACGCAGCTGCGCGAGCGGCGGTCACTTCCTGGCGGCGCGCGTCGGCGGCGCAGCCTTGGCGGCTGGCTTGGCGCCCTTGGCGGCGGTCTTGGCCTCGGCCTTGGTGGCGCCGCCACCCGACATCTCGCTCAGCGCCTCGAGCACCTTGTCCGCGTGGCCGTCGACCTTCACGCTCGGGAACACCCTGGCGACGCGACCGTCGGGCCCGATGACGAAGGTGCTGCGGATGACCCCGGTGACCTTCTTGCCGTACATCGTCTTCTCACCGTACGCGCCGAAGGCCTTGTGCGCCGCGAGGTCCGGGTCGGACAGGAGCGGGATGGTCAGCTTGCACTGGCTGCGGAACTTCTGGTGGCTCGCGAGCGAGTCCTTGGAGATGCCGATCACCTCGGCGCCGAGCGCCGCGAACTTCCTGGCCGCCTGCGAGAAGGCGATGGCCTGGCGGGTGCAGCCGGGGGTGAGATCGCGCGGGTAGAAGTAGACCACCACCGGGCGCCCTGCGAGCGACCTCGACGAGACTCGCCCGCCTGCGTCGCTCTCCAGATCGAAGCTCGGGACCTTGTCGCCTTCCTTGAGCATCCTGTCCTCCATGCCACTCGGGCGCGCCGGGCGCCGTGACCGGCGCTCGGCGGCGGCGCAGGGAGATGCGCGTGCGCGCGCCGGGATGGTAGCGCCCGTCAGCTCTCCAGACCGGCGTGCGCGGCCAGCGCGTCCTCGATGAGCGCCAGCACCAGCGTGGCGTCACCGGCCTCCAGCGATACCGGGGCCGCGCTCGCCGCCGCGGCCACCAGCCGGCCGCGGCGCTCGGCGGACAGCCGCGTGCGCGCTCCCCCGCAGGCGCGGCAGACCAGACCACCGCGCGCGGCGTCGATGTCCGCCGCGGCCGTGGGTGCGCAGGCGCGCCCGCACACCACGCAGCGTTCGAGGTCCAGCCCCCAGCCGACCGCCGCCAGGAGGCGGAGCCCG
>JBBJMR010000220.1:0-14808 GCA_037720395.1 Polyangiaceae bacterium
TCGGCGGGGATCGGCGTCACGGCTCCGGTCGGGCCGAGCCGGGCCACCAGCTCGTGCAGCAGCCGGCGCATGGTGCTCTTGACCACGAGCTCCGGCTGCCCTGGCGGCAAGTGCGGCACCGCGACCTGGACCCCCTCGGGCGACATGCGCAGCTCGATGACCGGCTCGCCTTCGCGCCACACAGGCTCCTCGACGTAGAGGACGCGGCCACCGCGGCTGGCCCGCGTCAGCAGGTGCTGGGGACGCTGGAACACGAAGTCCCAGCGCAGGTGGCTGACGCAGACGATGTCGAGGTCATGCGGGTTCGTTTGCGATCGAGTAACGTTCTGCACGGGTCCTCCGATGCGCGACCCTAGCTCGCGCCGCATGGCGAAGGGCCGCCACGTCCCCTCAGCGGATTCATGTACGACCGAGCGGCAGCGGCCCGCCACAACGCCGCGACGTAAGGGTCAGCCCGAATTGCCAGTGCGGTGACCGGTGCTCCGATGGAGCGGGGAAGCAGCGGCATCGACAACCGCATGCGGGTGCTGGTCACCGGAGGTGCGGGGTACATCGGCTCGGTGGTCGTCGAGGAGCTGCTCGCCGCGGGTGCGGAGAAGGTGGTGGTCCTCGACGATCTGTCCAAGGGGCATCGTGCCGCCGTGACGCCACCAGCGGTGCTCGTCCAGGGGGACATCGCGGATGGAGCGGCCGTGCGGCACCTGTGTACCGAGCACGCCATCGACGTCGCCGTCCACCTCGCTGCCGTCTCGCTGGTCGGCGAGTCCGTGCAAGCCCCGGCCCGCTACTACGAGATCAACCTGGTCAAGGGGCTGGCCTTCCTCGATGCCCTGCTGGCTGCGGGTGTTCGCAGGCTCGTCTTCTCCTCGACCGCCGCCGTCTACGGCGAGCCGGCAGAGTCGCCGATCACGGAGGACTTCCCGACGGTGCCCACCAACCCGTACGGCGACACGAAGCTGGCCTTCGAGCGCGTGCTGGCCTGGTACGGGCGCGCCTACCAGCTGCGCTACGCCAGCTTGCGGTACTTCAACGCCGCAGGAGCCACCACGCGCAATGGCGAGCATCACGATCCGGAGACGCATCTGATCCCGCTGGTGCTCCGGGCGGCGAGGCAGGGCAATCAGCCGGTGCTGCTGTTCGGCGATGATTACGAAACGCCGGATGGAACCTGCTTGCGCGATTACATCCACGTCTCCGACCTGGCCACTGCGCACGTCGCTGCGATTGCCGCTACGCGAGAGTATCCACAGCGTGTGTACAACCTCGGGTGCGGCGGCAACGGGTATTCCGTGCTCGATGTGGTCGCCGCTGCCCGGCGGGTGACGGGTCGGGAGATCCCCGTGCAGCGAGCGCCGAGGCGGGCCGGGGATCCGGCGGTCCTGGTCGCCAGCTCGGAGCGGATTCGCCGGGAGCTGTCCTGGGCACCGTCGCGCCAGGAGATGGAGGTCATCGTAGAGGACGCATGGCGGTGGATGCTGGCCCACCCCGACGGCTACGGCTGCCCCCCCTGAGGGTCGGGCCCGGCTCGACGGGCATTCGGGCGATGGCGGCTGCCTCCGCGGTCGCTTGGCCGCCGTGTGTCACGTTGGGCTGTAGCGGTCGCACCGGCATCTTTCGCTTCGTTGCGCCAGAGGTTTCTGGCGGTGCCGGCCGGGCATCAGCGCCATCGCGCTGCACCGCTGCCCGGAGCTGGGAGAGGCGCGGTCCGGCGCGGCCCTACACGCGTGCGGCAGGCCGCGGCAGGCGCCGTGGCGCGGGCTGCAGCGTGCGGTGCACCAGCCCGCTGGCGGCGGTGGTCACGGCGGCGGTGAGGAGCCGTCGGACCAGGCCCTGGAGCAAGCCTGGCTCACCGCGAGCCAGCCGCTCCGGGTGACGCCAGGCGCGCACGGCAGCTTCCATCCGGTGCTGCATCGCCCGCCGGCGCCGGGTCCGAGCCCGGTAGACACCCCAGGCCACGGTGGCCCCGACGGCGCCGGCGACGACGGCGGCGGCGATCCAGAGCTCGCGCGGGTGTTCGGCCAGCGCCTCGGCGGAGCGCTCTACCAGCTCCTCCGGGTGCTCGACGACATCGGCCACCGCGCGGCGCTTGTCGTCGAGGCGCGAGAGCGTGGACGCGAGCCGGTCGCGTACGGCCTCCGCCGCGTGCTCCAGCTCGGCGATGCCTTCCTGCGGGTCGGTCTCCTCGGGGCTGCTCATGCCGTCACCGACTCCTTCACCGTGCGCGCGTCCTCGGCGAGGCGCTTGCGGGTGCGTTCCATGGGCTTGCGTGGCAGCGCGCGCCAGCCGACCAGCGCGACCACGCCGGCCACGACCAGCAGCACCCCGCCGACGATCGCTGCGCCGAGCGCCGGCGGCGCGATGAGCAGTGCCAGCGCGACCAGGAGGAGGGTGACGCCGAAGATGGCCACCACCAGGCCGATCGAAAGACCGATGGCGCCGGACTTGACGCCCTTCAGGTCGGCGACGGCCTCGCGCTTGGCCAGCTCCACCTCGAGGCGGGCCAGCTCCTTGGTCTGGAGGAGGGCATCCTCGACGAGCTCCTTCACGGGGGCATCGGGGGCGAGAGGGGGCGGCGAATCGAGGACGGTCATGTGAGTCTCCTGCGCGGGTCCGCTGCCCGCGTGCAGCTGGCGGGCCAGCCGCGCTGTGCCGCCGCTGCGCACTGCCTCCCGGTCTCGCTCACCGTCACCGGACGCGCGTTCGGGGACGTCCGCCGGCCCGGCACCCCCTCGCTTGGCGAGGACTTCCTTGCGCTCGTCGCTGACCATCCCCTGCTGCGCGCGCTCCTCCTCCGTCACCTTGATGGCATTCTTGGTCGGGACGATGCGGGAGCCGAAGCGACGGGCATACGCCTGGGTGAACTCGGCGCCGAGGAAGAAGATGTTCGCCGAGTAATAGACCCAGACGACGATCACCACCACCGATCCGGCGGCGCCGAAGGGCGACGCCACCCCCGCCTTGCCGAGGTAGAGGCCGATCAGCGTCTTGCCGACCGTGAACAGGACGGCGGTGACGACGGCGCCGACGATGACATCGCGGTACGCGATCTCGGCGTCGGGCACGACCTTGTACATCAGCGCGAACAGCGCGCTGATCACCAGCAGGGACACCGCGATGTTCACCACGGTCCACACCCACTCGCCGCCGGGGAGCGCCGACTCGAAGACCCCGCCGAGCGCCGCCAGGCCCGCGCTGAGCACCAGCGACACCAGCAAGAGGAAGGCGACGCCGAGCACCATGGTGAACGAGAAGAGCCGATCGCGGACGAGCCCCATGATGCCGCGCCCGGGCTTGGGCTGCACCTCCCAGATGGTGTTCAACGAGTCCTGGAGCTCGCCGAAGACGCCGGAGGCACCGAACAACAGCAGCGCGCCGCTCAGCACCGTGCCGATCACCCCGTGGCTGGGCGTCTTGGCGCTGGCCAGGATCGACTGGATTGTCTCACCGGCCTCGGGCCCGACCATCGCCTGCAGCTGACCGGCGATCTGGCCGCGCGCTGCCTCCTCGCCGAACACCAGGCCGGACACGGACACCGCCAGCACCAGAAGAGGCGTCAGGGAGAGCAGTGTGTAGTAGGCGAGTGCGCCTGCCAGGCGAGAGGCCTTGTCCTCGACCCAGTCTTCCCCTGTGTCCTTCAGCAACGGCCAGATGGCTCCGGGCTTCACGCGCGCTCCTGATGGCAGAGGTTCGCGAGCGAGCTCTGCAGCAACTGCGCCAATGACACCGCGCAAACCATGCATACCGGGCTGGGCATGCGGCGCCCCCGGGGGGCTGTGGCCCAGCATGAGGCCCTCCGCCTCGCCGTGGTCACGCGGTTGTTGTTGCTCTTCGTCAGCGGCTTCGCCGGCGACAACTGCATCCTGCTCACCGCACACGACGCCTACATGCGCGGCTACCGGGTCAGCGTCCCCGCCGACTGTACGGCCTCCGAGAGCGCAGCACGCAACCGGCAGGCGCTGGAGATGCTCGAGAGGACGGCCAAGGCGGATGTCACACCCTCGGAGCGCGTCCGGCTCCCACGCCGGCGTTCGAGGTGGAGCGCGGCGATGCAGGCCCGCGCCGATCGCCAGCTCGGCGACCTACCCCTCGGCGGAGCCCTGCGCCAGCACCCGGCGCCAGTATCGATTCCCCGCGCGCAGGGTCAGCGCACGGCCGGGCCGCGTCCCACGCAGGCGTCGCGTCGGCAGCAGCAGGGCGCGCGCCAGGTTCGCCGTGCCGCGCCAGTACGTCCTCGGTAGGCGGAGCTGGTCGGCGCGCTGCTCACCGAGCAATGCTCGACAGAGCCCCGTGGCGATGGCGATCTGGGTCTCGGCGCGGGAACGCTCCTGGGCGGTCCGCGCCGCGCGCCGCGGGGACTCCAGGAGCGCGCGGGTCAGCGCGCGAGAATCGTCGTCGGCCTCGCCTTGCGTCATCTCGACCAGCGCCCACAGCGAGCGCGCCTCGGCCTCCGAGCCGGGGATGAGCTCCGGTGCGATGCCGATGACCTTTGCCGAGTATCGCCAGAGCTGCATGTAGCGATGCGCGTCCTCGGTGTCGACCTCCAGCCCCAGGCTTCTCAGGCCGTCGAGCAGCACCAGCGAGAACAGCATCGAGGTGCCCACCATATCGTGCTGGTTGATCGGCGCGCCCCACCTCGCTGCATCCCACCGGCCGCTGAGCAGGATCATGCGCCGCACCTGCGCGTGGATCATCCGTACCCGGACGGTGAGCGCGAAGCCCTGGCCGTGGCGGCGCATCCCTCCGGGCACGCAGGTGGCGTAGACGAACTTCGAGGTCTCGTTGAGGCGCTGAAGTGCCTGCTCCTGGAGCCGGCCGGAGAAGACCAGCGGCTTGTTGCCGCCGGGCGAGCAGTACCCGAGCACCAGGGAGCGAGCACCGAGCACGGCGCCCCCCAGGACGCCGGCCGAGACGAGGACGCTGCCGCCGCGATCCACGGCGCCCCAGTCGACCCACGGCGGGACCGCGTCGAGGTCGGCGAAGAGTGCGCGCAGCTCGTCGGGGGCGTCCGCCACCTCGTCGATGCCGCGCTCCAGGGCCAGGGCGAGCTGTGCCGAGCCTTGCCCGGGCGGTAGCTGCGTGAAGCGCTCGACGAGCGCGTCGGCGAGAGGATCGGTGTCAGAGAGGTAGGGCCCCAGGCGGTCGACGCGATCTCCGAACCGCCGCCTGGCGGCTTCGAGGTCCACGTAGCGGCTCGGGAAGGACATCGGCCCCGGACTGTGGGGTCACCGCGCGCTCTGTCAATCGAGAGGCGCCACGAATCGCGCGCGCCCGGTGGCCTGCATCGGACGGCGAGGGGACGAGAGCCGCCGCTCACGGTCCCGCGTCGCTCACCGGCGTGGCCAGCGCCCGTGCGGCGCGGGTGCGGATCGCTTCTCTCGGTGAGCGCGCCGCTTGCTCCAGCCAGGGCCGGGCGGCGGTCGGGTCACCGCGCCGCAGCAGGCTCTCGCCCAGGAGCAGGGCCGCGTCGTCGGCATGCCAGCTCGGCATCGAGGCCACGCTGCGCGCCCGGTCTTCCGCTTCGCGCGCGTGGCCAGCCTGGGCATGCGCGGACGCGGCCCAGTACAGCGCGTCGGCGCGGCGCCCGGCGTCGACGTCCGCGCTCGCCGCCAGGGCGTCGAAGCCCGTCGCCGCGGCGGCGGCGTTGCCGGAATGGAGCGCGGCGCGCGCGAGCTGGAACCTGGAGTCGAATGCGGCCGCGGCGGCGGTGATCGCGGGCGCCGTCGAGCTGGAGGCCCCCGGAGTCGCCGAGGCGGCAGCCGCGGGCAACGCCGCAGACGCGGACCGGCTGGGCGTGGCAGCCGGCGTGGCCGGCACGGGCTGCGCGACAGGCGGCGCGCCGCTCGGCGGCGTGTCCGCGGTGGCAGATGCCTCGGGCGTCTCGGCTGGCGCGGCGGGCGCGTCAGGCATGCTGCTCGTGACCGGGTTCCGCGCGCCGCCACGAGTCGCCGGCCTCCAGGTGCCGGCTCCAGCCGTCCGCGAGGGTCAGGAGCACCGAGCCCTCGCTCACCTCCACCGCCGCGATCCCGCCGTCCTCGGCGGTCACCTCGAAGACGGTGCCGCGCACGGTGACGGTGTCGTCACCGACGGAGACACGGAAGGACTCGCCCTGCACCAGCCGGCGCACGTGGAAACGGGCCACGCCGTCGAGCAGCGCGTATCGCTCGTCCGCGCCCGGCTGCGCCAGATGCCCGCGCGCTCCCTCGGCGAGCTCCACCGACGCGACGGGCGTCCGCGGGCGCGGCCAGGCCACCAGCACTGCGAACACGGTCACCAGCGCGGCGGCGAGGAGCGCGAAGGTGCGCAGCCGGAAGCTTCCACGCGCGGGCGGCGCCGCCGGCGCTGCCTCGCCCCGCACCGCGGCCGTGCGCCGCGCGGCGGCAGTGATGCGGAAGCGGATGGCGTCGACGCGCGCCGGTGGCGTTCGTCGCGCGGGGAGCGCTGCCAGCGCGTCTCGCATTTCCAGGAGCGCGCGGTGCTCCTCGGCGCAGCCGGAGCAGGCCTCCAGGTGGAGGTGGAGCGAGGCCTCCGGCGTGGCGCCGGCCCCCTGGGCCGCCCACGCCGCGAGCAGCTCGCCTGCGCAAGGCTTCTTCATCGGCCGTCCTCTGCCAGGGCTGCGCGCACCAGCTTGCGAGCGTCGGAGACGCGCTTCCAGATGGCCGTCTCGCTGGCGTGGAGCAGGGCCGCGGCCTCGATGGCCTTGAGGCCTTCGACCTCGCAGAGCACGAAGGCCATGCGCTGCTCCGTGGGCAGCTCGTCGAGGACCGCCTGCACGCGGTGCAACGCGTCCCGGGCTGCCACCGCGTCGCCATGGCTGGGCGTCGCCTCACCGGTGCGGGCGCTGGCCACCGCCGAGAGCAGGTTGCGACGCCGGGAGAGGGAGCGGAGGTGATGACGCAGGACGTTGGTGGCGATCCCGAGCAGCCAGGTGGAGACCATCGAGCGGCCGTCGAAGCGGCTCCGGCCGCGCGCAACCTCGAGGAAGGTGGCCTGCAGGAGGTCGTCCACGTCCGCGCAGTCTCCGATGGACCGCGCCAGGTAACGGCTGATACGCGCGTGGAAGCGGTCGAAGAGCTCAGCCACCGCCGCCGCATCGCCGCTGGTACAGGCGAACGCTACCGCGTCGTCGCTCCACGCCGCGTCGTTCTCGGGCACGCGCAGCTCGACCACCTTGGCGCTCACAGCGCGCTCCCGAAGGTCCAGCCGGCGCCCAGATGGAGCTCGGCCGTCAACGGCGGCATGGCGTCGGGCACCCGGCGCTCGGTCTCGTCCTCCTGGCCGCGTGCGGTGAGCACGGCGCCGCGCGCGCCGACGCCCGCGAGCAAGGTCAGGGGCGGGGAGACCGACACGCACGCGTCGGCCATCAGCTCGCCGAAGAACCCGCCCTGGCTGATGTCGTCGTCATCGGGCTCCAGCTGGCGCGTGGCGATGGCCCACGCCACGCCCACGCCGGCACCGAGGAAGACCTGGAGACGCGGCGCGACCCGGAGACGCGGACCACCGCGCATCGAGGCGCGCAGCGCGATGCGCGAGCTGTGGTCCGCGTCCGCCGCAGGGCCGTTCCAGGTGGAGTCCATCTGCGCCGCGAGCCCACCGCCGAACCACACCGTCGGCGAGACCTGCAGGCGCGGCGCCAGCTCCACCCCGCCCCACAGAGAGCCGTCGTTGCCGACCGCCCCGCTGGTGACCAGGTCGAGGTGCACACCGACCGCGACCGGCGAGCCCGGCGCAGGTGCTCGAACGCCGCCATCGGGCTCGACGGAGCGAGGCGGTGCTGCGGTGGCGGGTCCGGGTGGCGTCGGGGACGAGGGGGCGCTCACCTCCGCAGGCAGCGCGGTGCCGGTGAGCCACCCCTCGACCCAGCCAGCCGCCGCGCCGAGGTCGTTCACCCGGCGCTCCACACGTTGCCCCTCCGTCTCCAGCGCGATGATCCAGTCGTCGCCGCTGCGCGCGACCGTCAGCACGGCGTCGGCGCAGGCCGGATCGTGCAGATCCCGCAGCGCGCTGCCGGCGAGCGCGGCGCGAACGCGTTCGGCCTCCTCGGCGCGCGCGTCGATGCGCAGCGCGGCATCGCACGACGGCAGAGGCGCCGGGGTGCGCGCCGCAGCCGAGGCCAGCGGCTGCGCGCGCGCCGGGATCGGCGCAGCGACGCAGGCGAGACAGGCCAGGGAATGGAGGAGGCGGCACATCGCGGCGGATCGGCGCCCCGGAAAGGCGCTCGATCCGTGAGTGCCCGCTCGCGTGGGGAACCTGAGCAAGATTCCGGATCGCCAGCGCCCGGCGGCCATCGGCCCCCGACCGGGGCGGTGTGGGCACGAAGCTACATGGGGCGACGGGGCGGTCGAGCTCACTGCGCACCAGGCCAGGCCGCAGGGACGTTCGGATGCGCAGCGGGTGGTCCCGGCGCGCGGGGTGACCAGCGCGGCAGCGTGACCCTGGAGCCGCGCGCCCGAGCATCGCCCTGCCGGGTCGACCAGCTCGGCCCGCCCCGCGTGGACGCGTGCGATCTGCGCGACGAGTGACAGGCCGACGCCGTGACCGGGAGATCGCTGGCGCGGGTGCCCGGTGAGCGGAAGAACGCCTCGAAGGCACGCGCGCGATCGGCCGGGGGACGCCGGGGCCGTCGTCGGTGACCTCGAGCACGACCACATCGTCGATCTCGGCGACCTGCACCTCGACCCGCTCGCTGCCCGAGAACTTCAGGGCGTTGTCGACGGCGTTCTCCACCAGCATGGCCAGCAGCGCCTCGTCGCCGAGGACCATGCCGGGTGCGTCGAGACGGAGGCGGACGCGCGATCGCGCCGCCCCGGCGAGGCGGCCGACCACGTCGGTTACCACGTCCTCGAGGGAGACCGCGGCGTCGGCGAGCCGACCTTGGTCGCTGACCGCGGCCAGCGCCAGCAGGCGCTCCACCAGCGTGCCCAGGGCGAGCACGCGGGTGCGCAGGTTGTCCACCGTCCGGCGCGCCGGAAGGTCGAGCCCCTCCTCGGCGAGCAGGTCCAGCTCCACGCCCATCACGGCCAGCGGGGTCTTCAGCTCGTGAGCCGCATCGGCGGAGAACCGACGCGCCGAGTCGAGCGAAGTGGTCAGGCGCACGACCAGATCGGCGAGCGCAGCGCGGAGCGTGGCGACCTCGGTGCAGGCATCGTCCCCGGCGATCGATGTCGTCTGCGGGCCGAGCGCGTCCACGGTCTGCAGAGAATCGCGGAGCCGGGTCAAGGGTCCGAGCGCCCAGCGGGCCGCGCGGCGGCTGGCGATGGCGGCGGCGGCGGCGGCGACCGCGGCGGCGGCGAGGCAGCCGATGAGGAGCTCGGTCTTGTCGTACGGCGTGCGCACCGCGGCGGCGACGACGTGCAGAGAAGCCTCCTGTCCGGCGCATGCGCGCACCGTCGACCCGGCCAGCGGCCGGGACTCGCAGGTACCGGGCGCGAGCCTGGGCAGCTGGCGATCGCCGCCGGTGTAGCGGTCGGATTCGTGGACCAGGATACGGATGCTCTCGGGGGCCAGCTCGGCCTCTTCCTCCTCCACACCTTCCTCGAGCGCCGTCCGCGCGGTCCGCGGGGCGGCGCCGGCGCGGCCGAGGGTGGGACGCAGCTCGAGCAGCGCGGTGGCCACGGCGCCGCGGAGCCGGCGGTCGTCCGCGCCGAGCTCCAGGCGGCTCACGATGGACAGGGAGACGAGGGCTGCCACCAGGCCGGTCGCGCCCGCCGCGATGGCCGTGCTGGCGGCCACGCGCCTCACCAGCGAGGTCGAGGAAGGCTTGGCCCCGCCGAGCAACCGCTCACGCGGGAGCGGCTCCTGCGCGTCAGCGCGCGGCATATCCCTCGCCACGCACGGTGCGGATGAAGTCGGCGCCCAGCTTCTTGCGGATGCGCCCGACCAGGACCTCCAGGCTCGCCTCCGCGGCCGGCGTGGGCAGGGTCCACAGGCTGTCGATGATCTCGCTGCGCAGTACGACGTGGCCGGCGCGCGAGGTGAGCAGCTCCACGATCGCCCACTCGCGAGACGTCAGCGGGACCTCGACCTCGTGCACCATGGCCACGCGGCCCGCGAAGTCGAGGCGCACCGGGCCCTGGAGCAGCTCGGTGCGGCGCGGCCTGGCGCCCCTTCGTCCGAGCGCTCGCATGCGCGCCCGCAGCTCGGCCACGGCAAAGGGCTTCGGCAGGAAGTCGTCGGCCCCCGCGTCGAGCCCGGCCACGCGCGTGGCGATCGCCGACTGCGCCGTCAGGACGAGCAGCGGGCTGCGGACGCCGTTGGCGCGGAGCCGACGGCACCAGGTGAGGCCGTCGCCGTCCGGCAGGCCGAGATCGAGGACGTAGGCATCGAAGTCGTGCTCCAGCATGTGCGCGTCCGCCTCGCTCACGCTCCGGGCGCTCACCACGCGATGGCCGTCCTTCTCGAGCGCGCGCCCCACCAGCTCGCACATCTCCTTGTGATCCTCGATCAGGAGGACGAGCATCGTTCCGGACGCTAGCACGGCTGCTCCGAAGCTCGAGCAATGCGCATGCCGCGCGCGGCCGAGGCCCCACCCACCGCTCCAGAATGGCCGCGGTTTGGGATCCATTTGGAAATGGCGTGCAAGATGGCCTCGGCGCACCCGCCCCCCCTTGCGGTCGCGCTCGCCGGCCTGAAAGCAGCCCACCCCATGCGCTCGAGTGCTGCTGCGTCGACCCTGCTCCTTTCCGTCGCGCTCACGCTGCACCCGAGCGTGGCCGGCGCGCAGTCCCCCGAGCCCGTCCCGGTCGAGGACCCTGCCGCCAGCCAGCCACTCCCGGGCGCAGGCTCGGCGCAGGAGACGCAGTTCAAGCCGCCCGCAGCACCGCCCCCCGTGCCCACCCCGAGCCCGGTGGTGATCGCCGGCGAGCCCACCCCGCCGGGCACCGCCGTGGCGCCGCTGGTGTGGCAACGCACCCGCTTCGGCACGTTCGACTACGTGGTCACCGTCGCCGGGGCCGCGGGGACGCTGGCTGCGGCCATCGTCAAGCCGCGCGCGCAGCACGCGGTGGGCCCGGTGCTCGTCGACGAAGAGGTGCGCGACGCGCTGCGCCCGACCTCGCTTTCCGTTCGCTACAAGTTCCGCGACGCCAGCGACGTCGGCCTCTCCCTGGCCGTCACCTGGCCGTTCTTCGTCGACTCGCTGGTGACGGCCTGGTGGTACCGCGGCAGCCGCGACGTCGCGGAGCAGATGGCGCTCGTCGACCTCGAGGCCCTGGCGCTCATCGGTGGCATCCAGGGCGCCACCAACGTGCTGGTCAGCCGCGAGCGGCCGTACGGCAAGTCGTGCGGCGGCGACCTGCCGTCGGATGCCTTCGACTGCAGCGGCTCCACGCACTACCGGAGCTTCTTCAGCGGGCACACCGCGTTCGCCTTCACCGGCGCCGCGCTGGTCTGCTTCCACCACCTGGAGCAGGAGCTGCTCGGCTCACCGTGGGACGGGGTCTCTTGCGCCGGCGCATACGCGGTCGCCGCGGCCACCGGGACGTTCCGCCTCGTCGGCGACGTGCACTACCTGAGCGACGTCCTCGCCGGCGCGGCCCTGGGGACCATCGTCGGCTACAGCGTGCCCCTGTTGCACTTCCCGAGGTCACCGCCTGCCGCCACCGTGCGTCGCACCGGGCGCCGCGAACGCGTCGACGAAGCCCGGGTGGGCATCGTCCCCACCGGCCTGGGCGCCGGCGTCGCGGGGGTGTTCTGATGCGCGCGCCGCGGCTCGCGTGCCTGGCATTCGTCGCCCTCGTCGCGCTGGCGCTATCGCCGCGCGTGGCGCACGCCCAGGCCGCGGCGCCCGCGCCGGCGGACTCGGCGGCGCCCGCCGGGCCCCATCCGGACTTCGACCCCAACCCGCCGCTGGGGATCTTTCCGACATCGTCCGATGCGCTCATCGACCCGCGCATGGCGCGCTCCTGGGGCGCCGCGCCCACGCGCTGGTTCGCGGCGACGACGTTCGACATCGGCTTCGTCTACGGGCGTCCGCGGCTCTCGCTCGGGTACGGCAAGCCGTTCACGAAATGGGTGGGGATCGACGTCAATCCCATCGCCGCTAGCAGCGGCGTCGGCGGCTATGGCGGCCTGCGGCTGGAGATGGCGTTCTTCGACCTGCGCGTCGGCTCGCGGTACTGGTTCCCCTTCAACAGGGCGTACCTCGATCCGCGGGACAGCTACGACCGCCTCGAGCTGGAGCGCGACTTCGGGCAGAAGGGCATCACGCTGACGCACGAGGCGGAGCTCGACGTCTCCATCCCCGCGGGCCCGGGCAACATCCTGCTGCGGGGCAGCGCCTCGTACGTCACCGGTGTGCCCGACGACAAGCTGGTCTTCGAGTCCGCGCTGCACGTCATCGTCGACCCTCCGTTCGTGTGGCGCGCGCGCGCCGGCTACGCGGTCCGCTTCGGCAAGTACTCCCAGCACTCGATGGGCCTGGTGGGCGACGTGCTCCACGTGCCGGCGCGAGACGACTCCATCACCGTCCGCGCAGGCCCCATCGTGCGTGTCGTCCTGTCGCGACGCGTCGACGTGCGCGGCAGCTTCGTGACCACGGTGATCAGCCCCGACCGCATCGGCCTGGTGGGCGGCGACTTCACCGAGCTCGGCGTCCGCTACCGGTGGGCCACGGAGCCGTGATCCCGGCGCCGCGCGCGTACTGGCGGCTTCCGACAGCCTCCGCGCACGCGGTCGTGCTGGCCGGGACCCTGTTCGCGGCCGGATGCATGGCTGGATGTCGCGCCCGCGCCGCGCCGGAGAAGGCGCGCCCGGCGGAGGTGTCGCGGCCGGTGAAGGAGAGCGAGCTGGGCACCATCGCCCTCACCGAGGACGCAGCCCGGAACCTGGGGGTGGAGACGGCGCCGGTGACCACCAAGACCTTGCCGCGACAGCGCACGTTCGCCGGCGAGGTCGTGCCGCCCGCGGGCGGCGCGGCCACGGTGACCGCGCCCGTCGGCGGCAGCCTGGCGCCGCCCACCAAGGGCGCGCTGTCGGTCGCTGGCGATCGGGTGACCAAGGGGCAGCTCGTCCTCGGCCTCGTCCTCACACCGGCGGACCGCATCAAGCTCTCGGAGGGACGCCTGGCCATCTCCGCGTCCAAGGTGGACGCCGACCTCGAGATCGACCGCGCCACGGCCGAGGCGACGGGTGCGCGCGACGCGCTGCAGCGAGCAGAGCAGCTCTTCGCCGAGGGGGTCGGCACGGCGCAGACGCTTGAGTCCGCGCGCACGCGCGCGGCCGTGGCGGACGCCGCGCTGCGCGGCGCGCGGGCCCGGAGCGGCGCGCTCGACGCGTTGCGCGTCGAGAGCACCAGCGCCGCACCGCTGCGCGTCGAGTCCCCGATGACCGGCAAGCTCTTCCGCGTGCACGTGGTGCCGGGCCAGGCGGTGGCCGCCGGTGCGCCGCTGTTCGAGGTGGTCGCCGAGGGCGCCACCTGGATCAAGGTCCCTCTCTACGCCGGGGACCTGCCGCGGCTCGCCGAGGGCGGCCAGGCGCGGGTCTCCCGCCTCGGACGCGCCCCGGGCGCCGCGGCGACCTTCATCCCGGCCCAGCTCGTCGACACTCCCTCGACGTCCACGGCGCGCTCTGCCTCGGTCGAGCTGTACTTCGAGGTCGACGCCACCGCCGCGGCCACGCTGCGCATCGGCGAGCGTGTGGACGTGGGCCTGCCGCTCCGCGACGCCGCGCCGGCGCGGACCGTTCCCTGGTCGGCCATCGTGCACGACTACCACGGCGGCACCTGGGTCTACCTGCAGACGGCGCCGCGGACATTCGCGCGCCGGCGCGTGGAGGTGCGCTACGTGGTCGGCGCGGACGCGGCGCTGGAGAGCGGACCCGCCGACGGTGCGCTCGTCGTGGCGCACGGCGCTGCGGAGCTGTTCGGCGTCGAGCTCGGCAACGGCCAGTGAGGCGCACCAGAGCCGCACCATGACCTGGCTGGTCTCGACATCGCTGCGGCTCCGGGTGCTGGTGCTGGTGGGGGGGCTGCTCCTGCTCTACGGAGCGAGGACGGCGCAGACGACGCCCTCGATGTCTTCCCGGAGTTCGCGCCGCCGCGCGTGGAGGTGCAGACCGAGGCGCCGGGCCTCTCCACGGAGGAGGTGGAGAGCCTGATCACCATCCCGCTGGAGAGCGCGCTCAACGGCGTCTCGCATCTGCAGACGCTGCGCTCGAAATCGGTGCTCGGCCTGTCCTCGGTGGTCCTGCTCTTCGCGGACGGCACCGACCTCTCCTCAGCGCGGCAGCTCGTCTCGGAGCGGCTCGCCGCGGAGGCCGAGGCGCTGCCGGCGGTGGCGCGCCGCCCGGTCATCCTGCCGCCTCTGTCCTCGCTGAGCCGGGCGCTGAAGATCGGCATCCGCTCCGCGACGCTCGACCAGATGCAGATGACCGATCTGGCGAAGTACACCATCCGCCCGCGCCTGATGTCGGTGCCGGGCGTGGCCAACGTGGCCATCTGGGGCCAGCGGGATCGGCAGCTGCAGGTGCTGGTCGATCCCGATCGCCTCCAGGCGCACGGCATCTCGCTCGACGCCGTGCTGCGGGCGGCGGGCGACGCGGTGGTCGTCGAGGCCGGCGGCTTCGTCGATACCCCGAACCAGCGCTTGCCCATCCGCCACGTGTCGGCGGTGGCGAGCGCCGAGGACCTGGCGCGCAGCCTGCTCCGCTTCGAGGACGGCGTGCCCCTCCGTCTCGGCGACGTGGCCGACGTGGTGGAGGACCACGGCCCGCCCATCGGCGATGCGGTCATCGACGACGCGCCGGGGCTGCTGCTCATCGTGGAGAAGCAGCCCTGGGGCAACACGCTGGATGTGACGCGCAACGTCGAGGCGG
>JBBJMR010000221.1:0-14789 GCA_037720395.1 Polyangiaceae bacterium
ACGCAGCTCACTGGCCTGCTTCTTCAGCTCGTCCGCGTCGCGCTGCAGGCGAACCTGCTCCTCCTCGAGCTTCTTGTCGTCCTGCGCCGCGGCCTCGGCGAACGTCTTGGCCAGCTCGGGGTCGTCCTTGTACTCCTTGGCGATGTTCATCGCCACGACCTGACTGACGCGCTTGCTCTGGACGACGACCTCCTTGCCGCGCTCCACCGTCTCCTGGCCGCGCTCGACGGTGGCCTGGCCCTGCACCACGGTGGCCTGGCTCTCCTCGACCACCTTGCGGCTCGTCGTCCACAGGACGAGCCCCAGGGCCACCGACAGGAAGACGGCGATGCCGACCAGGAAACCCGTGTACTTGAGCTGGAAGTGCGTATCGAGGAGGTAGTTCCGGGCGCTGCGGTGATGCCGCCCACCGGGAGCTGCGGACGGCGCGCCGGCGGGAACAGAGGGTGCCGTGGACGGTGCCTTGCTGGTCATGGCTTTCCCTGGGTCGCCGGACTGCTCCCGGCGCAATGCGTCGCCGGACTGCTCCCGGCGCGATCGATCGAACGGTACGGGACCTGGACAGAGGGGTCCAAGATCGGGGTCATAGCGAGGCGGCCACCTTGGCGAAGGACTCGATGGCGTTCTCGACGGCCATCTTCATGAGCACCGTCTCGCTCGCCGTGTCCCCCTTGGGCGTCGACTCCTGCGTCAGGCGCGGCGCAAACTCGGCCTGCAAGGCCTTGCCGGGATAGGTCCACATGGTGACGCGCACCACCTGGGTGAGGTTGCCGTTCTCGTAGAGGGGTGGCTCCACGGTGGCGATGAGGAAGAAGCCCTTGAGGCTCTTGCCCTTGACGATGACCCCGCCCTGCGCGGGCGTCTCCGCCTTGGGCGCGACGGCGTAGCCCTTCTTGGAGAGCAGCTTGGACTGCATGGCCCCGCGCACCAGCGTCTCGACGTCGGCGGCGGCGCGGCGCGGCTTGTTGGTGACCTGGATGGCCACGTAGAACTTGGCGTCCGCGCCCGGCGGAGGCGGCGCGGCGCCGCCTCCAGCGCCACCGCCCGCGAGCGTGGCCACCGACTTCTGGATCTGCGCTTTGACCGCAGGCGCCGACTCCTTCGTCTCGGCGGCCTTCAGGCACGGCACGGCGGCCGGCTTGGCCAGCTTGCCGAGCGCGGCGGCCGCGGCCACGCGCACCGAGACATTGCTGTCGGCTCCGAGCGCATCGCAGAGCGGCTGCACCGCTGCGTCGTCCGCGGAGGCGCCGAGCGCCAGCGCGGCCTGCGTGCGCACGCGGTAGTCCTCGTTGTTGCGAAGCTGCTCCACCAGGTATCCGGTGCGCGGGTCGGCGTGCGCCGAGCGCGACCAGAGCAAGGCGATGAGCAGCAGGGGTGATACGCGCGCCACCAGCCGCGAGGTCCACCGCATCGAGTCGCTCAAGATACACCCGGCGACGGCCGGCTCGGCAAGGGCCGGTCGCGCGTGCATCGACTGGCGACGCCACCCTGCCGCACCCTCTGCAGTAGCGCGGTCTCCTGGCGAAGCCTCTTGTCCCTGTTCATCCCCATCGACCCCGACACCTTCACCCTCCCCCAGCAGACGCTCCGCCATTGCCCTACGAACGGGAGCGCCGCGGACATTCCCTGCCAGGCTTGGACGCGCACAGAGGAACGGTCGTTCAAGAGAGAACCTGAAGGGGAGCTCGGCGCACGCGCCTCGTATCCGCTGCCTCGGGCGCCGCGGCGCGGCGCGCCAGGCGGCAGGCCCCGATCCGAGCTTGACCGCGAGCAGGCACGGCCAGCAAGCTTGCCGCGTGTCGCACCTAGCACCACGGCGCTGGCGCGGCCGCGTGCCCTCGCTCGCGCTGCTGCTGGCCGTGCTGCTCGCGGCCCTGCCGGCGCAGGCGGTGAAGATCCGCATCAAGGGCACGGCGCACGTCGCCGCAGTGGCCAGCGCCGAGGCGGAAGGCTTCGTGGTTCGAGGTGAGGTCACCGACGACGTGGGGGTCCCCATCCCACAGGCGACGCTGAGCATCTCGGCCACGGCCGGCGACACCAAGCAGGCGGTGCCCCTCCCGCCGCCGCTGGCCTGCGAGCCCACCGGGCGCGGCAAGAGCGGCGTGCGCCACCCGCGCGCCGACGAGTACCGCGTCGAGACGGACGACCACGGCACCTTCTGCGTGCGCGCCACGGGCAGCGTCTCGCGCGGCCATGTCACGCTGCGTTTTCCCGGCGGCAAGCTCTACGAGGCCGTCGAAGAAGAGGTGCCCATCGACGAGGGCACCGAGCGCCTGGCCCGCACCGTGCTCCGCTTCGAGTCGGCGCCGGAGTCCATCGACCTCGGCGACGAGACGGTGTCGATCATCGCCTCGCTGCGCATCGATCGCAGCGAGCAGAGCCGCCTCTTGCAGGACGCGCCCACCCGGCGCGAAGGGCTGCCGGTGGTGCTCGAGGACGAGCGCGGCGCACGGCTCGGCGAGGCGCTCACGGGCGGCGATGGGCGCGCGCGCTTCGAGGTGGCCACCAGCGCGCTCGGTGATCCGGGACATGGCGAGCTGCGCTTGCGCTTCGACGCCAGCGGCGCGCTGGCCTGGTCGAGCGCATCCCAGGGCGTGCTGCGCCATGCCACGGTTGGCCTCGGCGTCCCCCGGGCGCCGACCCCGCAGAACGCCGAGGACGGCATCCCCATCGAGGTGACGGTGACCGCGTCGCGCGGCGCGGTCGGGGATGGAATCGTCGAGGCGCGGCGAGGCGCCGACAGCGTGGGAACCGGTCGCGTGCAGGCCGGGCAGGCCACCGTGGTCGTCTCGTTCCCTGCCGACCGTGCCGGTTCGGTGCCGCTCTCGCTCCGCTACGTGCCGTCGTCGCCGTGGTGGCGCGCCGGCGCCCCGCTGGAGCTGGCCGTCCCGGTGTCCGGCCCCGGGGTGATCCGGCAAGTCGTGCTCGGCCTGCTGGTGGCCGCATGCGCGGCGTGGGTGGTGGCCGGTTGGCGCCGCGCGCCGAAGCGGCTGGCCCCGCTGGGCGCCGACCGGACGACCGTGCCGCCCTCGGGCCGCGCCGGCGTGCAGGTGCTCGGCGCCACCTCGGGTCAGACCGACTGGCGCGGCACGGTGGCCGACGCGCACGAGGGCACGCCGATCGCCGGCGCCGCGCTGCGCATCGTGGTGCCGTCGTTCCAGGACAGCGGCGTGGTGGCCGAGGCGACATCCGACGCTCGGGGCGCATTCGTGCTGGAGCTGCCGCCGGAGCACGCCTCGCGGCGCAGCGACGCGCGCCTGCTGGTCGAGTCGAGCCTGCACAGCACCTTCGAGCAGGGCCTGCCCTCCCGAGCGTGCTCGCCGTGGCGCTGGTCACCCGGCGCCGCGCGCTGCTGGAGCGGCTGGTGCGCTGGGCCCGCCGCGCCGGCGCGCCCTACGACGGGCCGCCCGAGCCGACGCCCGGTCACGTGCGGCGCGTCGCCTCCCGGGGCGAGGCGGCGGAAGTGGAGGCGTGGGCGCGCCGCGTCGAGAGCGCCGCGTTCGGGGACGAGGCGGTCGACGCGACGCGCGAGGACGAGGTCCGCGCTGCGGAGCCCCGCGGCCGCGGCGCGGCGTGACGACGGCGGCGCTCGGATGGCCCGGCGGCCGCGCCTCGGGGCCGGCCCGCCCATCGGGCCCGAGCGGCTCCGGTGGGACGACCTGTTCCACTGTCGCCTCCCGCGACTGGAGGCGCTGCGCTTTCCGCGAGACGGGGAGCGGACAAGCGTTATAGTCGCGGCCCCGACCCTGCTCGACGTCCGCTCCGGTCGCGATCGGCCCCGCCGTTCGCGACCGTCCCCGCGGGCATCGCGCGAACGGCGCGGAGCCGAGCCTGCCTCGGCCTGCGGAGGACACGAGTGGAACCTCTCTGGATCGTCATCGCGGTGCTCGCCGTCGTCGCCGTCGCGGCGTACGCATTCTTCGGGCGCAAGAAGCCCCAGGACGATCAGCTCCCAGCCGCGCCAGGTGCAGAGAACAAGAAGCTCCCGGAGGGGCCGAAGCCGCGCACGCCGAGCGCGCCCGTCCAGAAAAAGGCGCCACCTCCCGCGGCTGCCGACAGGGCCAAGCCGCCGCCGCGGGCCGCGGAGGTGGACGAGGACGAGGACGAGGACGACGACATCCCCGTCCAGCCGGCGGCGCCGGCCGTGCGCGAGCCCGAGACCCGCTCCAGCCGCGAGCCGCAGGCCCAGGCGCAGCGCCGCCGCGACGTGGACGGGCTGCGACGTGGCCTGGGCAAGGCGCGCGGCAGCGAGGGCCTGTTCGGGCGCCTCAGGGCGCTGTTCACCGGCAAGAAGGAGATCGACCCCGACATCGTCGAGCAGATGGAGGAGGTCCTCCTCACTTCGGACGTCGGCGTGAAGACGACCGCGCTGCTCCTCGACGACGTGCGCGATCGACTGGCCAAGAACGAGCTCGCCGATGGCGATCGCGTCTGGGACGCGCTCCGGGAGCGCGCGGCGAGCATCCTCGGGATCGGCGGCGGCGGCATCGCTCTCAGCGCGTCTCCGACGGTGGTCATGGTCGTCGGCGTCAACGGCGTCGGCAAGACGACCAGCATCGGCAAGCTCGCCACCAAGCTCAAGGCCGAGGGCAAGACGGTGGTGCTCGCCGCCGGCGACACCTTCCGCGCCGCCGCGGTGCAGCAGCTCGGGGTGTGGGCGAAGCGCGTCGGCTGCGAGGTGGTCAGCGGCAAGGACGGGGCCAACCCGGGGGCGGTCATCTTCGACGCCATCAAGCGCGCCAAGGAGATCGGGGCCGACGTCGTTTTGGCAGATACGGCGGGCCGCCTCCACACACAGACCAACTTGATGGATGAGCTCAAGAAGGTCGCCCGCACCATGACCAAGGCCATGGACGGGGCGCCGCACGAGGTGCTGCTGGTGCTCGACGCCACCAATGGCCAGAACGCCATCCAGCAGGTGGCCCTCTTCAAGGAAGCGCTCCCCCTGTCCGGCATCGTCCTCACGAAACTGGACGGCACGGCCAAGGGCGGCGTAATCCTGGGCATCTGCGCCGAGCACGGCGTGCCCGTCCGGTACATCGGCATCGGCGAGCGCGCGGAGGATCTGCGCGACTTCAACGCCGAGGAGTTCGTCGAGGCGATGCTCGGTGGCGCCGCAGAGACGAGAGAGCACGCTGCGTGATCGCAGGCCTCCGAAAAGCCATTGCGTTTCGCCGGAGTGCGTCATCGACGCCACTTCCGCGCGACCGCGGACTATCTGCCAACGCAGTGGGCTGCGGAACGGATTTTCTATTGATTGTCGGAATTTCGGCGTGATATAGTCCCCGCGGCTTGGGCAATAGCCTTTTCTTCAACGAAGTCCGCTGGTTACGTCGTAGTTGTCTCAGCTGTAGGTGTTCCTGGCTCTGAGCCTCCGCGGAGACGCGGCGGGCAGATCGCACGGACTGCGGAAGGGATCGCGATGAGACCCAACTCGACAAGCACAGGGGCGCCCGCCCCCTCCACTGGCGCCGGGGCGTGCGGCCCTTGCATCCCGTCCACAGTCGCAGGGGCGTCCCGCCCCTGTACCCCGCCGGAACACTTCACCTCGGAGCGCAGTGTGTCCACGTCCAAGACCACGGTGATCGGTAGCGGCTGGACGCGTCTCGGTCTCGGTCTCGCGCTCGCCGGCGCGCTGATCACCGCGCCCCTCACCGCGTCGGCGCAGCCCGCGAAGCCGGCCGCCAAGCAGCCTGCGGACAAGCCCGCGCCGCCGGGCAAGGAGCAGCCGAAGGAGATCAACCTCGACGAGCCTGCCGAGGGCGAGGCGCCGCCCGCCGAGGGCACCGAGCCGGTCGAGGGCGCCGAGGTGGCCACACCGGAAGGCGCTGGCACCCAGGACCTGGACGCCATCTGCAAGATCGATCCCTCCGCGTGCCCGACCGTCGACATGGACAAGGCCGCGAAGCGCGACATGAACGTGCAGATGTACGCGGTGCAGCAGATCTACGCGCTGCGCGCGCGGCGCTTCGAGATCAACCCGTACTTCGGCATCACCATGAACGACCAGTTCGTGAGCCACCCCGGCCCGGGCCTGGCGGTCAACTGGTACATCACCAACGTCCTGGCGATCGGCATCAACGGCAACCTCTACGCCGGGCTGAACTCCCAGTCGAACTTCAACTTCCAGACCAGCCGCGCCGCCCGTGTCGGTGAGCCGATCACCGAGTACCAGTGGAATGCGAACCTCAACTTCTCCTACGTCCCGGCGTACGGAAAGTTCGCCGGGTTCTCCGACTTCATCTTCCACTACGACTTCTATGTCGTCGGCGGCGTGGGCGCGATCAGCACCCGCCCCATCGCCGTCATCGACCCCGACAACCGCAGCTTCGACTTCCAGCCGAAGATCGCCTTCAACGCCGGCGGCGGCCTGCGCATCTTCTTCAACCGCTGGTTCGCGGCCATGCTCGAGGTGCGCGACTACATCTTCTTCGACGAGCTCGAGAACCCGCTCATCCGCAACGGGGATGGCCGAGAGCTCTGCGGCAAGACCTACGCCGCGCAGTGCGACAGCACCTGGACGTCGGATGACGCGTCCTTCACCAACAACGTGCAGGCGCAGATCGGCTTCTCCGTCTTCCTGCCCTTCAGCTGGGAGTACCGCCTCCCCAAGTGATTGGGGCGCTGGCACTGGGTGATGACGTGACGTTCACCGAATATCCGATGAAGGATCGAACGATGCGGCGACTCGTGTCTAGATCGACGTTTCGCACGCTGTTCGGCGCGGTGCTTGGCGCCTCCGTTGCGCTGGGCATCACGGCCGTGCCGGCGGCGGCGCAGGCGCAGGAGATCCAGCTCACGGGACCACTGGCCGGTGCACCGGCCGTGCGCAAGCTGCGTCTCCGTCGTGAAGGGCGCTTCGAGATCGCCGCCGGCGCCTCGTTCACCTTGCTCGACGAGTACCAGCGCACGATCATGCCGGGGCTCCGGCTGCAGTACCACCTGACCGACTGGTTCGGCCTGGGCGTGTTCGGCGGCTTCGGCTTCCAGTACACGACCGGCCTCACCGACGAGCTTCAGGAGAAGGCCGTCGACAACCGCCAGTGCGCGGCCAACCCCAACAGCCGGGAGTGCGTGCTCACGGGCGTCAATCTCACCCGCGGCAACATGGCCGACGATCAGCTCGGCGCCATGCAGTGGATGGTGGCTCCGCAGCTGACGTTCATCCCCTTCCGCGGCAAGCTCTCGCTCTTCGCGTCCCTCTTCGTCGACACCGACGTGCACTTCTTCGTCGGGCCGGCGATCATCGGCCTCAAGGAGCGCAAGGACTGCGGCTTCGAGGAGGACTCCCCGGGCAGCGCGCTCGACCCCTGCACCGGCAGCTACGAGCTCGCCAGTCGCGTCACCGTGGCGCCGACCTTCGGCCTGGGCCTCAACTTCTACCCGAGCCAGTTCATCGGCTTCGGCGCGGAGTGGCGCGGCCTGCCCTTCTCCTGGAACACCTCCGGGTTCGACGTGGCCGGCGGTGGCGCCGACCAGGAGTTCCCGGACACGGCGGTCAACGGATCGGACCGCCAGTTCCGCTTCAACAGCATGGTCACCGTCAACGTGACGCTGCAGCTGCCGACCCAGCTCAAGTCCACCGATTGACAGGCGCTCGACAGGCGCAGGGGCGTGCCGCGTCTACAGGCGCAGGGGCGTGCCGCCCCTGTGACCCCGCCGAACCGCGCCCCGCACCCCGGCCGCTAGAGCCAGGCAGCCACGCCCCGCCCGGCTGACGGAACACCGTCGACGCCGCGGCCGTGGCCGGGCAAGCTTCGCCACCAACCATGGGCATCTTCGATTTTCTGCGCAGCAAGGGTGACGGCAAGGGCAAGAGCGTGCCCCCGCCGGCAGCGCCCGGCGGTCCCGTCGACAAGAAGCTGGCCGGGCCGGCCAAGGTCGCCGGCGACAAGCGCGCCCAGACGTACGATCGCATCGAGGCCATCCAGGCGCTGGTCGACGCCAAGTCGCCCGCTGCCGCGCCGGCGCTGCTGCGTCGCTTCACCTTCTCCATCGACCCGTCGATCACCGACCAAGAAGAGAAGGAGCTCGCCTTCCAGGGGATCGTCCACGCCGGCGCAGAGAGCGACAGCGCGCGCGAGTCGGTGGTCGAGGCGGTCCGCACGTTCAGCGTCCGGGCCGAGCAGCTGACCTGGCCGATCAAGGTGCTGCGCGAGCTGCTCGACGACCAGCGGTACATCGACGAGGTCTGCGAGCTGCTCGAGAAGTACGACACCGAGTACGCGCGCAACGTCGAGCCCAAGGTGCAGCTCATCGTGGCGCTCGAGGAGGTGGCCTCGGAGGACGCGCGCGAGGCCGTCGAGCCGTTCCTGGAGGACGTCAACGAGACGGTTCGCTTCCACGCCGTGCAGACGACGTACGCGCACGGCAACGAGGCCTCGGTGGGGCCGCTGGTCAAGCTGCTCGCCGACGAGGAGAGCGTGCGCATCAAGAACAAGGTGGCCGAGGGCCTGGTGGAGCGGGGCTGGATCATTCCGGCCGAGCACCGCGACGCGGTGCAGTCGTCGCTGCGCGACACCGAGCGCTTCGGCCTCGGCCGCGACGGCAAGGTCGTCGCGCGCTGAGCCCTGCTGCCAGTGTGATCGCGTCGCCACGTGGTTGACTTTATTTCTGCGGCTGGCGAGTATCCGCGCATGCCCGAGGCCCTCCTGCGCGAGGCGAGCGTCTCGCGATGTCGGTCTGTCGGGGCGGGGCAGCGTGCACGGGCGACGAAGGTGACGAGCGTCGCAAGTGTCGCGTCGCTGGCGTCGGTCGCGTTGGGCGCCTGCACCCTCGTCGCCAGCCGCACGGCGCTGGCCGCCGACGTCGAGGTTCAGGGCAGCACCGCCTTCCAGGCGTACGAGATCACCGGGCCGTGGGGTGACGTGGTGCTCGAGCGCCGGCGCCTCATGCAGACGCTGGGGCTCGGCGTCTACAACCTGCAGGGCGACTACAAGCCCGGCGAGGCGGAGTGGTCGGTCGTCCTCAAGATGCGCCTCGACGCCGACTTCGGCATCAACAACCACCTGCAGGGCGGCACCGGCAGCGAGACGAACTACGGTTCCGGCCCGCGCCCCGGCGAGCACTACGTGCCCGGGCTGCAGCCCTACCCCATCGATCTGATGTACGGGTGGATCGAGGGACGCAACCTGGCCGGCGGCTGGCTCGGGGTGCGCGCCGGCCGCCAGTACATCAGCGACGTCCTCGGCTGGTGGTCGTTCGACGGCGGTCTGCTGCGCGTGACCACGCCCTTCTACGTGCAGGCCGAGGTCTACGGCGGCCTGGAGCAGCGAGGCGGGCTGCCCCTGTCCACGCCGCGTTTCGAACGGCAGGGTGTGTGGCGCGGGAGCCACGGCGACTTTGGTGGCGCCGATCAGCCGGTGGCCGGCGACTACCCTTCGTACCTCTACGCCGAGCCGGCACCGGCCATCGGCGCCGCGCTGGAGAGCAACGGCCCGAGCTTCGTGCACGGCCGCTTCGATTACCGCCGCGTCTACAACACCGGCAACGCGCTGACCGGCCAGTTCCCCGGCCCGGGCGGCGGTTACCAGGCGGCGCGCGGTATGCGCCTGTCCCAGGAGCGCCTCGGCTACGCCGCCGACCTCAACAAGAGCGACCTCGGCGGCATCAAGGGCGGGTTCGCCTACGACCTGCTCAGCCAGCTGATGGGCAACTTCTACGGCGGCATCGAGGCCTACCTCGGAAGCCGGCTGACGCTCGGCGCGGACGTCGACTACTTCGAGCCGACGTTCGACGGCGACTCCATATGGAACTGGTTCTCGAAGTCCCCCATCACCACCGTCACCGGGCGGTTCGCGCTCGACGTCACGCGACAGCTCGACCTCGCCGGCTCCGCTGGCGTCCGTCTCTGGACCACGGACGGTGACCCCGACGCCTGGGCCGAGGGCCAGTGCACCGCGGCCGGCCTGCCGAACAACGCCGCCGGCGAGAACTGCTTCGAGTACGGCGGCTTCGTCGACCCGCTCTCCGCGAGCGCCGCGGCCTACACGCGCGACGAGGCGAACCGTGGCGCCAGCAGCTCCACCGACGTCATCGTCAACCTCGCCGGCCGCTACCGGTGGCCGAGCGCGCGCGTCGGGCTGCGTGGGATGCTGCAGTCCGGCACCACCGGCCGCCGCACCGGCGCCGACCTCGACGGCGAGAAGAAGCTCGACGGCGGTCGGTACGCGCTGGGCGCGCGGGTCAGCGTCTACGACTGGAACGATCCCTTGCGCCCACCGGAGCGCGAGGGAGACACCTCGTTCGCCTACGTGCTCGCCGGCGGCTGGCGCCCGGCGGAGCTCGCCGACCTTCGCGTGGAGTTCGAGCACGACATGAACGCCCTCGCCGGGCAGCGCTTCCGCGTGGTGGGCCTGCTCAACCTGAACTGGGGGACGAAATGAGCGCCCGCAACGGCAAGCGTCGAGCGAGCCAGGGGCGCGGCGCGGCGCGCCTGTTGCCCGGCTGGATCGCCGCCCTGGTTTGCACGCTGGCCGTGCTCGCCGCCTGCCTCACCCCGAGCGCCTCCGCCCAGACTCGAAAGCCGCCGGAGGCAAAGCCCGCCGCGGACGCCGGCGCCGACGCCGCTGCCCCCGCGGACAAGGAAGAGGAGGAGGAGGAGGCGCCCTCCGCGCCCACGCAGCCCACCGCCCAGGAGCTGGCCGGCGGCCGCCACATGCTCCCCAAGGATGCCGAGGTGCCGGTGGAGTGGATGCCCCCGGGCAGCGCCGCCAGCCCGCTCCCGAGCGAGGAGATCTTCCCGCCGCAGTCGCTGACCATCCGCTTCAACCACAAGCTCCACGTCAAGGACCAGCAGCAGACCTGCAAGACGTGCCACGCCGCCGCCTACAAGAGCAACGCCGCCAGCGAGCGGCTGCTGCCGAAGCCGAGCGACACGTGCGACAGCTGCCACGACGTCGATCACTCCGACCTCTCCAACGTCAAGGCCGGCACCGACGCCAACGGGCAATGCAACTTCTGCCACCTCGGCGAGGGCGCCGGCAAGGGCAACAAGGTCGCGCCGCTGGTCATCCCCACGCCGCAGCTCCACTTCCCGCACGGCAAGCACCTGGCGCGCAACATCCAGTGCGGCAACTGCCACGGGAAGGTCGACGAGCTCGAGCTGGCCACGCGCGACAACCTGCCGCGCATGGCGGGCTGCTTCGACTGCCACAACAAGAGCAGCGCCGCGCAGGCGAAGCCAAGGGCGCCTGCGAGATCTGCCATGTGACGCAGCCCAACGGGCGCCTGACCACGGCCTTCCCCACCGGCGACCTCCTGCCGCCGCGCTGGCTGCACAACGCCGGTCACACCGCGGACTGGATCGAGCGGCACAAGACCATCGCCGCCAACGACAGCCAGTTCTGCGCCACCTGCCACAGCCAGAGCTACTGCACCGACTGCCACGACGGGCGCGTGCGCAACCGCAAGGTGCACCCCAACGACTGGCTCTCCATGCATCCGCAGGCGGCGCGCCAGGACAACCCGCGCTGCGTGAGCTGCCACCAGCAGCAGACGTTCTGCGCCGATTGCCATCGCCGCGTCGGCGTCTCCCGCGACGTGGCCAGCGGCAACCGCATGGCGGGCCGACGCTTCCATCCGCCCCCGGCGGAATGGACGACGGCGCCGCGCGGCCCGCGCCACCACGCGTGGGAGGCACAGCGAAACCTCAACGCGTGCGTCTCGTGTCACACCGAGCGCGACTGCGCGACGTGCCACGCCACCAAGGGCCTGTCCGGTGGCCAGGGTGTGAACCCGCACCCCGTCGGCTTCGAGTCGAAGTGCTCGACCGCCCTGAAGCGCAACCCGCGTCCCTGTCTGGTCTGCCACCAGTCGGGCGACAGCGCGCTGGGGAAGTGCCGATGAGCGGCGCCGCGCCGACACTACGGCTGGACCCGACTGCCTGCGCCGCCGCCACTCCACCCGCAGTGCTAGCGTGGCGGAAGGTGACGAATTCCTTGCGCCGTTGCTTCGCCGGGCGCTATAGCGGAGGGCCGCTTAGCGCGAAGGAGACCGGGCGTGAAGGAGCTCATCAAGTACCTGCTCGACAACATGTACCTGGATTTCCAGGGGGAGATCTCTCTCGAGACGGTGCGGGGCTACCTGCGGGAGGACGACGGGCGCGAGGCCCGGCAGCTCCTCACCAAGCTCATCGAGGAGAAGGGCGTGGACGACATGCTCATCACCCTCGCGGATTGCCTGCGCGAGCACCTGCAGAGCGGCGTCACCGAGAAGACAGTGCGCGAGCAGCTGTCGATGTACTCGGAGAGCTGAGGCCGGTCGCGTTTCGGAGTGACGTACGCAGCGACGTAGGCAGCTACGTACGCAGCGACGTAGGCACCGGCGGAGCGGGCGACCGCGTTCGCGCGCCCTGGCCTGGCCTGGCCGCCTTGTTGCTGCCGTGCGCGGCGGTGCTGGGCGGCTGCGATGCCGGCGAGCGGGACAACATCCTGCTCGACAAGCCGCCCCTGCACGTCGTCGAGGTGCTGGCGTGCGGGGGCCGCGACGCCCACGGCTTCCTGGTGCGCGAGGCGCTGGAAGACAGCGGCGCCACGGAAGGCGTGCTGCCGACCAGCAGCCTGACCGTCCAATTCGACCGGTACCTCGACCCGGTCACCGTGTCGCGGCAGTCGTTCTGCCTTTCGGGCACGACCACCGCGGTCGCCGATCCGACCCAGTGCGTGGAGGGGCGCGTCTTCGGGCAGCCGCTCTACGACCCCATCCGCCGCACGGTCACCCTCTACTCGCTCGCCAACGACCCGCTGCCGCTGGGCACCAAGCACTCGCTGACGATGCTGGCGCCCCCGCCCGAGGACGGGGACATCGTGTACGGCTTCCGCGCCTTCGACGGGGCGCCGCTGGAGGCGACGTTCGCCATCCAGTTCACCACCGCCGGCACCGACGATCCGGACGCCCCGTCCGAGCGCCCGCCCACCGCCGAGAGCTTCTGCGGCGATGGTGGGTGCGCCGACGGCAGCGCCATCACGCCCGAGGCCGCCGCATGCCGCGCGGCGTGCGATCCCGACGACATGCAGTACGACAGCTGCTTGACGGGTTGCTGCCCGAAGAGCGTGCGCACCATCCTCGCCGGCTGCTCGTACGCAACCTGCCATGCCACCGGCACGACCGCGGACGGCGGACCGCTCGGGGCAGCCATGGGCCTGGACATGAGCACAGCGGAGCTGGTGCGCCTGACGGCCATCGGCCGGGTGGCGCACCAGACGCAGCAGGGCGAGCACGCTGCCCTGGCCGACCGCAACCCGGCGCGCTTCGGGCGCGCCATGCCGATCATCGACCCGCAGAACGCGGGCAACAGCTACCTCCTCTACAAGCTCATGGCCCACACCGACTTCGTGGGCAAAGGCGAGACGGGGGCCGACCCGACCGAGGTGGCGCGCATGCGCAATGCGCTGGTGGTCGGCATGCAGATGCCGGCGACGCCGACCACCTCGCTCCAGGTGAGCGCGTCGCGAAGCGACTACGACACCCTGAGCGCCTGGATCTCGCAGGGCGCCTCGGCCCCGAACTGCAACTGAGCCTCGCCCGCAGCCGGGCTGCTCGTCGCGCCGCGCGTCGGCTCAGGCGACGCGGTTGCGGCCGCTGCTCTTGGCCTGATACAGGCGCTCGTCGGCGATGCGGTAGAGGTCGGCGGGCGCCATGCTGGCCTCCGGCTCGAACGAGGCGACCCCGAAGCTGGCGGTCACCGGGACCGGCTGCTCTTCGAAGCGGAAGATGGACCGCTGGATGAGCGCGCGGATCTTCTCGGCCACGATGCGCGCGCCCTCCCCCGGCACCTCGGGCAGCAGGAGCGCGAACTCCTCGCCGCCGACGCGGGCGAAGATGTCCTCGCGGCGCACGTTGGCCGCCACCAGGCCCGCCAGCTGCCGCAGCACCGCGTCGCCGGCCAGGTGGCCGCGCGTGTCGTTGATGCGCTTGAAGTGGTCGATGTCGAAGAGCACCAGCGACAGGTGACGCTGGTAGCGCTGGCTGCGAGAGATCTCGCGCTGCAACGCCTCCTCGAAGGAGCGCTTGTTGAAGACGCTGGTCAGGCCGTCGAAGGTCATCAAGCGGTAGATCTCCTCGTGGTAGGAGAGCTCGATGTTGCCGCGGTCGGCGGAGATGAACTTGAAGATGGTGTGGCCGATCTTGACCTGGTCGCCGTCGCGCAGGATGCGCTCCACCACCGAGTCGTCGTTCACCCAGGTGCCGTTGGTCGACTCCAGGTCACGCACGGCGAAGGCGTTGCCGGTCCAGGCGAAGCGCGCGTGGCGCCGGCTCACCGCGTCGTCGTCGAGCGGCAGCCCCGTCTCCAGGGCGCGGCCGCACTCGAGCGGCTGCAAGCCGAGCGGGATGCGCTTGCCCAGCTCGCCGCCGTAGATGACCACCAGGCAAGCGGTGGTCGGGTCCGCGGCGACCGCCACCGGGATCTGCGACGCGGTGGTGATGATCGTGGCCCGGCCGTCGGTGTCTTCCTCGGCCACGGGTCGACGAGTACACCAGAGGGACCCGAGGGCTGCAATGCCAGGGCTGCGCGGCAGCGGTGTTGCTACCATGCCCGCCATGTCCCTTCGCTTCTTCCGCAGCACCGAGGTGGGCGCTCGGGCGCCGGGTGGAGCCGCCACCCCGCGGCCTCGTCCCGCGTCGCCGGCCGCTTCTCGAGACGAGCTGCGCTCTGCGGTCCGCATGGCCGCGCGCGCTGCGCTCGCCGCCGCAGCCTTGGTCAGCCCGCTGCTGCGGACCGCGTCGTGCGGCGACGGCCGCGTGGCGCAGGCCAGCGCCAGCAGCGCGGGCGGCGGAGGGCCGGACGG
>JBBJMR010000511.1:0-3907 GCA_037720395.1 Polyangiaceae bacterium
GTTGGCTACAAGGACAAGGGCATCACCCTCTCCACGGTGGGGTTCGGCAACGGCAACTACAAGGACACCACCATGGAGCAGCTCGCCGACCAGGGCGACGGCAACTACTCCTACATCGACAGCGAGCAGCAGGCGCGGCGCGTCTTCTCCGACCAGGTCGGCGGGCTCCTCGAGGTCATCGCGCGCGACGTGAAGATCCAGGTCGACTTCGATCCGGCCGTGGTCAAGGAGTACCGCCTCATCGGCTACGAGAACCGCGACATCGCCGACAAGGACTTCCGCAACGACAAGGTGGACGCCGGCGAGATCGGCGCCGGACACAGCGTCACCGCCATCTACGACGTGGTGCTCACCTCGACTGCCAGGAGCCCGGTGACGGTGCGCCTCCGCCACAAGGCCCCGCTCGGGTCGGACAAGGCCGAGGAGACCGTGGTCGCCATGGCGCCCGGCTCCATCGCCGCCTCGTTCGAGGCCGCGCCGGCCGACCTGCGCTTCGCCGCGGCGGTGATGGGCATCGGCGAGATCCTGCGCCACAGCCCGCACGCCCGCGGCTGGAAGCTCACCGACGTCGAGCGCATCGCCCGCGGCGCCGCCAAGGACCACCCCGACCAGCGCGAGCTCGTCGACCTGGTTCGCCGCGCTGCCGCCCTGTCGGGCGAGAGCGCGCCGGTCGCCGTCGCCAAGTGATCGACTGTTGCTCGTAGCCCGCGCGTGGCTGCGCTAGCGTCCACGGCGATGACGCATGCCGACGACAGCTCGGCGCCGGCTCCGGCAGCGACGGCCTCGACGACCCCCGCCGCACGGGCCGACGATCAGCGACAGGCCGGCACGGTTCCGGCCGGCGCCGGGCCGCTGCGCAGGGCGCTCGCCGGACTGTGGACCGAGACGGTGGTGCTGCGTGTCGTCGTGGCCGCCATCCTGGTGATGCACAGCGTGCCGGGGATGCTCGATGGCGGCGTGCGCGGCTTCGGGACGATGTACCTCGACCCGGCCGGCTTCGCGCCGTTCGGGCTGGCCATCGCCTGGGCGGTGAAGCTCTCGCACCTGGGCTGCGTGGTCAGCCTGCTCACCGACCGACTGGTGAAGGTCGCCGGCGCGGTGACCATCGCCATCCTGGTCATCGGCATCGTGATGGTGCACGCCCCGGAGGGCTGGTTCGTGGTCGGCGGTGGGCGCAACGGCGCGGAGTTCAACGTGCTGCTCATCGCCGTGCTGCTGACGATCATGTTCTCGGAGCGCCTGGTCAAGCTCCGCGCCTGAGGCGCGCTCGGGTGCGATTCGCGGCTCCACACACCAGGTAGCCACCCAGCAGCGAGAAGAGCTGGAACCCGGTCCCGCGCCGCGTGGTGGGCACGCGTGCGCGCAGCTTGCGCAAGCGCCGTCCACCCGCTCCATGCGCGTGCACCGTCAGATATACGTGCGTCTCGCGCTGCGGCCGCGCGCCCGGACGCACCGGCACCAGGAGCGCGCCCATCTCTCCAGGCGCCAGCTCCACGGGCTCGAGCGCCGGCGTGCACAGGCCACCGCTTCGCTGCAGCACGCCGCTCACGCCATCGAGGGAGATGCGCACCGTGCGCTCAGCCGCCACGCAGCTCTGCAGGAAGATGCGCACCCAGCTGCCGGCAGCCACATCGCCCTGGCCATGCTCGGCGGTGAACTGCACGCCGTCCGTCTCGAACAGCGCCTCCTTGCCGAAGCGCTCCTGCAGCACGTTCGGCAGCTCGTCGACGAGGTGGTGCCCACGCCAGAGCGCCAGCACCGCCAGGACCAGCAGCGCCACGCAGGCGGCACAGCACGCGGCCGCCGCCACCGTGGCGCGCGTCGACTCCGCCACGAAGAGCGTGGCGATGGCCAGCGTCAGCGGGAAGAGCAGCGCCACCACCGAGTACTGCGCGAAGCTGTAGCTGTCCTGGCGCGCCTCGCGCACCAGGCAGAGCGCAGCCACCACGGTCGACACGCAGAGGATCGCCCACGTCGCCGGCGCCGTGGGGCCTGGCGCCAGGGCACCCATCGCGCACGGGATGGCGAACATCCACGCCAGCGTCGCCAGCGTGTAGTGAAAGCGCAGCCGGACCACTGCCGGGCTCGATAGCACGAGACGTTCGAGGCCGTGAATTGCGCTCGAAGTTCCAGTGCGCCGCGCCCGGCCTGGCCCTCGACGGGCACGTCCGGATGGTAGAGGTCGTGACGGAGGGCCACCGGGAGACCCGGACGGCCCGTGGTATCCTCTCCGGCCTCGAAGACCGTGGCAGATCCCGACCTCTTGCGCCGCCTCTTGCGGGCCAAGGACCGCATGGACGCGGCCTCGCACGAGGAGTGGCCCGTGCGGCGCCTGGCGCGCGTGAGCGGCGTCTCCGAGGCCCACTTCGCGCGTTCGTTCAAGGTGGCCTTCGGGGTGCCGCCGCACCGCTACCTGCTCACCCGTCGCATCGAGCGCGCCACGGCGCTGCTCCGCGATACGGAGCTGTCGATCACCGACATCGCCTTCCAGACGGGGTGGAGCAGCCTGGGCACGTTCGGGCGCACCTTCCGCGACGTTACCGGCGACAACCCGGCGGCGATCCGCGAGCGCGAGCGGGCGGCGGCCAAGGGGCTGGGCAGCGTGCCGGCGTGCTACCTGAGCGCCGCGCGGCGGCCGGATCTCACCATGGCAGTTTCGGAGCAGCGACGCCGGGGCGAGGGCGATAAGAATCCCTCATCCGAAACGGAGGTCTGCCATGAGCCAGGGTGTCGAGATGATCGGTCTGTACGTGCACGACCAGGAAGAGGCGCGCGCGTTCTACGTGGACAAGCTGGGGTTCAAGGTCCACACGGACGTCAAGAACGGTGAGTTCCGCTGGCTGACGCTGCAGCACCCGGAGCAGCCGTCGTTCCAGCTCGGCCTCTTCAAGCCCGGCCCGCCGGTGCTCGACGAGGCCACCGCCCAGGTGGCGCGCGAGCTGGTGGCCAAGGGCGCCATGCCGCCGCTGGTGATGGTCGTCGACGACTGCCGCGCGGCCTACGACCGCATGCGTGCCCGCGGCGTGGAGTTCACCCAGGAGCCGGTGGAGCGCTTCGGCAACGTCGACGCGAACTTCCGTGACCCCTCGGGGAATGGCTGGAAGATGATGGAGGCGCGCCGCTGAGGCGCACTGCAAATGAGCAAGGGCACCCCGACCAGCAAGCAGGCCGCCGACTGCCACGACCTCATCCGCGTGCAGGGCGCGCGGGTGAACAACCTCAAGGACGTGAGCGTCGAGCTGCCGAAGCGCCGGTTGACGGTGTTCACCGGCGTCTCCGGCTCGGGCAAGAGCTCGCTGGTCTTCAGCACCATCGCCGCGGAGTCGCAGCGGCTGATCAACGAGACCTACAGCTCGTTCGTGCAGGGCTTCATGCCGGCGCTGGCCCGGCCCGAGGTCGACGTGCTCGACGGGCTGACCACGGCGATCATCGTCGACCAGGAGCGGATGGGCGGTAACTCCCGCTCCACGGTGGGCACGGCCACGGACGCCAACGCCATGCTGCGGGTGCTGTTCAGCCGCCTCGGCAAGCCACACATCGGCTCGTCCAACGCCTACTCCTTCAACGTCCCGACCATCCGGGCCAGCGGCGCCATGACCACCGAGCGCGGCGGCGGCAAGACGGTGAAGGTGACCTTCAACCGCACCGGTGGGATGTGCCCGCGATGCGAGGGCCGCGGCTCGGTCAACGACTTCGATCTGACGCAGCTCTACGACGACAGCAAGTCGCTCGACGAGGGCGCTCTCAAGATCCCCGGCTACAGCATGGAGGGCTGGTACGGCCGCATCTTCCGCGGCTGCGGGTACTTCGACACGGACAAGCCGATCCGCAAGTTCAGCAAGAAGGAGCTGAACGACCTGCTCCACAAGGAGCCGACCAAGATCAAGGTCGAGGGCATCAACCTGAC
>JBBJMR010000222.1:0-14778 GCA_037720395.1 Polyangiaceae bacterium
CAGTCCGCGGTCCACTCCCAGACGTTGCCCACCACGTCGTCGGCGCCGAAGCGGGTGCGGCCGCGCGGAAAGCTGCCCACCGGGGCGGTTCCGGGGAACCCGTCGTCCGCTTCGTACATGCGCGCGCTCTCGGTTAGGCGATGCGAAGCCTCCCACGACGTGCACTCGCTGCCACACGCGTTCATGAATCCCAGGCCGCCGGGTTCGTCACCCCACGGGAAGGTGCGACCGTCCGATCCTCGCGCCGCGTACTCCCACTCCGCCTCGGTCGGCAGCCGCGCGCCCTGCGCCGCGCAGAAGCGCTCGGCGTCGAACCAGGACACGCAGTTGATGGGGTGCTGCTCGCGCCCGCTCTGCCCGAAGTTGCAGAGCTCCGCCTGCGCGGCGCGGGTGCGCTGGTGATCGGGCTCGCTGGTCGTGGGGCCGCGCGGGTAGTCCGGGCGCTCCGCCGGCCGCGCGCAGGCGCCGCGCTCCACGCACGCCGTGTAGCGCGCCACGGTCACCTCTTCCAGGTCCACGCAGAACGCGTCCACCGAGACCCGGTGTGCCGGGCTCCACAGCTTGAAGCTCGGATCGTCGGAGCCCATGAAGAAGCGCCCGCCGGGCACCAGCGTCGTCCCTGCAGGGCAGCCGCGCGGAAGCCCAGCGAGAGCCGCGCTGCCAGCTCCGGCGACACCGCCGCGCGCCGGTGCTGGAGCCGCCCCACCGGCGCCGAAGGCCCGCGCCAGCACCACCCCCGCGAGGCCTGCCAGAGCGACTACCGCACCGAGCGCGATGGCGGCGCGCGCCGCCGACGCGGCAAGGCGCGCGGCGCGCGCAGCGCGGGAACCTCCATCTGCTCGACCGAGAGCGGGGTGATGCTGGACCCGGCACCGCTCGAGGAGCCCCAGCGCGCCGCGCCGGGGAAGACGGCGCCATGGAGCGCGCCCCACATCTCGCCGACGCTGCGGTACCGCTCCGCCGGATGGATCGCCAGCGCGCGCTGGAACACGCTCTCCACTGCGCTGCCGACCTGGAGGCCGAAGGCCGCCGGTGTGGGACGCCGCTCCGGGTCCGAGGCGATGTGCATGAGGCGGACGCAATCGTCCTCTTCCCACAGCACGCTGCCGCGCAGCACCTCCACCATCACCAGCGCCAGCGCGTAGACGTCGGTCCACGGGCCGGTGGCCCCGAAGCGCCGGCTGAACTGCTCCGGCGCGCCGTAGCGTGGGGTGAAGGACATCGGCCCGCTGCCTGTCTCGGCGAGCAGCGCGTTCTGCACGTCCATCACCTTGGCCACGCCGAAGTCGAGCAACTTCAGCGCTGGGGCCACGCCACGTGGATCGCCGAGCACCAGCACGTTCTCCGGCTTGACGTCTCGGTGCACCACGCCGCGCGAGTGCGCCGTGTGCAGGCCCGTGGCCAGCGGCTCGAGCAGCGCCATGGCCTCGTGCAGCGTCCGTGGGGGCAGGCCGCGCTGGCGCTCGCCATCGAGCACCTGGTCGAGGGGCTGGCCGTCCACCCACTCCAGGACCATGTACGGGATCCAGGCTCCGTCCGGGGTGAGCACGGTGCCGAAGTCGCGTGCCTGGACGATGGTCGCCGACCGGCTCGAAAGCGCCGCCAGCAGCTTGCCCTCCTGGATGAACTCGGCGAGCAGCTGCTCGCGCTCCTCCTCGCCGACGCGCGCCAGCGCCGTGAAGAGCTTGAGCGCGACCGGCTCGCGCCAGATGGTGTGCTCCGCGCGGTAAACCACGCTGTACCCGCCATCGCCGACCGCCGAGCCGACCAGATACTTCTGGGCGAGCAGCGTCCCGCGTAGGCCGAGCGGATCCTCGGAGTCGGTGGCCATGCCTCGGTGCCGGGTACGTCGCCGGCGGCGATGCGTTTCGCGGAAACCGCGCGGCGCCGTCCCCGCGGCTCTTCGCATCGCCACCCGCCCGATCGATGCCCTCCCACCTCGGGACCGACCGGCCTACCTGGTGGGACCCGAGGGCCGGCTCACGGCGGCGACGGGTAGTTGCGCTTCACGTAGCAGAGGCCCTCGCCACCGTTGAGATGTCCCAAGGTGCTCAACACGTACGATGTGTAATCGTAGTAGTCGCGCAGCGCCTCTCCGGCAGGCTTCGAGGGATCGACGGGCACCGTCCCGGTCTCGAACCCCATCTGATCGCTGGCGGGGAGCGCCGAGCCGTCGCAGACGCGCCAGGGTAGGCTCGCTCCGGCGCCGTCGGTGATCGCCGTCGGATCGATGCCCACCAGATCTTCGGTCATCACCGCGGTGCCTGCGGGCTGGCCCACCAGCTGCGCAGCCATCTGCGTGAACCAGATGGCGGGCTCGTGCTCCACGTCGCCGTAGAAGGCGTGTTCCAGGTGCAGCGTCATCTGCGCCGTTGCCGCCTGGTTCTCGGGGACGGCGATGCCGCGCTGATACTCCTCGTCGGCGAACGCGTCGCCGTCGTTGTCCTGGTTCTGGCAATTCAGATAGCTGGTGGGCGTCTTGAAGCCCAGCTTGAACGGTACGCTGGTGGGGAGCGCCGCGAAGTCGTACGTCTCGTCCGACGTCTCGCAGGCGGCGCCGCCCTCGAACGTCGCCGTGCCCACGTAGTAGACGGCATAGCCGGCGGTCACCATCTGCGCGTATGCCTCCTCGGCGCCCGCGTCGCCGGCGAAGTTCACCTTGGCGGCACCCTCCGAGGCGACGACCAGGTCGTACGCGAACGCGTAGCGGGTGTCGGTGGCGAACGGCTCGCCGCCGTTCTGGTTCTGGTTGGGGATGGTCACCAGCGGCGTGGCCAGACCTTCCCCGCCGGCCCCCGGTACGGTGCCGGGTCGGTGGAGGTCCACGGCCCAGGGGCCGCTCACTCTGGCGACGGCGGCGTCGGTCTGCGACTGGTCCGTCGGCGCCTTGTCGGGATTTTCGGAGATGGTGATGTTGTCCACCGTCACCAGCACGTGGTCGAAGACCACCTGCCATCCGTCCGCGAAGGTCACCTTGCTTCCACGGGGGAAGAGGAAGCCGTCGGTGGCCGCGTCTTCGCCGGAGATGGTGACGTCGATGGTGCCGCTCTGCCCACTCGCCCCGGAAGCGCCCGTGCCGCCCGGCGAGCCGCTGGCGCCACTGCCGCCCGTTCCTTCGCCGTCGTCGCCGCCGCACGCTCCCAGGAGCACGAAGGGCGAAAACAACGCCAATGCCATACGCGATTTGACCTTCGTCATGGTTCCCTCACTTTTGACCTCGGCGGCCGGAGTCTTCATGGCCCGCCGCCTTCATCCCACTCGAACGAATAGACACCCCCCGACGCATGGAGGCCGTCGTAGAGGCTGTTGCTGGCTTGATTGCTCTCCTCGTCTGCGAATCGGTAGAGCGCGGGGTCGCCGGGGTCCTCATCGAGCGTCTTGAAATCGACATTCCCGAACCAGCCCTTGGGATCGATCCGCAGGACCAGACCCCCCTCGGCCGAGGGGACGATGTCGGTGCCGATCGGGGTGACGACGCGCTGCTTGCAGATCGGCTCCCGCCCGGGCAACGCCGGGTCGGAGGGCACCACCACGCGGTTGGCACCGATGGTGAAGCGGCCTTCGAACGGGTAGCCGTCCCCCTGCTTGGTGGCCCGGCCGGCCACGTCCAGAATGACGGTGGGGTCTCCGACGACATCGATCTCCCCGCCGCTGAGCCACAGCTCTCCGGTGATGGCCCGCTCGGTGGTCGCGAAGCCGTCCGCCGGAAACCGCTGCAGCTCGGGATTCAGTGCGTCGACGTCGAGGCCACTGGTGACCTCGGCCACGTAGATGCCCGCCAGGGTGCAGGTGGTGTCGGAGACGACGTCGCTGGGCCGGGAGCGGTTGAGGTACATGGCTCCCACGTGGAGCCGCGCCCTGGTGAGCTCGACCTGGTAGCCACGGCCACTCTCGAACGCGTAGGTGCCATTGCTCGCTCCCAGCGCCCCACCGGCGAATGCCGCGAAGTGGATGAGGTCCTCGCCGGTGTCGCCCACACAGCCCATGCCAGCGGCAGCAGCGACGAAGGCCAGGGCGAATGTCGTGTTGCGGTGCATCATGACCCTCCGAAGGTGGCAGCGAACGTGACCATGACGGTGCGCGGAGCCCCCGCCGCGAAGTGGCGCGCGGGCACCAGCGTGGCGGCCGGCGCGCTCTCGAAGTCCGCGGTGAAGTTGAGCTCGGAGAGGCGATACTGCCGGTCGAGTAGGTTCTGGACCTCCACACCGATCTCGTAGGCACGCCAGCCCAGGGTGGCCGAAGCGTCGACGGTGAAGATGGTGTCGCTGCGCTGCCCGTAGGGAAGCGCGCGCCGGCCGATGTAGCTGATGCCGGCTCCCAGGGTGGCGCGCGGCACCGCCCCCGCCAGCCGCCAGGGCAGATCGTGGAAGAGCGCCGTGTCGGAGCGCACCACCACATCGGGGACGTAGGGCACCAGCAGGCCCGTGTCGTCGAACGCAGACCTGACCAGCGTCACGTTGGCGTTCTCGTCGAAGAAGTCGCCCGCGACGCGCAGCGACCCGCTCCAGCCGGCGCGTGTCGTGCCGCCGCCGAGGATGCTCCGACCCTCCGTTTCACTGAAGGCCAGGTCGCGGTCCACGTGGGTCACGAAGAACACCGACTTGGCGGACAGGGAGAGCGCGTCTCCGAAGGTGCGCGCGTAGCTCACGCCTCCCTCGTAGGCATCGATGCTCGCGAATGGCGTACCGACGTCCTGGGTGATGTAGTTGGGGTCGATGGAACGGACACCCTGGCCGTAGCTGAGGCTGAAGGAGAAATGCCGGACCGGGCCGACGGTCAAGGTCACCCGAGGCATGAGCTTCACGGCGGCCGTCGAGGAACGCTGGGTGGGCTCCCGGTACTCTCCGCCGCGCTGCTGATGCAGGCAGCTGGCGTCGCCGGGGGGATCGGTCTGGGAGGGGCGCGAGACGCTTTGCACGGCGCAAGCGTCGAGGACATCGAAGGTGAACAGGTCGGCGCGCACCCCACCGTGCAGGGAGAGCCACGGGGTGGCCCGCACCGTGGCGTCGCCGTAGAGCCCGACGTCGACGAGCGTCGAGTGAAGGTCGGTCTCGGTCAGGTAGGGGTCGTCCGACCCCGCGCCGATGCGCTGGCGTGTGGCATCCACGCCGTCGCCGCGCACGAAGTAGCCGAGCTCGAGGTCGTGCTTCTGGCCGAGGACGATCCCCGAGGTGCCCGCGGAGCCACGCGCGCCGAGCGTCGTCTCGCCCATGGATAGGTCGAAGAGATCGCCGCGCTGCTGGTGCGGCTCCTGGATGGGCTCCTGCACGTCGAGCAGGAAACCGGTGAAGTTCTCGCGCAACCGCATGGTGCGGCGCACCGCGAAGAGCTGCTGATGGAGAGTGAATGCGCCGCTACGCGATTCGATGTCGCCGGATAGCGAGAAGCGTGAGCCGCCCCCGCCCTGTCCGAAGTCGTAGGTGTCGTAGAAGCCCTTCCGCCCGGCGGCGAAGTCATCTTCACGGAGCAGCCCGGCGCTGTGGTACTCGGTCGCATAGGCGGAGCCAGCCACGCGCCAGGAGCCGATCTTGCCCATCGCTCCCTCGTACTGCGCCATGGCCGAGGCCCGGCGCGCGTCGCGATTCTCCCCGTAGCCGTCGGTGGTGGCGATCTCCGCGCCGCCGAAGGTGTGAATGCTCTCCCCCGGGGGACCCCAGAGGAGAAGCATGCGGTGGGTATCGAACGACCCGAAGCCGTACTTTGTGGTCAGCCCGCGCTTCTCCAGCCCCAGCTCGTACTCCGCGCTGCCGGCGACGGCGTAGTTGCCCTGTCGCGGATCGAAGGGTCCCTCGACAACCCGGAGGCGAGTCACCAGCTCGGGAATGATGAAATGGAGGTCCGCGAAGCCATTGCCGTGGAGGTTCCCGCTCTCGTTGACGGGAACCCCACCCACGCTGAACTCGATGTCCTGGCCTTCGCGCGCGTCGAAGCCACGCAGATAGACCCGCTCGGCATGACCCTCGCCGCCGTCGTTGGAGAGGTAGATCCCCGGCGCCAGGGTGAGCATGCCGGCGGCGTTCTGCCTGGGCACCATGGCCAGCGCTCCGACCTCGATGCGGTGGTCGGATGCGGCGACCACCGGCGGTTGCCGCCTGCCGGTGACGGTCACCTCGCTGGCGCCGGCCGCCTCGGGATCGGGGAATGGCTGCTCGGCCGGGGCCGCGGCGTCGGCGGCCGGCGGCGCCCGGGTGGTGCGCGCAGTGGGCACGGCGGTCGCTTTCGGGCTCGCCTGAACGCGAGGGGTGCCGCTGGTCGCAGGGGCGAGGGGAGCCTCCGGTCCCGTCCGCGTCGGCGGAACGAACCGAATGGGCACACGGATCTTCACGGCGATGGCTCGATCACCGCGCATGGCAGGTGAGAACATCCACTGTCGCACGGCGCTCATGGCAGCCTCGTCGAAGTCGGTTCCTCCCGATTCCAGCACCTCGACCGCGGTCACCGTGCCGTCGCTGCCCACGGTGACGGCCAGCGCCACCGTGCCGTCGCGATGGTCGGCCAGGGCCGCAGGCGGAAACACGGGTTCCACCTGGGTGAGCACCTTCGGCATCACGACGTCCTCGTGCGCGGGATGCGGAGCTGCGTCCTGGGCGCGCGCAGGACGCGACGCGAGCCCCAGCAATGCCAGGCACGCGACGGCAGCGAGCCGTGCGGATGGCCTATCCGCGCGGGGATGCGCAGCGCGCGGCCGCTGGCCGCAGGAACAACAATCGGATCGAGAAGGCACCAAGGACTCCAGTTTCGAGGCAGAAAGGACAGGACGGCTTTGCAACAGTGGGCGAGGACATCTCGGGCGAAACCGCGCGGCTTCGGACCAGGGTCCAGGCGCGGTTACTCTCCATGTCTCGGCGCGTGGCCGCTCGAGGCGGCCGAGCCAGGACCTGCCGTGCATGTCGGCGAGGACAGCGACGACGACGACGATCCGATCACCGCAGTCGGCCGCGGCTTGGTGGCTGGCGCCACCGTCGCCCATGGCAAGCCAGCGGCACCTCCAGGCTCCGCGCCGCGAGCGCTCGGCGGGCTGCGCTTCGTCCTCGGGCCACGCGGGCCTCGAAGGATCGATGTGGCGACGCGCCATAGCCTCCGGCGCGACGCGTACCGAATCGGCACGGGATCGTCGCCGGCACCCCGGCCAACCCAGGTCCGCGTCGGCCGCGCCTCGCGGCCGGGCGCCAGCGAGGCCTGCCTTGCCGATAGCGCGGGTGGCGCGAGCGCCGAGCGGCGCTGCTCAGACCAGGGGCGGCGAGGTCTTGGGCGCCAGGGCGAGCAGGGGCCGCGGCGCGGCCGGTGCGCTCGGCTTCGCGCAGGGCATGGCCTCCGCGAACGAGGGCGGCTGCACGTCGAGGCTGACGCCGGCCAAGCTCGGCGCGTGCACCGATTGATCGGAGCGGTGCGCGGCGACCCCACAATGCTCTTGATCGTGGCCCGATGCGGTGGCGCCCGTGCCGCGGAGCGCAGCGTCCTCGGTGGGGGCTGGCGCGACACCATGCGGGTGCCCGTCGCCGTCCACGTGCACCAGCTCGCCGGCATGCTCGGCGCACTCCACGTGCGCCACCAGGGCCATATGGGCGATTGCGGCCAGCTGGCTCCAGAGACAGAGCACCGCGGCCACGGCTGCGCAGAGGGGCAGCGCGCGGCCGCGCCTGGAGTCTGCCACGCTGCGAGGCCGCATCACGTTGCAGCTACTAGCTGCAACGCGAGGGCAACGCAACTCGCCGACCCGCACGGATCGCGCAGGGCGGCGCCATCCCGGAGCGCGGAGGACGCATTCACCCGAGGGGTCGGCGGCGACGCCGCACCATGAGCAGTCCGACGGCCATCGCCAGCGCGGCACCACCCCGTCCCTGGGCGGGTGTGGTGCGGCAGCCGCAGCCGCCGCTCGCTGCCAGGCCGCTGAAGTCCGATCCTGCGGAGCCGGACCCGCCGGATGCGGCGACCTCGATGTTCACGGTGTCGGTATCGGTGCCGTCTGCGGTGTCGACGGTCACCTCGAAGGTCAACGTGGTGGTCTCGGCGACCTCGGGGGCCGTGAAGGCCGCCGTGGCGCCGCTGGTTGACAGCTCGACGGAGGGCCCGGCCGTCTGCGCCCAGGTGAAGGTGAGCGCATCGCCGTCGGGATCGCTGCTGCCGCTGGCGTCGAGCGTCACCGCCGCTGCGGCAGGCACCGATTGGTCGGCACCCGCGTCCGCCAGCGGCGGCTGCCCGACGGCGCAGGTGGCGGCGTTGGGCGCCACCGCGGGGAACGGCGTGCCCACCGCGCCGCTGAAGGCAACGTCGTCGATGTCCCATCCGTACTCGCCAGCGGCCTGGTCGGTGGCGATGCGGAAGCGCACCTGAACGGTCTGTCCTGCCAGCGACGACCCGAGGTCGATCTGCACCGCATCGCTGCCTGGCCACCCGGCGTTCTGCGCGACGTACGCCTGGCGATCGGCGAGCGGGTTGTCGGCGAGGTCCCCGATCGCTCCGCCGTAGCCCGGATCACCCAGATCGGCGACGTCGATCCACTGGTCGCCGTCGGTGCTGATCTCGACCACCGCACCGTCCCAGAAGATCAGAGGCGAAGTGGGGTCGGAGGGATCCTCGGGGCTGACCTCGAAGCTGTGGCGGTGCGAGAAGGCGAGCACCAGATTGCCCACGGCCGCCACCTCGACCGGTGGAGAGACCAGCGCGGTATCGGTGATGCCGGAGATGTCGACCCCGTGCCAGACGTGGCCCAGCGCATCCTCGGCCTGCTCCCAGGCCCAGACCACGTCGGCAGCGTCCCCGGCACGCGTCCAGACGTCGATGCCGGACTCGAAGGCGTCGCTCGTCGAGGCGGCCTCGGCCGCGTCGTAGTCCACGCGGAACAGCCGCGCCCGCTCGACCACCGGCTGGCACGCGTCGGGCTGCCCCGCGGTCACCTCCACCGTGGCGCCGTCGGGCAGGCCGGCGGAAGGCCCCAGCGCCACCTCGACGGTGACCGTCTTCGACTCGAAGGCCGCCAGGTCGAAGGTGGCGACTTCTGACCCTCCAGGAAAGGTCACGCCGGCCGTGGGACTGGAAATGGTGACCTGGGTACCGGGCGCGCCGACAATGCTGCGGTTGCTGATCTCGAAGGAGATGCGCCCGGTCTCGCCCGCGTCGAGGAGACCGTCGTCGTCACAGGAGACAACGCCGTCGTCGAGGGTCAGCTCGCCGATGACGAGGGTCGACGCGACCTCGAAGCTCTCCACCACACCGACGTTGTCGAACGAATCCGACGGTGGCGAGACCGCGCACGATCCCGCTCCACGCTTGGCGAAGCCTTCGGCGAGCAGAAGCGCGTCCTCCGGGTCGGCGGCAAACGCCGCGGCGAGGACGGCATCGCGTTGCTCGACGAAGCTCGGCTCGGTCGGCGCCATCTTCATGCCCATCACCACGTAGTCGGCCATGCGCCGACGCGCCTCGTCGAACGTGTATTCGGGGCTCGGCTTCTTGGACTCCTCGAGCAGGCGAACGTAGCCCTCGAAGAGCATGCTCGCCCAGATCTCGCCGGTGTTGTGCACCTCGGCGTTGTCCGGCGACCAGCTGACGATGGGGACATCATCGGGGAGCGGCTCCCCGGTCTGCACATGGCGGAAGGTGAGGGGATTGATTGCGGGATCGACGGAGTACGGCATGCGTCGGATGCCGAAGTACGCCGCATTCGACTCGGCGGCGGTGGCGTAGATGGCCGCGCCGAAGGCGCCGTGGAGGTCGTCCTCGGGGCGCAACGCCGTGGTCAGCGCGGTGAAGTCGGCCCATCCCTCGCTCATCCCGCCGCACTGCTGCAAGCCGCAGAACACCAGGCGGTGGTGGAGGTAGTGCCCCCACTCGTGCGCCACGACGAGGTTGTCGAGGGTCCCGTCGCGTTGCACCCCGGCGACGCCGGTCAGCGTGGCGGTCAGCGGCGCGACGGCCAGGGCGGCCTCCAGCGCCGCGCCGTCGACGTCGCTGACGCTCACCGTGGGAATGGAGACACCGCCGAGGCCGGCGGCGGGCATGTTCGGCGGTCCACCCGGCTGGTTGTTGACCAGCACCACCGCGATCGCGCCCGCGGTCTGGGCGGCCAGCGCCTTGGACTCGAAGCTGCACGTACCTCGGTGGATGATGGCGATCTTCGCCGAGACATCGTTCTGGATGGGCTCGCAAGCGTCGTTGCCGGGGATCACTCCGTCGTCGGCCGCCGCCAGCGCGCCGCTCAGCGAGAAGTTCGCCGGACCGAAGCTGGCGCCGCCGGTGGGCAGCGAGCCGCCCGCGGCGGGCACCTCCAGGGTGCGCTCGTTGGCCCCTGCCCACACGTACATCTGCATCCGCGGGGACTCCCCATCCTCGGGCGTGTACATGTTGGCGTTGTCGAGCAGGCCGGTGAGCGCGCCGTCCTGGGCCTCGGCGTGCAGCGGATCGCCGGCCTCGCCGCCCCGACCATAGTTGTCGAGCTGCGCGTTGCCCGACGGCTCGTCGAAGCCGGAGTCGTACCAGTAGTCGTGCAGCCAGTTGGTGACGTAGAAGAGCTGCGTCACCGAGGCCATGCTCTGCTCCTCGGAGGCCAGCGGCTCGAGGCTCGGGTCGTAGACGCGATCGAAGACGCCCGGCGAGGTCACCGTGGCCCGCACGTCCCCGGCGCTGAAGCCATCGGGGAGGTCGTGGTCGGTATAGGCGTCGACGTTGTTGCCCTTGGTCTGGGTGGCGCCGGCGGCGAGCCACGGGTCGGCGTTGGCGTTGAACCCATCGATGGACACCAGCACCGGGGCCACGAACGCCGGGTAGCTGCCGTCGGGCACGCCGGTGGGGTGCGGCGTGAAGTCGGCGATGGGTCCGTCCAGCGGGCGCTTGTCGCCGTCGGGGTCGGCCCAGACGCGATACTGGAAGGCGTCGTACGCCGTCATGTTGCGCCTGAAGAGGACGCGCCCGTCGTCGGCGGCGACGGCATAGCCGTAGGCGTCGACCTCCGCACCGTCCGCGGTCCGGGCGAAGACCTCGACGTAGAAGGCCGGGACGAGGCGGTCGGCCATGGGGAAGAGCACCGGCCGAACGCGCGCCGGCCGCGTGAAGCGCAGCCCGGACGCTGGTGACGCCGCGGGGGCGGTGAGCTCGAACCGCCGCTCCGTCCCGTTGCGCCGCGCGACTTCTCGGCAAGAGAAGCCTGGTCCAGCCGAACGCCGGAGATCGTGCAGCGCCGCGGACACCGCCAGCTCCGGCGCCATCCGGGCAGGAGCCTTCCACCGCCCGGCACGGCGTCCGGATGCAGATGCCCGCCGATGGCCAGCGAGCCGTCGCGTCGCAGCAGCACCTTGGCGTCGTCGAACACCTCCACGTCGGAAGGACGCTGGCGGAAGGTGACCACCACCGGGCCGCGACCGGTGTCGTGCACGTGGCGAACGAACGCGGTCGCCAAGGCGTCGCGCCCGAGCCCGTAGAGCTCGGCGTGCGCCTCGAGGTGCGCGCGCGCGTGCGCTGCGAAGCTGGCACCCGCCGGCAAGAGCGATGTCGCCGCCGTGCCACCCCAGAGAAACGAAGGAACGCCGCGATGCTCGTCGCGCGCGGCCACCAGCGCGTCCTGCTGGCGCGCGACCGCGCTGCGCAGCGGGAGCGGGGCACGCGTCGGGCCATCGAAGCCCGCGTGGCGCCCCGGGAGACCTTGCGCGTGCGCGCTGGCGGCGAGCCCGAGACCGAAAAAGATCGTATGGACGACGACGTATCGGCGCATGGCGGCGCAGCCTACTCCAACGGCGACGGCCCCAACTTGCCTCATCGCCGGACTCCATCTCGTCGCCAGCCCGGACGCGGAGCCGCGGCATGGAGGGTGTGCTTGCCCGCTAGGTGCGCTCAGCTGCCGCGGGCACTTTTCCCGCTCGTGCGCCCGGGAGCGCCGTGAAATGTGCGACGCGAGCCCACAGCATCGATTTTATCGGCAGAACCATGGCGCGAATCGCGCTTGCTCGTTCCTCATGGCGTGATGCCTCAGTCGTCCGCCGGGTTGGTGGCGTAGCCGATGAAGTGGTCGACGTACTGCTGGTAGGTGATGGTGATGTCTCCGCGGTCCCAGCCCCAGGGATTGTGGAGCGTGACGGTGTTGTTGCCGCGGTCGACGTTGGTGACGAAGTACGCGTGCGCACCGACGAGGGTGCCGTTGTCGAAGAGGGGGCCGTTGGGGTCGCCGGTTCCGACCGTCACTGCGTCGCCGTTGTCGAACGCGTTTGCCAGGTCCTCCATGCTCATGTCGCCGCCGCTGCTGCGGCTGGGCTGTCCCGTCAGCGCTTCCAGCGGTTCGGCCATCCAACCGCCGTGGCCGATCTGCTGGTAGCCGCCCTTCCACTGTGCGTACGCCTTCTCGACGATCATCGGCCAGAGCTCACGGTTTCCAGCCTCGCCGTCGCCGGGCTGCGCGAACACCGGATTGCCGTTGGCATCGGTGGCGAACTCGTTGTTCACCGTGATCTCCACCTTGTCGTAGTCGCTCTTCCAGAACTGCCACCCGGGGTGGTTGTTGCGCTGATAGAAGGTCACCGTGTACGTGCCGTCGCCGTTGTCGCGGATGGCGTTCTCGATGATGCTGCGGTTCTGGAGCGCGATGGCGCCCATGGACGCGAGCAAGTAGCAGTCGCCGAGCTGGCCCTGGCTGATGTCGTTGGGATGGACGGCGGTCCCATCGCCCTCGCCGATGATGGTGGGCTGCCCGGGAATGGCGGTGTGTTGGTTGGCGGCGCCGATGTCACCGAAGGGCGGGTTGCCGACAAACGGGTCGCCGGCGGTGACCGCCGCCCCGTCGGTGCCGACCGCCGGGCCGGCGCCCTGCGGGTTCCCCGGCCCGCAGCTGAAGGTGGCCACGCAGTCGGCCTGCGCGTTCACCTTGTCCAGCGCGGCGGCACCGAACGCCCGGAAGCCGCCCAGCGCGACGAGCGCGACCAGGCCGACGAGGACGATGTACTCGACGAGGCTCGCGCCCCGCGTGTCGGAGCGCACCGATGCCCACGTGTTTCGTTGCCCCACGGAGATCCTCCACAGCAGGATCCGAACCAGGGAAGCCGCGTCACGACCGCGAATTCGTTACGGAACCACGGACCCACTCCGCGGCTGCTCCACGCACTCCGCCGCACCTCGCACCCCTCTGGCGCCGATGCCCTTTCGCCGCGTGAAACGGGCGGCCAAACTTCCCGCCCTGCCGCCCGTACCTCACCCCACAGCCGAGACAGGCCGGGACGGCGCGTCCGGTCGCGCCACGAACGTGACGATGTGACCGGTCCCGCTGGATCGCACCGTCCTCAGCTGGATCGCAGGATCCTCTGCGATAACGTGTAGATCGAGCTACGCCGCCGCACCTTCACTGCGCTTGTCCCACCCGAAAAGTACGGCGCGGCTGACACCGCCGTGCGTGACCACGGCGCTGCGGCGACCCGAGCAATTCGCTTGCAACGAAGGGTCCCCTCCGTATACTGCCGCTCCCTTTCCGGCCGAGCTGTGCGCGGGAACGGGGCCAGAGGTTCAGCATGTACGCGGTCATCCGAACGGGCGGCAAGCAATACCGAGTGAGCGAGGGGCAGACGCTCCGCGTCGAGAAGCTCACCGGCAAGGCGGGCGACAAGATCAACTTCGGCGAGGTCCTCCTCCTCGGTGGCGACTCACCGAAGGTGGGTCAGCCGCTGGTCAAGGGCGCCTCCGTCGCGGCGGAGATCGTGGGCGACGGCCGCGGGCCGAAGATCATCGTCTTCAAGTTCAAGCGCCGCAAGAACATGCGCCGCAAGAACGGCCATCGCCAGCCGTACACCGAGCTCAAGATCACCGGCATCACAGCCTGAAGGAGACGACGCCATGGCACACAAGAAAGGTGGCGGCTCGTCCCGCAACGGTCGCGACTCCAAGGCGCAGAAGCGCGGCGTGAAGGTCTACGCCGGCACGCCCGTTCGCGCCGGCAACATCCTCGTCCGCCAGGTGGGTTCGACCATCCACGCCGGCAAGAATGTCGGCACCGGCCGCGACTACACGCTCTTCGCGCTCAGCGACGGCGTGGTGGCCTACGAGTGGAAGTCGAACACCAAGAAGCAGGTCTCCGTCCTGCCGGCGTGACGACAGGCGCGGCGGCAGGCCGCTCCGCGCCTTACCGCATCCTGGCGCTCGATCTCGACGGGACGCTGCTCTCGCCGGGCGACGGCATCGACGCCCGCGATCTTGCGGCCATCGAGCGCGTCCAGGCCGACGGGGTGGTGGTGACCATCGTCACCGGCCGCCTCTACTCCGGGTCGCGCGCCACGGCGCTGCGCGCGCGCATGGCCGGGCCGGTGGCCTGCGTCGACGGTAGCCAGATCGTCGACGCGCGCGACGACAGCAGCCTGCTGCACCGAGGCCTGGCCGGCGCCGACGCCGAGGCGCTGCGCCTGGTGCTCGAGCGCCACGGCGCCGCCAGCTTCCTCTTCGCCGAGGACGCCATCGTCTTCGATGACGCCGGCTCTCCTTACATGCACTACGTGAGCAGCTGGTCGCCGAACGTGACCCGCGTCCCTCGCGTCACCGAGCACGCGTTCTGGGTCTGCGAGCGCGGCATCCTCGCCGCCGTGGCGCTGGCGCCCGCGCGCGACATCCACGCCGCGGTGGGCGAGCTCTGCGAGGTGCTCGGCGATCGCGCCCTCGTTCTGTCGTTCCCGGTGAAGCGCTTCCCGGATCAGCACGCGCTCATCGTGCGCGCCGCCGGCACCACCAAGGGAACCGCCGTCAACTGGCTCGCCGAGCACCATGGCTGCACCGCCGCGGACGTGGTGGTGGTCGGCGACTGGCTCAACGACATCC
>JBBJMR010000512.1:0-3875 GCA_037720395.1 Polyangiaceae bacterium
CCGTGCCCGTGCTCTCCGTGCCCGTGCTCTCCGTGCCCGTGCTCTCCGTGCCCGTCGTCGTGCCCGTGCCCGTGCCCGTCCTCTCGGTCGCTCCCGTGCTCGTGCGGGTGATCATGCCCGTGCTCGTGGGCGTGCCCTTGATCACCGACGCCACCCGCCGCATTGGCTTCCCCGTCCACCTGCACGGGCGCATGCTCGTGCTCGTGCCCGTGCGCATGACCGCCGGCATCCCCGTGCTGGTGAACGTGGTCGTGCGAGTGCAGGTGCGCCCGCGCCCGCGAACCGACAGCGGCGCGTGCGGGCATGGCCTCGGTCACCGTCCGTCGCTTCGCGGGCGCGCTGGGCCTTGTCGACCCTGCCTTGGCGGCGGCGACCGCCCCGCGCTTGGGCGTGACGAGCGCCAGCTTCTTGCCCGCCCGGCCATCGGTCGTGGCCTCCGCCGCCCCGCGACCCGCCCTCGCCGGTCGAGTTTCGTCGCCGCCCTGGATCTCGGCCGTCTCGCGCGGCGGGGTCGCGCGCGTGGAGGGTCTGCGCGTGTTCATCGATGCGGCCATGGCGGCTCCGAAGCCGCTGTCGATGTTCACCACGGTGACGCTTGAGGCGCAGCTGGTGAGCATGGAGAACAGCGCGGTGAAGCCGCCGAGCGTGCCGTAGCCCACCGTGGTGGGCACGGCGATGATCGGCGCAGCCACCAGTCCTCCGACGACGCTGGGCAGCGCGCCCTCCATGCCGGCCACCACGATCACCGCCGCGGCGCGGGTGAGCTCGGGCGCGCGGCTCAGGAAGCGGTGGATGCCGGCCACGCCGACGTCGTAGACACGGGTGGCGGCGATGCCCACCACGCGCAGCGTCTCGTAGGCCTCCTCGGCGACCGCCATGTCGCTGGTGCCGGCGGTGACCACGGCCACGGGTGCGCCGCCCCGCTGGGGATGGGCTTGATCTCCACCACCCCCACGCGCGCCATGTCCCGGTACTCGAACGACGGCACGGCCTGGGCGACGAGGCGCGCCTTGTCGGCGTCGAGGCGCGTGACCAGCACGTTCTGCCCGGCGCGCACGATCTCCCCGGCGATGCCGGCGATCTGCTCCGCGCTCTTGCGCTCCCCGAAGATCACCTCGGGCACGCCCTGGCGCAGGGCGCGGTGGTGGTCGATGGTGGCGAAGCCCAGGTCGCGGAAGGGCAGCTCGCGCAGCGACTCCAGCGCAGCCTCGACCGGCACCTGGCCGCCGCGCACCTGCTCCAGCAGATCGCGCAGGTCGCGGGGGTCCATGGGCGGCAGGTCTACACCATCCGGCCGCGGGGATGCAGCCCGCAGCCGCGGAGCGCGCGCCGGACCAGCCCGCCCGTGCGGCCCTGGCGCGCGGCTCCCGCGTCCGCGCGCGGGTCGGGCGTCTGCGCCTTGGCCACGACCCCACGCGCTGTGCCAACCGGCCGCGGCGGTGGCAACATGGGCGCCGCGATGCCCGCGCTCCTCGGCCCCCTCTTCGGTCTCGTCCTCGGCATCGCCTTCGGGTGGATCCGCGCGGCCGAGGCGCAGCCGCGCGGCGGCGGCGGTCCGCGCGGCGGTCTGCTGGCGACCGCGCTCTTCGGCGCGCTCGTCTTCGCCCCCATCAACGCCTACTTCGTGGCCTTCGCGGGTGACTGGGCGCTGTCCTACGTGGTCGACTCCCGCAGCGTGCCCTCGGCGCTGCTGCTCGTGCTGGTGGTCGTCGATGCCGCCGCCGTGCCGGCGGGCTTCCTGCTCGCCGCGCGCCTGGCGCACACCCGCTCGCTGGGCGCGGTGCTCGTCGCCGGCGCCGCACCGGCAGCGGTGGCGCTGCTCGCGCTGCTGGCCTTCGCCCGGCGCCTGCGCATCGATGCGACGTATCAGCAATACCGCCTCGACTTCGGGACGCAGCCCATCGCCGGGGGTCCGCTCGGCTACGCGGTGCTGTGGATGCTGGGCATGCTGGCCACGGGCTTCGTGGTCACCGCCCGGTCCCTGCGCGCGCCGCGGCGCACCGAGCCGCAACCGGAGGCGGCGCCGCGCCTGCCGCGCCTCGGCTCGCCCCGTCGCTGACGCTGCCTGGCACGCGCCATCCGCGCCGAGTGGGCGCCGAGCGCAGTTACGAGTTGACCGGCACGCGGCGCTCTTCCAACCTCGCGGGATGGCCGACCCGGACAAGGAGATCGCAGCGCTCACCGAGCTCGCCGCCCAGGTGGTCGAGCGCGCGCTGCGCGGCGGCGCCGACGTGGCCGAGGCCATCGCCCGCTCGGGGAGCGAGCTGTCCACCAAGGTCCGCCTGGACGAGCCCGAGCTGGTCGAGGAGGCCGCCCACCGCAGCCTCGGCATGCGGGTCATCAAGCAGAAGCGCGTGGCGCTCACCTCCACCTGCGATCTGACTCCCCGCGGCATCGATCGCTTCGTCGCCGACGCGCTGGAGCTGGTCGACATCTCGCAGGAGGATCCCTTCGCCGGCCCTGCCGACCCGGCGCTCATCGCCACCGGCGCGCTGCCGGAGCTCGAGCTCTACGACCCGGCCGGTGGCCACGTCACCGCAGCGCAGGCCATCGCGGCGGGGCGCGCCCCGGAGCGCGCCGCGCGGGGCGGCGCCCGCATCACCAACAGCGACGGGGCAACCTTCGCGCACCGCGGGCTCCTTCGCCAGGTCCTGTCCGACAGGACGGAGGCGGCTTCCGCGGCGGCTACGCCGGCTCGTATGCCTCGCTGGTGGTCACCCGGTGGCCGACGACGAGGGCGGCAAAAGCGCGCGGCCACCACTGGACGGCCAAGCGTCACTTGGCCGAGCTCGACGCCGCCGACGCGGTGGGGCGCGAGGCCGCGCGGCGCACGCTGCGCAAGCTCGGCGCCCGCAAGGTGCCGACCTGCGAGGCGCCGGTGGTCTTCGACCCCGACGCCGCGAGGTCCATCCTGGGCATGCTCGCCGGCTGCGTCATGGGCAGCTCCATCTGGCGCAAGTCGAGCTACCTCATCGGCCGGGAGAACACGCGGGTGGCCAGCGACCTGGTGACCATCGTCGACGACCCGCTGCTGCCCCGCGCGCCGGGCTCACGCCCCTTCGACGGCGAGGGCCTGCCCTCGCGCAAGAATCTGGTCGTCGAGAAGGGCACTCTCGTCGGGTACCTCTGCGACAGCTACAGCGCGCGCAAGCTCGGTCGCGGCTCCACCGCCAGCGCCTCGCGCGGCGGCAGCGGCGGCGTCGGGCCCTCGACGTCGAACTTCATCCTGCAGCCCACCGACACCCCGGCGGCGGAGATCCTGGCCTCGACCAAGCGCGGGCTGTACGTGACCGAGATGATGGGCTTCGGCTTCAACGCGGTGACCGGCGACTTCTCGCGCGGGGCCTCCGGCTTCTGGATCGAGGACGGCAAGCTGGCCTTCCCGGTGAGCGAGGTGACCATCTCCCTCAATATCGACGAGCTGTGGAAGCGCATCGACGGCGTGGGCGACGACCTCGATCTGCGCACCTCCACGGCGTCGCCGACCCTGCGCGTATCCTCGATGACCATCGCCGGGTCCTGAGAGCCACGTCGACACCGTGCCCGGATCGCATGGTGCTTCCGGAAACGGCGCCTCTTGTACTAGGCTCGCTCGCCGGGACATGTGGCGCGGCACCTCCATGGCGATGACGGCGGTGCTCCTGGCGGGCGCGGCGGGCTGTTCGTCCTACGGCGGCTACTGCACCGACAAGATCGACTGCCAGGGCGGCAACGATCAGGACGAGGAGGTCTGCGTCATCCAGCAGGACCTGGCCGAAGAGGTGGCCGACATCGACGGCTGCGTCGACGACTACGACGCGCTCTTCGAGTGCCTCGAAGACAACGAGAGCTGCACGGGCGACCACCAGTGGACCGACGCCAAGAGGTGCGACGGC
>JBBJMR010000223.1:0-14724 GCA_037720395.1 Polyangiaceae bacterium
CGCCAAGCGCGCCCGGCACGAGGCTCGGCTGGCCGAGGCACGGGCGCGACGCGCCCACCGCGGCGTGGGCGGCCATCCGCCGCTGGCGCTGGTGCGGTTCGGGCTCTGGGTGGCGCGCGCCGCGGTGGCCGTGGCGGTCATCTCCTTCGTGCCCGCCCTGCTCACAGTGCTCTCGCTGCTCTTCGGGCCCGGCATGCGCCGCGCGGCCGGAGTGGTGCGCGACGCAGGACGGCGCGCCAACGGCAGCATGCGCGACGTCGAGGCCAGGGTGGCGCAGCGGGCCGCGCACCGCGCGCAGCGCATCGCCGTGGACGGGCCGCGGGTGCGCGTTGCCGGCGTCGACACCTCACCGGCCAACGACGGCGAGTACCTGAAGGACGAGGACGAGGACGAGGACGAGATCGAGCGCGAGGCGCGCGCCGAGGTCGAGGCCGCCGTCGACGGCGAGGCGCTGGCCCAGCGCATCCTCGACCACGCCAGCCGCAGCAAGCGCGCGCGCGTCGAGCGCGAGGCGGAGCTGGCGCGGCGCCTCAAGAAGAGCGCAAAGTAGCGCGCCGCCGTATAGGGCCCGCCTGGGCTCGATGTGCGCTGGAGCGCGCGTCGCACTCCCCCCTCCGCCGTAAGTCCGGAGCGCACTGCGCACGAGATGTGTGACGCCTGCGCGTTGCGCCGGTCGCCACGGCGAGCGCAGCGACCGTCCTCCGTCCGTCCCAGGACTACAACATCCTGTAGATTGGTGTGCATGCGGTTGTCGCCTACCGCAGACCCTCCTCGGGAGGTGGTAGAGCGCGTCGCGCACTACGATCTGTTGCGCGAGATCGATCAGCAGCGTCGCGGTTCTGTCTGGGTGGCGCACGCCGCCAAGGGAGCTGACGCCGGACGGCTCGTGATGCTGCGCAAGCAGAGCGGCGTGCCGTCGGACGCGAGCTCGATCGCAGAGCTGCGTATGGTCGCTGCCGTCGCGAAGCGCGTCCGCGATCCCAAGGTCCTGGCCGTCCTCGAGGTCGTCTTCGTGGAACGAGAGCTGATCCTGGTCAGCGAATACATCGAGGGCGAGCCGCTGATCTCGCTGGAGCGACTGGGCTCGCAGCGGGGGCAATCGGTCCCCCTGGCCGTCGCCCTGCGCATCGGGCTCGACCTCCTCACCGGCGTCGGGCGCATCACGGAGGCGCTGCGCTCGCTGTCGCCGCGATCCGGGGCCGGCACACCCCCCACCCATGGCTCGGTGTCGCCCGAGTGCGTCCTGGTCGCGACCTTCGGTGAAGCGATGCTCACCGACCTCGGCGTCGCCGGGCTCGGCAACTGCTTGCCTCGCTGCGCGGAAGCCATGCGCTACTGGGCGCCGGAGCGCTTCGACCACTCGGCCCCGGTCGACGAGCAGGCCGACGTGTTCTCGGTGGGCGTCGTGCTCTGGGAGCTCATCGGCAAGCAGCGCCTGTTCGGGCGCGTGCTCGACGAGCCCGTCCGCGGTAGCGCCGTCGACCGGATACGGAGGGAGATCTGCGTCCTTCCCATTCCGCGACTCGACGCCGCACCACGCGGCGGAGCGGCGATACCGAGAAAGGTCGCCAGCATGGTGGCACGCGCCCTGGCCCGAGATCGCCGCGACCGGTTCCAGACGGCAGACGACATGATCCGCGCGATCCTCCAGCTGGAGACCGCCGTCGCGGCGCCGGAAGAGGTGGCGTCCTGGCTCGATGGACTCGCACGCCCGATCCTGCAGGCCCGCCGCGAGGCGGTCGCACACCTGACGCGTCGATTGAACGCACGCGCCAGCGCGCCCGACCGAGGGGACGAGGGGACCTATCGTCCCCCCGCGTTGGCGGGCTCGGTCGCCCCGGTCCTGCCCAGGCCGCCCAGGCCGCCCAGGCCGCCCAGGGTGCCGCTGTCCATGCCGGCCGGGGTGGACGCGCGCGGGTCGGATGCCGGCACGAGCGACCACCGCGCCACCGCGGTGCCGTCCGAGCCGCCGGGCTCGCCGCTGGCTGCGGCGTCGGATCGCCAGACCGCCGCCGCCTTGTCGCCGCTGGCGCGCGCCGAGCATTCCGCAGCAGCGGCGGAGGCGGTGGCGGCCCCGACGCCATCCGAACCGCCGCTTGCGGAAGCCACGGAAGCGGACTCGTTGCCTGCTCCAACCCGGCGCGTGGTGTCGACCCTGACGCGAGAGGGCCGTTCGGCTGGGCGCCGCAAGATTCGGAGCAACCGCCCGCGGCCGCTCGCGGGCCATCGGTTTTCGCCAAGGGTCGCGGCTTCGGGTTCCGCGCGGCATTGCTGGGCGGCGGCTTCGTGGCCCTGGTTCTGGCCGTGGTCGTCGCGATCGGTGGCACCCGGCGTCGCGCCGATGCCGGCGCGCGCTCACCCGAGTCCGCCGAGGGGGCGCCGAGGTCGAGCGCCGCGCCGAGCGCGCCGGCGAATCCCGCGACACCCCCCGTCGAGGCCGAGCCGATTCCCGCCGCCCCGCAGCCTGCCGCTCCACCCGTGCCGACGCCTTCCAGCGCCCCGAGCGATGACAGGGACGCCCCACCACCCGAGGAAGGGGCGACTCCCCCTCCACCCCGCTCGAACCCTGGCGTGGACGACAAACCCAGGTCCGGCAGTGAGGGTCGCAAGTTCCGACCCCGCGGCATCTGATACGGATGCGAGGCGCGGAGGTGAGGAGGGGAGAGGTCGATGGATGTGAGGCATGATTGCCAACGAGGAACCTGGCCACGGTCTGGCAGGATCGTGGCCTTCACACTCTGCTCGGCTCTGTCGTTGCTCGCCAGCGAGGCCCTCGCCGACGGGGTAGCCATCGACCAGGCATCACCGGCGCAGCTCGACGAGGCGCAGAGGACGTTCGTGGCCGCGGACGCCCTCTACGACAACAAGCAATACGAGGCTGCCAGAACGGCCTTCCGCACCTCGTTCGATATCGTGGCCAGTCCCAACTCGCTGCTCATGATCGCGCGCTGCTCGGTCGCGCTCGGCCGATTCGCCGACGCGCACACCCAGCTCGAGGACGCGCTCCGAGCCGCCGAAGCCGCTGCCGTCAAGGATGCCAAGTACGCACCCACGCTGCAGGCGGTGAAGGACGAGCGGGTCGCGGTCCGATCCAGGGTAGGCCTCGTCCACCTTCGCGCGGCCGGACTGCCGCCGGGCGCAACGGTCACCGTGGGTGGTCAGACGGTCGAGGGCCCCGCGCTCGAGAAGCCGGTCGTCCTCGCGCCCGGCAGCACGGTGGTCGTCGCCAGGGCGGAGGGCTACGCCGAGCTGCGCCAGACGGTCGAGGTCGCCGCCGGAGGCGAAGCGGAAGTGACCCTCCAGTTGGAGCGCCTCGGCCCGAGCCAGCCCTCGGCCCAGTCGCCGACGGCGGCGACCGTCCCACCGCCGGAGACATCTGGCCGCTCGCCACTGCGCACCGCAGCGCTCGTCACCGGAGCGTTCGGCGTTGCCAACCTCGCCGGCTTCGTCGTGCTCGGCCTGATCCACAACGCCAAGTATTCGCGCCTCGAGGACGAGTGCCCGAACAAGGAGTGTCCGGCGGACCTCCGCGACACCGTGGACTCCGGCAAGACGTTCCAGACGCTCGCCAACACGAGCCTGGTGATCGGCGCAGTCGGCGTGAGCGCCGGAGCCATCCTGTTCGCGGTGTCCACCCGCGCCTCTGCAAGACCGCTGGCGAGCGCCACCATCGCAGCCGGTCCGGGCACGGTCCGTCTCATGGGTACCTTCTGATGCAGCGGACGACTCTGCTCGGTCTCGCGCTTCTCTGCCAGGTGGGTACCACTGGCCTCGCCTGCACGCAGGACTACGACGCGCTCGAGATCGGCAGTGGGGGCGGTTCCACCTCTGCGGGCGGTCAGCCCAGCGGCAGCGGCAGCGGCAACGGCAGCGGCAGCGGCAGCGGCAGCGGCGCGTCCTCGGCGGGCGGCGAGGCGTCGAGCAGCGCGAGCGGGCCCGGCTCGACCAGCGGCGGAGGCGGTGCGCTCTCCTGCCCCTGCGACATCGCGAACGGCCAATCGGGCTGCGAGGATGGGCTGTGCACCATCGAGAGCTGCGATGCAGGCCACGACGATTGCAACGACGTGGTGGCCGACGGTTGCGAGATCGACTCCAGCTCCGACGACGCCAACTGCGGAGGCTGCCAGAACCGCTGCAGTGACCAGGGATACTCCGGCGGGTTCGTGTGCCAGGACACGGTCTGTCGGTGTACCTCCGACGCGCAGTGCAAGGGCAACGGCAATGGCACCGCCACGTGCGACCTGGCGACAGGGCATTGCGCTTGCGAAGGCGCGGCCTGCCGGGCCGGCGAAGCGTGCGTGAAGTCGGGCCCCAACCAGGAGTGCCGTTGCAACGGTGGCGCGGCTTGCCAGGGAAGCCAGGTGTGCTGCGACGAGCCGTCCGGCTGCACCGACCTGATGAGCGATCCCGCGAGCTGTGGCGCCTGCGGTCATGCGTGCGGGCCTGGGCTCAGCTGCCAGTCGGGGGTCTGCGGGTGACGCATATCTGCCGTGCAGCCGACCGTCGAAGTCTCGTCGCAGGAGCCGCCCTCCGACGGCTGTGCGCATGCGAAGCCGGATTCCTGCAGGGGCCCGACGACATGCGCGAGTGCTTCCTGAACGGCGAGGTCAACCCAGCCCGGTGCGAGGAGCTCGTCGGCGAAGCCGTCGTCCGCGAGATCTCGCGCGAGTGCATCGGCAGTGGCGCGCAGGAGCAGTGCGCCGAGCGGGTCGACATGGATATCGCCGTACCGCAGGCGGACGGCGCGCGGTTCTCGGGCACGGTGATGATCCGCTGGTTCGAGTCGGTGCAGAGCCGCAGCTGCCTCGATGGACCCAGCATCGGATGACCTGACCGCGAACGACCTGCGACGCACAGCCCCGCCATGACAGCGGCCCGCGCGGCCGCGCCGACGCTGGCAGAGCCCCGTCGAAGGCCAGCGTGCACACGGGTCGCTTCGACGGTATGCTTCGTGCCTTACGAAGCCTCGGAGGTCGACATGGATGCTTGGCGGCGCGCTGGAATGCGGTCTCTCCTGACGCTCGCGATCGGCGCCGCTGGTTGCGGCGGCGAGCCACCGCTCATCGAAACCATCACGCCGGTCACGGCCGGCCAGGGAACCGAGATCACGCTCGCCGGCTCCGGATTTTCGCAGGAGAGCAACGACGTCGCCTTCCTTGCCACGCAGGGGGACGCGCAGCGGACCGGCTACCTCAACGGCCTGGTCTCCAGCGACGGCGCGACCCTGGTCTTCGGCATGCCTGACGGCCTCTCCGCGTGCCCGACGACCGAGGAGGTCTGCGAATTGATCCTGCTGCAGCTCTCCGCCGGCGAACAGAAAGTCTTCGTCGTCAACGAAGAAGGCGAGAGCAACCACGTGGCCCTGACCGTCGCCGCGAGCGAGTAGGCCTGGGAAAAGGACCGTCGCCTCGGTGACGCTTTCACCCCACGTCGGCACCACCCTATCGGCTTCTCACATCACTCATCTGTGGCGGGCGCATCGTGACTGGGCAGGACGGGTGAATCGGACTGGGTCCAGAACACACCGTCATTTCCGTTGTTCTTCTGGACGAGCCGCACGCGTTTCGGGTCGAGCCCGCGCATGAGGCGCGCATTGACGGCGATCCGCTCGGCGTCGTCGGTGCCAGATTCAGTGCTGTGTGTGGCGCATCCGCAGGTGCGGCAATGGTGGAATTCCAACATGCGATCGCCCCACATGTACGTGAATGTGTCGGGCGGGCGGGCGAAGCGCACTTCGCGCTGCGGGTAATAGGCCCAGAGGCCGCCATAGAGGCGGCAGTGCGAGCAATTGCAGTCCATCACCCATTCGGGCTCTTCCACCTCGAAGCTGACCGCGCCGCAATGGCAGGAACCGCTCACTTTACTCATCCTGGCTCCTTCCTGGCACCAGACACCCCCCACCTTTCCAGCTTCCGATACAGCGTCTTGCGATCGACGCCGAGGAGCTGCGCAGTGAGCGTACGGCTGTACCCGGTGCGCTCGAAGACGCGTAGCGTATACCGTCGCTCCACCTCCTCCAGGGTGAGGATCTCGTCCTCGCTGCCCGGCTCCGTCACCAAGGGCGGCTTCGGCGGCGTGCTGCGCACCCGGTCCGGCAGATCGTCCAGGGTCAGCTGCTCGAAGCGCGCCAGCGCCACCCCGCGCTCGATGCAGTTGGCCAGCTCGCGCACGTTGCCCGGCCAGCCGTAGCCGAGCAGCCGCTCCGCCACCTCCGGGCCGAAGCCGGTGATCTGCTTGCCGGCGGCGCTCGCGAAGCGCTCGGTGAAGTGCTGCGCCAGCAGGAGCACGTCGTTCCCCCGCATCCTCAGGGGCGGCATCACCACCTCGATGACGTCGAGGCGATAGAAGAGGTCCTCGCGGAACCTCCCCTCCGACACCGCCATCTCCAGGTCGCGATGCGTCGCGGCCACGATGCGCACGTCGAAGGGAATCTCGGTGCTCGAGCCTACCGGGCGCACGGCGCGGTCCTGCAGGGCGCGCAGCAGCTTGGGCTGCAGGGAGAGCGGCATGTCGCCGATCTCGTCGAGGAGCAGGGTGCCGCCATCGGCCTCCACGAAGAGCCCGGTGCGCGACGCCTTGGCGTCGGTGAAGGCGCCGCGCACGTGGCCGAAGAGCTCGCTCTCCAGCAGCGCCTCCGGCACCGCGGCGCAGTTCACGGCCACGAAGGGGCGATCGCGGCGAGGGCCGGCGCGGTGCAGGGCGCGCGCACACAGCTCCTTGCCGGTGCCGCTCTCGCCGGTGACCAGCACCGAGGCGCTGGACTCGGCGACGCGCGCCAGCAGGTCGAGGGTGCGGCGGATGGCCGGGCTCTGCCCGACGATGTCTCCGAGCCCCTCGGCGCGCGCCGTCACCTGGCGCAGGCGCTTGACCTCCGCGGAGAGCGCGCGGTGCTGGGCGGCGCGGCGCACGGTGTGGGCGATGGCCTCGAGCTCGAAGGGCTTGGTCACGTAGTCGTGGGCGCCGGCGCGGATGGCGCGGACTGCCGAGTCGAAGCTGCCGAAGGCGGTGATGACCACCACCGGCAGCTCGGGCTGGATGCGGGCGATCCGCTCGCACGTCTCCAGGCCGTCGATGCCGGTCATGTGCAGGTCGGTGACCACCACGTCGAAGTCCTGCTCGGCCACCAGCGCCAAGCCGGCCTCGGCGGTCGTACAGGTGGTCACCGAGAGCTCGCGGGCCAGGCCCGCCTGGAGCAGCTCGCACATGGCGGCGTCGTCGTCGATGCACAGCACGCGAGGCTTCACGCGCTCTCCTCGGCCGGAAGGTACACGGAGAAGCGGCTCCCTTCGCCGGGAGCGGTCTCCACGGCGATCCAGCCGCCGTGGTCGCGCACGATGCCCCAGGCCACCGACAGACCCAGGCCGGTGCCCTCGCCGACGCCCTTGGTGGTGAAGAAGGGTTCGAAGATGTGCTCCAGGTGCACGGGATCGATGCCGGCGCCGTGGTCGCCCACCAGGACGCGCTGGTAGCTGGCCTCGGGCCCGCCCACGTCGGGTGGCGGGGTGGTGCGGGTGGCCGTCACGGCCATCTCCACCACGCCGCCGCCGGGGCTGGCATGCAGGGCGTTCATCACCAGGTTGGTGAGCACCTGCTCGACGGCCGACGGGTCGACGAGCGCGCAGCAGTCGTCGACCACCGTCAGCTCCAGCGAGGCGCCGCGCTTCCTGGCCAGGGGCTGGAGGAGGCCGATGCAGCGGCGCGCGATGCCGGCCAGGTCGGTGCTCTCCTTCTTCGGCGCGCCGCGCCGCGCGAAGTCGAGGAGGCGGCGGATGAGCGCGGTCATGCGCTCGGCCTGCTCGACGATGATCCGCGCGCTGCGACGGCTCTCCGGGCTGGCGCCGCCGTCGTCCTCGATGAGGCGGGCGCGCCCATGCACCACGTTGAGGGGCGTGCCCAGCTCGTGCGCCATGCCCGAGGCCAGCTTGCCCACCGTGGTCAGGCGGTCGGCGTGGCGCAGCTGCTGCAGCGCGGCCAGGCGCTTCTCGCCCTCGGCGGCGGCGCGGGCGGTGGCCTGGGCGATGCGCTCGCTCATCAGGTCCAGCTCCGCGGCCAGCTCGCCGAGCTCGTCGCGCTGCGCCAGCGCGGTGCGGTGCCCCAGCTCGCCGCGGCCCACGCTGCGCGCATGCGCCACCAGCAGCTTCATCGGCCGCCCGATGATGCGGCCGCCGAGGAACATCGTCACCAGAGCGAAGGCCACCGCCAGGGCCACGGTCAGCGCGGCGAAGCGCACCACCAGCGAGCGCGCCAGGCGGCCGCGATCGGCGGCCGACTCGGCGATCTCCACCGCCCAGCCGCTGGCCGGGCCATCGAGCGCGGCGTAGCTCACCAGCCGGTCGTCGCGCGCGGTGACGGCGTAGACGCCCCCGCCAGGCTGCGCCGTCCGGGCCAGGCCCGGGTCCATCGGGGCCTCGGTGCCGCTCGCGCCGGGCGCCAGCGAGACGAGGCGCGTGTGCACGCCCAGGGCCGGGCTGCCGGCGGAGATGACCTCGCTCGCTGCCGTCCCCGCCCCGCCGTGCTTCCAGGCGTTCTGCGCGACGCGCACCAGGGCATCGGCGAGCAGCCCATGGTCGTGGCGCACGTCGTCCTGGAAGAGGAGCATCTCGTCGCGCGCCGCGAACCAGGCGGCGACGCCGAGCACCAGGAACGCCGCGGCGCTCATGGCCAGCAGGAACTTGCGCGCCAGCTTCATTCTCTCCGCCTATGAGCCGCCGGCTGGTCGGACGCAATGCGAGCGGGCGTGGCCGACGGGGCAAAAGTCCCCGTGTCCCGCGATGCCCCGCGTGCGATGGGCCGCCGCGACTGCGTGGTGAGGGCGAAATGGCGGCATGGGTGCGGCCGGCGCCATGCCCAGCGCCGCCATCGGCGCGAGCACGCTGCTTGCAGTCCGCGCGGCGCGGGCGGCGGCCAGGCCCAGGCGTGTGCGCGCGGGTGGGACGAAGGAGGTCGGTGATGCTCGAGTCCCTGAAGAAGTGGATGCCGCAGCGGGGCGTGAAGATCCTGCTGGCCGAGGATGACGACGAGATGCGCGACCTGCTGGCCACCGCGCTGCGCAAGGACGGTCACCAGGTGACCGAGGTCGCCGACGGCGGGCGGCTGCTCGCTTACCTCCAGGCGGCCGCGGTGAAGGGCGACCTGTGGCCGATGCCGGATATCCTGGTCTCCGACGTGCGCATGCCCGGCTTCAGCGGACTCGATGTGCTCGGCGCCCTGCGCACAGCGGAGCTCGACATCCCGGTGGTGCTCATCTCGGCATTCGGCGATCGCGAGACGCACGACCGCGCCTTCGATCTGGGTGCGGCCATGCTCGACAAGCCATTCGACCTCGAGCAGCTGCGCCTGACGGTCAACCTGCTCGTCGGCACCGCCGCCTGAGCACGCAACGGTTTCCGAGCGAAGAGAGAAGAGGGACGGCGATGGGACGAATCGGAATGACGGAGATGCTCATCCTGGTGGCGGTGGCGCTGCTGCTCTTCGGCGGCGGGAAGATCGCCGACATGGGCAAGGGCCTCGGCGAGGGCATCAAGAACTTCAAGAAGGGGCTCTCGGGCGACGATGACGACCGGGCCGCGCCGCCGGCGCCCAAGGACGACGGCGTGGAGAAGAAGCTCACGCCCTAGCTAGGCGCCGAGCACGCGCCGCGCCGCCCACGCCCCGATGAGACCGGCCAGGAAGCAGCCCACCACGGTGACCCCGAGGTAGAGCGCGGCGCGCGCGTGTGCGCCCGACCGCACCATCGCCGTCGCCTCCCAGTCGAACGCCGAGTAGGTCGTCAACCCGCCGAGGAAGCCGGTGCCCAGCGCGAAGCGCAGGGTGGGGCCGATGCTCGCCGTGGTCAGCGCCGCCTGCATCAGCGCCCCCATCAGCAAGCAGCCGGCGACGTTGACCGCCAGCGTGCCCCACGGCCACGCATTGCCGAAGATGCGCAGCGCGCCTTCGCTCACCAGGTAGCGGACGCCGGTGCCCGCCGCGCCACCGAGACACACCCACAAGAAGCGCTCCATACCGCGCCTCATACCGCGCCTGGCGCCGTCCCTCGTGCTCCGCACGCGCATTCGGGAATCTCCCCAGCGCGTTCAGGAGACGCGTTCTGGTGTGGCAAGAGCGCCCACCGGTCGCTTCCGAGCCCCGAAACCCCTGCTATACGCTGCGGCAGACGATGGCCGCCGACAAAGCCGAGGTCCCGCTCTCGCGCCGCTTGATGGTCGCGATCATCGCCCCGGTGGGGCTGCTGCTGGTGCTCGGGGCCGTGCTCGGATTCCAGATCCTGCGCATGGCAGAGACGGCCCGGTACGTGGACCGCTCCGATGCCGTCATCGCCAGGACGAACGACCTGCAGAAGCAGATCATCGACCAGGAGACGGGCATCCGCGGCTACCTCCTCTCCGGCGATCGCGTCTTCCTGCAGCCGTACCTGGACGCACGCCCGCTGCCGCTCTTCGTCGAGATCGACGCGCTGCTCTCCCTGGACCAGGAGCGGCAGCTGTTGCGGGAGGCGCGGGCGCGGTACGAGCGCTGGCTGTCCACTGCCAAGACCGTCGCCGACGGCGATGGCAGGGCGCCGGCCGGAGACGAGCTGAAGGCGGCGATGCACAGCCGCAAGCTGGAGATGGACGCGGTGCGCGCCAGCATCGCCCAGGTCATCGCTGGCGTGCAGCGCGTCCGCGCCGAGCGCTCGCTGGCCTCCGAGGCTGCCACCAAGACCACCCTGGGCGCGACGCTGGCGCTCTCCGTGCTCCTGGCCGCGCTGCTGGGCTTCGTCTCGCGCTCCCAGATCCGCGACGTGGCCGGCGCGTTCACCGCCACGCTGGAGCGCGAGCGTGCGGCCACCCGGCGCACCGAGGACGAGAGCTGGGTGCGCGCCGGCAACGTGGCCGTCGCCGAGTCCATGCAGGGCGACCTCCTCCTCGCCGAGCTGGGTCGCCGCGCCCTGGAGAACATCGTCAAGAGCACCGGCGCCGACGTGGGCGCCTTCTACGTGCGCGAGGCAGACGGCCTGAGCTGCATCGCCGGCCACGCCATGGACGCGAGCACCGCGCCGGTCTTCAAGACCGGTCAGGGCGTCGTCGGCCAGGCGGCCGTCGGCGGAGAGGTCGTGGAGCTCGCCGACGTCCCGCCCGACTACCTCACCGTGGCGTCGGCCACCGGCAAGCACGCGCCGGCCACGGTGCTGGTGGTGCCGGCACGCGTCGAGCAGACCACGCACGCCGTGCTCGAGCTGGCGTTCCTCCACCACGTCGACGAGCGCAGCAAGGAGCTGCTGCGGCGCGTGGGCGAGGCGGTGGCGCTGGCGGTGCGCTCCGGCCAGCAGAAGCTGCGCCTGCGCGAGCTGCTCGAGGAGTCGCAGCGCCAGTCCGAGGAGCTGGCCGGGCAGGGCGAGGAGCTGCGGGTGGCCAACGAGGAGCTGACCCAGCAGAGCGATCTCCTGCGCCTGGCGCACGCCCAGCTCGAGGAGCGCAAGGAGGAGCTGGAGGCCTCGAACAGCGACCTGGCATCGCAGCGCAACGCACTGCAGCGGGCGCAGGGCGAGCTCGGCCACAAGGCCGACGAGCTGGAGCGGGCCAGCAAGTACAAGTCCGAGTTCCTGGCGAACATGTCGCACGAGCTGTGCACGCCGCTGAACAGCACCTTGATCCTCGCCAAGCTGCTCGCCGACAACAAGCACGACAACCTCACCGCCGAGCAGGTCAAGTTCGCCCAGACCATCTATGGCGCGGGCAACGACCTGCTCGCCCTCATCAACGACATCCTGGATCTGTCCAAGATCGAGGCTGGCAAGATGGAGGTCAGCGCCACCTCGCTGCGCATCCGCGACCTGGTGGAGCCGGTGAAGCGCACCTTCGAGCCCATCGCCAAGGACAAGGGGGTGGAGCTGGAGGTGCGGCTCGCGGACGGCGACACGGTGATCGAGACCGACGCCCAGCGCGCCCAGCAGGTCCTCAAGAACCTCCTCTCCAACGCCCTCAAGTTCACCGACAAGGGCAAGGTCACCCTCACCGCCGAACGGAGCGGCGACGACTGGACCTTCTCGGTCACCGACACCGGCATCGGCATCCCCTCCCACCAGCAGGAGGTGATCTTCGAGGCCTTCCGTCAGGCCGACGGCACCACCAACCGCCGCTTCGGCGGGACCGGCCTGGGTCTGTCCATCTCGCGCGACCTGGCGCGCCTGCTGGGCGGTGACCTGAGGGTGGAGAGCGAGCCCGGCAAGGGCAGCCGTTTCGTCTTCACCCTGCCTCCCGTGGCACCGCTCGTCGATGAGGAGGACGGCGATCGCCAGGCGGTGCGCGCCGCAGAGCCGCCGCCGCTCTCGGTGCGTCCCCGGCGCCGAACGACCATCGCCGAGCGACACCCGGTGCAGCGCCGCCTGGCGGAGAGCGGCCCCGCCTCGCGCCCGCTGCCAACGCCGCAGGTCGCCGACGACCGCGACCACCTGGAGCGCGGGCGACGCCTGCTGCTCATCGTCGAGGACGACGTCCGCTTCGCCGAGATCCTCACCAGGGTGGCGCACGAGCTCGAGTTCCAGTGCCTGGTGGCGCACGAGGCGGTGGCCGGTATCCGCCTGGCCATCGAGCACCAGCCCAGCGCCATCGTCCTCGACATGAACCTGCCCGATCACTCCGGGCTCTTCGTCCTCGATCGCCTCAAGCGCGCCCCGGAGACACGCCACATCCCGGTGCACGTCGTCTCCGCCGAGGACCACACCCAGGCAGCGCGCTCCATGGGCGCCATCGGCTACCTCCTCAAGCCCACCGACATCGACGAGCTGCGGCAGGCCCTGGCCCACCTCAAGGAGCGCTTCGCGCGCATGCGCCGGCTCCTGGTGGTGGAGGACGACGCCGTGCAGCGCGACGCCATCGCCCACCTGCTCGACGCCGGCGGCTTGGAGATCGTGGCCGTGGCCACGGTCAGCGAGGCCTTGCAACAGCTGGCCGCCAGCACCTTCGACTGCGTGGTCACCGACCTGACGTTGCCCGACGGGACCGGCTTCGACCTGCTGGAGAAGATGGCCGGCGACCAGAAGTACTCCTTCCCGCCAGTCATCGTGTACACCGGTCGCCAGCTGACCGCGGAGCAGGAGCAGCAGCTGCGCCGTTACTCGAGCTCGATCATCGTCAAGGGCGCCCGCTCGCCGGAGCGCCTCCTCGACGAGGTGACGCTCTTCCTGCACCAGGTGGAGTCGGAGCTGCCGCAGGACCGGCAGCGGATGCTGCGCCAGGCGCGCGATCGCGAGGCGGTGTTCGAGGGGCGCACCATCCTGGTGGCCGAGGACGACGTGCGCAACATCTTCGCCCTGACCAGCGTGCTCGAGCCCAAGGGGGCCAAGCTGGTGCTGGCCCGCAATGGCCGTGAGGCGGTCGAGCGGGTGCAGGACACCGCGACCATCGACCTGGTGCTGATGGACATCATGATGCCGGAGATGGATGGGCTCCAGGCCATGCGGGCCATCCGCAAGCTCGGCGGGCGCGCCGCCAGGATGCCGATCATCGCCCTCACCGCCAAGGCCATGCGCGACGACCAGGAGCGCTGCCTGCAGGCGGGCGCCAACGACTACATCGCCAAGCCGTTCGACGTGGAGGTGCTCCTCTCCTTGATCCGGGTGTGGATCTCCAAGCAGGCTCCATCCATGCCGCCACCGGCGGCGGCGGGCGTCGCCGGCAGCCCCGCCAACGGGGGTCCGGCACGGTGAGCGGCACGGCCCCCTCCGGCCGCACGCAGGAGATCGAGCTGCGCCTGCTGCTCGAGGCCATCTATCTGCGCTTCCATCACGACTTCCGGCACTACTCACCGGCCTCGATGAAGCGGCGCATCCAGGCGGCGCTGCCTCGGCTGGGCTGCAACAGCATCTCCGGCCTGCAGGAGCGGCTCCTGCAGGATCCGAGCACCTTCTTCGAGCTGCTCCAGTACCTGACCGTGCAGGTCAGCGACATGTTCCGCGACCCCGGGTACTACCGGGTGCTGCGGGAACAGATCGTCCCCATCCTCGGCACCTATCCCTCACTCAAGATCTGGATCGCCGGCTGCAGCAGCGGTGAGGAGCTGTACTCGTTCGCAATCCTCCTCCAGGAGGAAGGCCTGCTCGAGCGCACCATCCTCTACGCCACCGACATCAACCCGGAGGCGCTGCGCAAGGCGGAGCTCGGCGTCTATCCGCTCGACCGCGTGGCTGCCTTCACCGAGAACCACCGCGCCTCCGGGGCCAAGCGCTCGCTGTCCGAGTGCTACACCGCCCGCTACGACGCGGCCGCCTTCGACCGGGCCCTGCGCAAGAACGTGGTCTTCTCCGACCACAGCTTGGCCACCGACACCGTCTTCGGCGAGATGCAGCTGGTCTCCTGTCGCAACGTGCTCATCTACTTCGACCGCACCCTGCAGGACCGCGCCGTCGGGCTGATGAGCGACTCGCTCTGCCGGCGCGGCTTCCTCGGCCTCGGCTCGCGCGAGACGCTGCAGTTCTCCAAGCACGCCACCACCTTCGACGAGCTCGTCGCCGACGGGACCGCCGCGGGCGGCGAGCGCTGGTACCGCAAATGTTGACCACCACCGATCTCCCCGCGCTGCCCCCTCTGGATGCGGTGGTCCTGGGCGCCTCGGCCGGCGCGGTGGAGGCCTTGCAGTTGCTGCTGCCCGCCCTGCCGGCCGGCGGCGCGCTGCCGCTGGTCGTCCTCGTCCACACCCCACCCGGGCGCCGCAGCCTTCTTCCCGATATCTTCGGGCCACGCTGCG
>JBBJMR010000224.1:0-14691 GCA_037720395.1 Polyangiaceae bacterium
ACGAGCGCGGCGCGCAGCCCGCCGACCTTCATCTGCGCAGGCACCGCTGGACCACCATGGCCCTCGCCGCCGCGGGCGCGTTGCTCGCCGCGTGTCTCCTCCCGGGCGCGCTGCTGCCGCCCCTGGTCGTCTTCGTCGGCCTCTGGTTCTTGAACGGCGCCGGTCAGGCGCTGATCGCCGTGTCGTCGGCCACCTTGCTCGCCGAGCACACCCGTTCGGACGAGCGCGGGCGCGCCTATGCTGCGCACTTCGCCATCACCCACCTGTGGTGGCTGGTCACCTATCCGAGCGTCGGGTGGGCGAGCGCGCGCTGGGGCGCACCCATCACCTTCACCGCGCTCGGCGCACTGTGCGCGGCCATCGCCGTTGTGGGCTGGCTCGCGACGCCGGCCTCGACGCCGGCACACGATCATCTCGTCGAATGACCGCCATCATTCCGCTTGCCGAGAAGCTGCGCCACTGCCCGGTGACATGCGCTCTCGAAGCGCTCCGCAGACGGCGGCGCCGGGTGACGATCCGAAGCCGCCCTCTCGGGACCGGTCGACGCGGCGACCGGCTGAACCTATCGTCGACACGGTGACGCCTCCACCGCCTCTCCGCGTCGAGGCCGCGATCGCCACCGACCTGGCCGCGGTGCGGCGCTTGCTCGACTTCTCCGAGCTGCCCAGCGACGGCGTCGAGGCCGCCTTTCCGGATGGCTACTGCGTGGCGCGCGAGGGCGACACCCTCATCGCGGTCGCCGGCCTCGAGGCGCACGGTCGCGTGGGTCTGCTGCGGTCGGTAGCCGTGACCCGCACCCACCGCGGGCAATCGCTCGCCCGCCGCCTCGTCGACGACCGCATGGCGCACGCGCGTGCCCTCGGCCTGCAAGCCGTCTACCTCCTGACCACGACGGCACCCGACTACTTCCGCGGCCTCGGCTTCTGCGACGCCGCGCGCGCCGAGGTGCCCGCCGAGCTGCGGCGGTCGCTGGAGTTCTCCAGCGTCTGCCCGGCATCGTCGACGTGCCTGGCGAGAATCGTCCGCTAGCGGCAGCGTGTCAGCGCGCGCTGAGGGCCTCCACGAAGGCGACGGGGATGGCGCCGGGTAGGGTCTCGGTCGCGCTCGGCTCGAACCCCGCGGCGCGCAGCGCCTCCCCCAGCGATCGCGCGCGGAACCTTCGCGCTCCCGGGAACCCGGTGACGGCGAGCACGCGCGACAGCACGCGCGAGGCGAGCGTCTCGTCGTGGCAGAACGTCGGCGCGACCAGCTTGCCGCCCGGCTTCAGTACCCGCTGCAGGGCGAGCGGCGCACCGGATAGATCGGGCACGAGGTGCAGGACGTTGGCGGCGATCACCGCATCGAACGCGCCGTCCTCGTAGGCAAGCGCGTACACGTCGGCGCGCTCGCAGCGCACGTTCTCGAGCCCCAGCGCTGCGACGCGCCGCTGCACGCTGGCCACCATCGCGTCGGCGTAGTCGGTCGCCACCAGCTGCCCGACGACCGGCGCCACGGCTGCGGTGACCAGTCCGGTGCCCGCCGCGACCTCGAGCACTCGCTCGCTTCCCTGCACCGCGCGCACGGTGAGCTCCAGCATCCGGGGCAGGGGACCACCCAGGACGCGCATGGAGCGGTCGTAATTATCGGCGTGCCGCTCCCAGTATCCGCGTCCCGGCTCGGCCGTGGTCATCGTCGGCCAAGGTAGCACCGGGCGCGCAGCCGGCTCGCGGAGCGTCCTCGGCCGCCAGCTTCCGACGCGCGAGCCAGGTGCTAGCTTCCCTGGGTGAGAAGCGGCCTCACGGCCGAGGCGCGAGGACGATGATCAGCATGCCGACCATGCACACCGCCACACCCAGGACGTCCCATCGCGTCGGGGTCTGCTTGTCGACGACCCAGAGCCAGGCGATGGCCACCGCGACGTATACCCCGCCGTACGCGGCGTACGTCCTGCCCGCCGCGGCCGGGTGCAAGGTGAGCAGCCACGCGAACAGCGCCAGCGATCCCGCGGCGGGCAGCAGCAGCCACGGTGACCGCCCCGCCTTCAAGCAAAGGTAGGGCAGGTAACAGCCGACGATCTCGGCCAGCGCCGTGGCCAGGTAGAGCGCGACGCGCCTGGCAGCCTCCGGGAGCACGCCGCTCACTCACCCGGTGCTCGCCGGCGGGCAATCCTCCTGCGTCCGCTCCCGGGACGTCGAGTGCGACCACGACCTTCGGAGTCTCTGGTCGCCGCGCCCCCGGGTCCTTTCGGCGCCGGCGTCCTGGGCGGGTGGGGAGGTGCCGGTGCCGCGCCTGGCGTGCTGCGTCACCGGGTCACTCGGGGACCCACGAAGGCAATGTCGCTCGAACGCGCTCGTCCGCGCGCTATCCCGCGCTAGAGTGCCGTCCCCGCCCGGGGTCCAGGAGATCGATGGCCGGAACCAGCTTGCTCACCCTCATCGACGACATCGCGTCGTTGCTCGACGACGTGGCGGTGCTCACCAAGGTCGCCACCCGGAAGACGGTCGGCGTCCTCGGCGACGACCTGGCGCTGAACGCCGAGCAGGTGACCGGCGTCGACGTCGATCGCGAGCTGCCCGTGGTGTGGGCCGTCGCCAGGGGCAGCGCGCTCAACAAGCTCATCCTGGTGCCGGCCGCGCTGCTCATCAGCGCCGTCGCCCCGTGGGCCATCATCCCGCTGCTCATGCTCGGTGGCGCCTACCTCTGCTACGAGGGCTTCGAGAAGCTGGCGCATAAGTTCCTCCACCCCAAGGAAGAGGAGCAGGCGCGCCACGGCCGCCTGGTGCAGGCGGTGGCCACACCGGCGGTGGACATGGTGGCCTTCGAGAAGGAGAAGGTCCGCGGCGCCATCCGCACCGACTTCATCCTCTCCGCGGAGATCATCGTCATCTCGCTCGGCGCCGTGGCCGGTGCTCCCTTCGCCACCCGCGTGGTCACGCTCTCGGCCATCGCGGTGATCATGACCATCGGCGTCTACGGCCTGGTCGCCGGCATCGTGAAGCTCGACGACGCTGGGCTCTGGCTCCGCAAGAGGGGCGGCGGCGCCGGAGCGCTCGGCAAGGTCATCCTGCTCGGTGCGCCGTGGCTGATGAAGGGGCTCTCGGTGGCGGGGACGGCGGCCATGTTCCTGGTCGGCGGCGGCATCCTGGTCCATGGCATCCCCGGCGCCGAGCCCTGGCTCCACGAGGTCGAGGAGCGCGTCGACTTCCCTGGCTCCGAGGTGATCCTCGACAACGGCGCCAACGCCCTCGTCGGGGTGGTGGCGGGCGCCGTGCTCCTGGCCATCGTCAGCGGCATCAAGCGCCTCCTGCCGAAGAAGGCCGACCCCGCGCCGGGCTGAGCCCACCAGGCCGGCTTCCACCGCTCGGGTGCCCCTGTCGCCTCGCCGCCCGGCGTACTAGGCTTGCCGCGTGACGTCCCGCCGACGGCGCGCCCGCGTCCGCCCCCTGCTGCGCATCCTCTCCAGCTTGTTGCTGCTGGTGGTGTGCGCGCAGAGCTCGTTGGCATGGGCGCTGGCCTGGTCGCCGGCCAGGGACACCTGCTGCGGCGGGGACGCGCCGGACCACGACGGCGGCCGCGGGGACGAAGACGGCGACGACGACTCGCGCGACTGCCCCTGTCCGCTCGACTGCTCGGGTGGCTGCGCCGGCAACGCGATTCGGGGCGTGGCCCCCGCCGGGCTCATCGCCATCCACGGCCCCGCGCCGGCGGTCGAGGTCTGCTCGCCGATGCCGCTCGCCACGCCCGGCGACATCGACGCCAGCGACATCCTCCACGTCCCGAGACGCTGACGGTCCGCGCCCACGGGAAGGGTGCGTCCATCCGCCGCGTGCGGTGACGCGACCTCGTGCCCGGTGCCGCGTCGTTGCGGCCGCGCCGCTTCGGCGGTGCTGCAGCCACGCGCACCGCAATGCCTCTCGTTTCCTAGGAGAGATCCGCCATGCGTCATCGTTCGATCGCTTTCGTCGTCTCGTCCCTGCTTCCGATCGCCCTGTTCGCCGTCGCCTGCTCCAAGGACCCGCCCGCCGGCACCTCCGCCCCGACAGCGAGCGCCGCGGCGACCGGAAACCACGCCACCGCCGGGGCCAAGCCCGGCTCTCACGAGGACTGGTGCGGTGAGCACCAGGTCCCCGAGTCGCAGTGCACGCGCTGCAACAAGGCGCTGGAGGCCGCCTTCCAGGCCACCGGCGACTGGTGCCCGGAGCACGGCTTGCCCGAGTCGCAGTGCCTGAAGTGCAACCCCGATCTGAAGATCGTCCGGCCAGCGAAGGTACAGTGAGATGAAGCGCCATCACCGGGCGGCGGCGCTCCTGGCCGCGCTCGTCGGGGTCGCGGGTTGCGGCGACCGGGGCAAGGAATCACCGGCGCCGCCGCCTGCCGCGGCCAACGCCGCCTCTCCCACCCCCAGCGCGGCCGATGCCATGTGCAAGGAGCACGGCGTGCTCGAGGCGCTGTGCACCAAGCACAACCCCGCGCTCGTCGCCGTCTTCCAGGCCAAGGGCGACTGGTGCCCGGAGCACGGCTTCCCGGAGTCGTTCTGCCCCATCTGCCACCCAGAGCGGGGGGGCAAGCCAGCCATCGCCATGGCCAAGGCCGATGGCGCGCCGGCCGACGGCACCAAGATCCGCTTCAAGCACAAGGAGACGGCGCGCCTGGCGGGGATCGAGACGGCGCGCGCGGTCACACGCGCCGGCGGTGGCAGTGTCCCGACCACGGCGCGCATCGTCTACGACGCGACCAAGCTCGCGCACCTCAACGCTCGCTCACCGGGCGTGGTGCGCTCGCTCGCCGTGGACGTCGGCGCCAGGGTGAAGAAGGGCCAGCCGCTGCTGGTCATCGACAGCGCCGAGGTCGGCGCCGATCGCGCTCGCCTCGCCGCCGGACGGGCGCGGGTGGAGCTCGCCGAGGAGAACCTGCGCCGCGAGGTGGCGCTGGAAAAGGAGGGCATCACCGCCAGGAAGGCGGTGGTCATCGCCACCCAGGAGCTGGAGGCGGCCAAGGGCGAGCACGCCGCGCTGGCCGGCAGCCTGCAGGCGATGGGTGCCGCCGCCGGGGGCGGGGGCAGCTACACCCTGACCGCCCCCATCGCCGGGGTGGTCACCGAGCGCAGCGCGACCCTCGGCACGATGGTGCAGCCCGAGTAGGTCCTGCTGGAGAGCGTCGACCCCTCCTCGATGTGGGCCGAGCTGGACGTGCCCGAGAACGACCTCGCCCGGGTCGCGCCCGGGCAACCGGTGAAGATCACGCTCGATGGCCTGCCGAACCGCGAGCTCCTGGGCAAGGTCGACTACGTGGCGGCCGCGCTCGACCCGCACACGCGCACCGCCCTGGCTCGCGTGGCGCTCGCCAATGCCGACGGCGCGCTGCGCGGACAGATGTTCGGACAGGCGCGCATCGCGGTGGAGCAGGACCGCGCAGCGGTGATGATCCCCGCCGCCGCAGTGCAGCGCGCCAAGGACGTGCACCTGGCCTTCGTGCGCATCGCCGACGACCAGTTCGAGACACGGCGCATCACCCTCGGCATTCGCGACGGCGACACCATCGAGGTGGCGAAGGGCGTCGTCGCCGGCGAGGAGGTGGTGACCACCGGCAGCTTCCTGCTCAAGACCGAGACCTCCAAGGAGAGCATCGGCGCCGGCTGCTGCGAGACGGACTGAGCGATGCTCGAGAAGATCATCGATCTGTCGCTGCGCCACCGGTTGGTGGTGCTGCTGGTCACGCTTGCCGCGGCCGTGGCCGGCGCCATCGCCTTCCGCCGCCTGCCCATCGACGCCTTCCCCGACACCACCCCGGTCCAGGTGCAGGTCAACACCGTGGCCCCCTCGCTCTCCGCCCTGGAGATCGAGCGCCAGATCACCGCGCCGCTCGAGCAGTCCATTTCCGGCCTGCCGCGCCTGGTCGAGCTGCGCTCACTGACCCGCTTCGGCCTCTCCCAGCTGACCCTGGTCTTCGAGGACGGCACCGACATCTACCTGGCGCGCCAGGTGGTGTCCGAGCGCCTCCAGGGCGCGGAGCTGCCGGCTGGAATCCCGCGTCCGCAGCTCGGGCCCGTGGCCACCGGTCTCGGCGAGGTCTTCCACTACACCCTCTCCAGCGAGACGCTGAGCCTGGCCGAGCTGCGCACGCTGCACGATTGGGTGATCAAGCCGCAGCTCCGCTCGGTGAGCGGTGTGGCCGAAGTCAATGCCTGGGGCGGCGACGAGCGCCAGCTCCAGGTGGTCGTCGACCCCACCGTCCTTCACAGCCGCGACCTGACGCTGGCCGACCTCACCGAGGCGCTGGAGAAGAACAACGCCAACGTAGGTGGCGGCATCCTCGATGCGGCGGGCGACTCGAGCGTCGTCCAGGGTGTGGGCATCGTGCGCAGCCTCGCGGACATCGAGGAGATCGTGATCCGCGCCGACCGCGGTGTGCCCATCCGCGTGCGGGACGTGGCCAAGGTGGTCGAGGGTCGCGAGATCCGTCGCGCCGCGGTGACCGCGGATGGCCGCGGCGAGATCGTCCTCGGGCTCGGCTTCATGATGATGGGAGAGAACAGCCACGACGTCACGACCCGGCTGCGGATGCGCCTCGACGAGGTGACCAAGACCCTGCCCAAGGGGGCAATGGTGCAGGTGGCGTACGACCGGACCACGCTCGTCGACCACGTCCTGACCACGGTGCAGACCAACCTGCTCGAGGGCGCGCTGCTGGTGGTGGCGGTGCTCTTCGTCTTCCTCGGCAACCTGCGCGCGGGCCTCATCGTCGCCGCCGCCATCCCGCTGTCCATGCTGTTCGCCTTCGACCTCATGCTGCGCGCCGGCATCGCCGGCAGCCTGATGAGCCTGGGCGCCATCGACTTCGGTCTCATCGTCGACAGCTCGGTCATCGCCGTCGAGAACTCGGTGCGCCACCTGGCCGAGGACAAGAGCGAGCGTACCAAGCTGGAGATCATCCGCGACGCCGCGGTGGAGGTGCGCAAGCCGACCCTCTTCGGCGAGCTGATCATCATGGTCGTCTACGTGCCGGTGCTCTTCCTCGAGGGCGTGGAGGGCAAGCTCTTCCGCCCCATGGCGCTGACGGTGATCTTCGCCCTCATCGGGTCGATGCTGCTCTCGCTCACCCTGATGCCCGTGTTGGCGAGCTACCTCTTGCCGCGGCGCCTGGTGGAGCGGGAGAGCTTCCTGCTGCGCGCGCTGAAGCGCGTTTACCGCCCCGCCCTGGCGCTGTCCCTGCGCTTCCAGGCCTGGGTGCTGGCGGTAGCGGTGCTCGCCCTGGCTGGCGCGGCGGTGCTCGCCACCCACCTCGGCAGCGAGTTCGTGCCCAAGCTGCGGGAGGGCGCCATAGTCGTCAACACCGTGCGCCTGGCGGGCGTCAGCGCCGACGAGTCGATCCGCTACGGCACCCAGATCGAGCGCGCGCTCCTGGCGGCCTTTCCGGACGAGATCGAGCGCGTCTGGACGCGCACCGGCACCCCCGAGGTGGCCACCGATCCCATGGGCCTCGAGCTGAGCGACGTCTTCATCACCCTCACGCCGCGTGAGCGCTGGCGTCGCGGCGAGACCCAGGAGGAGCTGATGGTGGCCATGCAGGCCGACCTCTCCATGCTCCCCGGCATGCGCATGTCCTTCATGCAGCCCATCGAGATGCGCGTGAACGAGATGATCGCCGGCGTGCGTGGCGACATCGCGGTCAAGCTGTTCGGCGACGACTTCGCTGTGCTGAAGGACAAGGGCCGCGAGATCGAGTCGGTTCTGAAGGCCATCCCCGGCGCGGCCGACGTGTCGGTGGAGCAGATCACCGGCCAGCCGGTCCTGCAGATCGAGGTCGACCGCGCCGCCCTGGCGCGCCACGGGATCTCGGCGCACGAGGTCCTGGACGTGGTGGAGGCGCTGGGTACGCGGCAGGTCGGCGAGCTGCAGGAAGGGGAGCGTCGCTTCCCGATCACCGTGCGCATCGACGACCGCTACCGGCAGGACCCGCTCGGCGTGGGTCGGATCCTGGTGACCTCGCCCGGCGGAGACCGTCTCCCGCTGGCCAAGCTGACCAAGATCTCCATCACCGAGGGGCCGACCACCATCCAGCGCGAGTGGGGCAAGCGGCGCATCGTGGTGCAGGCCAACGTGCGCGGGCGGGACGTGGGCAGCTACGCGCGCCAGACCATCGACGCCGTGGGCGCGCTCGAGCTGCCGCCGGGGTACTTCGTGCGCTTCGGCGGCCAGTTCGAGAACCTGGAGCGCGCCCAGCTGCGCCTGATGGTCGTGGTCCCCGCCGCCCTGGCGCTGATCTTCGCGCTGCTCTACTTCACCTACGGTCGGGTGGTGGACGCTCTGCGCGTCTTCGTCGGCGTCCCCTTCGCGGCCATCGGTGGCGTGGTGGCGCTCTGGGCGCGCGGCATCCCCTTCAGCATCGCTGCCGGCGTGGGCTTCGTCGCATTGTCCGGCGTGGCCGTGCTCGCCGACATGGTGCTCGTCTCCAGTATTCGCCAGCTGCAGGCCAGCGGCTTGCCGCTACGCGAGGCCATCGAAGCCGCTGCCGAGCGCCGCCTGCGTCCCGTGCTGATGACCGCCCTGGTGGCCAGCCTGGGTTTCGTGCCCATGGCGCTGAACACCGGCATCGGCGCCGAGGTGCAGCGGCCGCTGGCCACGGTCGTCATCGGCGGGGTGATCTCGTCGACGCTGCTGACGCTGCTGGTGCTGCCGGTGGTCTACGAGCTCACCTCGAGGCGGCGTCCTGGTTGACGACGGTGGGCGACAGCCTGCCGCGAGACCAGGCTGCAGGTGGTGCCACACAGAGCCGAATCGTGCAGCTCCCGCGTCCGCTCCGGCGTAGGGGCGCGCCCAACCGCGCGCAGTGGCGGTCAGTGTGCGATGCGCGGTCGCGCCCGCGCGCGCTTCACTTCGGCTCGGGCACCGGCACCTGGCACTCCAGGGCCGGCGTCAGCCACTTGATGGCGTTCAGCCAGAAGTGCTCCACCTGGTAGTCGGGGTGCTCGGTCCACTCGCTGTCGTAGGTGATCCACTCGTCGCCCCAGACGAGCACGTGACCGGCGTCGATCTCGACCGCGCGCAGCATGTCGAAGCCCTGCTCGGTGGCCACCAGCGTCCCGCCGCCCGACACCGGGTAGCCGTTGTCCACTCCGATGCGGGTCACACCCACGCTCACCGGGTGCGCCTGCCATCCGTTCACCGGCACCGTGCTGCCGCCGCTCTTCTGCAGGATCTGCTGCTCGAGGTAGGAGACGCCGAACGGCCCGAGCAGCGTGTTGGCGTTGGTGCGCTCGCTGGGGTCGCCGTAGCCGATGAGCGTCATGAAGCCCCCGCCGGCCCGCACCCAGGCATCGAGCGCGGCCACCTCCTCCGGCGCGTAGGTGCGCCCGAGGGTGCTCACGTTCTCGGCGACGATGACCTGGTACGGGTCGAGCAGCGCCTTGGTCAGCACCTGATCACCGAGCGAGATGGCTCCGTTGTCACTGCGCTCGTCGAGCCAGGTGGAAAAGACGTCGCCCACGCCCCATTGCCCGGGCACGCCGAGGGTGGCGATGCGCAGGCAATCGCAGATGCCGTCACCGCCGGCGTCGATGTCGTCGACCACGCCGTTGTTGTCGTTGTCCTTGCCGTCGCACACCTCGGCGCTGCCGCCGCTGCCGCTGGAGCTGGCACCGCTGCTGGTGGTGAACCCACCGCCGATGCCGTCGCTGCTGCTCCCGGCACCCGCGCCGCTCGGATCGCCGCTACCGGCGCCGCCGGAGCCCTCACCCTCGCCATCGTCACCGCCGGTCGAGCCGCACCCTGCCGCCACTGTCACCGCCGCGGCCAGGAGCCAGCATCTCCGCATCCCTAGAGGGTAGGCGGGGCGACCGGATCGCGCCCGCCATCGCCGCCGAGCGGCCTCCGATCGGTGCGACAACCCGCGGACAGTGCGCACATCGGGGCTGCGACGCCGGACGGGCAGTCGCGGCGTTCCGTTCTGTCCCCTCCAGGGGACACCGGCGCGCCATGCCTGCGCGTGCGGCCGTGAACGTCATCCCGACGGTGTGGAACGGCCGTTGCTCGGTCCCATGTGCTCGCTGGCGAAAGGCGATCATGACCCCGCGACAACGGCGATCTCACGGTATTTCTCTGGTCTCACTGGCCCTGCTCGCCGGTGCGCTCGCGGCGTGCGTGGGCGAGATCGGCGCCGGCCACGAGGACGGAGGCGGCCCCGGTGGCTCGGGCGGGCCCCCGCCGGGCGGCCCGCTGTCCTGCGAAGTGATCGAGCCCGGCGCCACCCCGCTGCGGCGCCTGACGCGCCTGCAGTACCAGAACACCGTGCGCAGCCTCTTCGGCGAGTCCGTGCTCCCGAGCGAATCGTTCCCAGGCTTCGAGCCGAAGAGCGGCTTCGGCAACGACATCCAGCTCAACACCATCGACCTCACCGGCACCGAGAAGGTGATGGACGCGGCCGCCGAGGTGAGCGCCCAGGTCGTGCCGGCGCTGTCCGAGGTGCTGGCCTGCGATGCCCAGAGCGACGGCGACGCGGCCTGCCTCGCCGCGCTGCTCGACGACCTGGTGCCGCGCGCCTACCGGCGCCCGCTCCTGGCCGAGGAGCGCGATCGCCTGGCCACCGCGTTCGACGTGGCGCGCGCGGATGGCACCTTCGCCGACGCCGCCGGCGTGGTCCTGGAGGTCGTCCTGCAGAGCCCGCAGTTCCTCTACATGCACGAGACCGGCGACGCGCCGAGCGCCGAGGGCGGGGTGATGCGCATGACCGACTGGGAGCTGGCCTCGCGCCTCTCCTACCTGTTCTGGAACACCATGCCCGACGGGGTGCTCTTCGACGCCGCCGCGGCCGGCGAGCTGCACACGCCGGAGCAGGTCGCCGCCCAGGCACGCCGCCTCCTCGACGACGAGCGCGCGCGGCCGGTGGTGGCGCTCTTCGCCTCGGAGTGGATGGGCATGGGCCGCCTGGCGCACGCCACCAAGGACCCCGACCTCTTCCCGGACTTCGCCGACGGCGTGGCCGCCGCCATGGACGAGGAGATCGGGCGCCTGCTCGGGCACTTCGTCTTCGACACCGAGGGGACGCTCGACGAGCTGCTCACCACCCCGGTCGGCTTCGTCAACGGCCCGCTGGCCGCCGTCTACGGCGTCGCCGGCCCGGCCTCCGCCGACGCGTGGCAACAGGTCGAGCTCGACCCGTCGCAGCGCGCCGGCCTGCTCACCCGCGCCGGCATCATGGCCGCGCAGGCGCACGCAGGGCAGACCTCTCCCGTCCTGCGCGGCAAGCTGGTGCGCGAGCAGCTGCTCTGCGGCGCGCTCGCCCCGCCGCCGGCCAACGTGGACGTGGTGCTGCCCGACGTCGACCCCTCGGTCCCGCTCTCCGAGCAGCTCGAACAGCACCGCACCGACCCGGTGTGCGGCAGCTGCCACGTGCTCATGGACCCCATCGGCCTCGCCTTCCAGCACTACGATCCCGCCGGCGCCTGGCGCGACCAGGAAGGGGAGGTGGCCATCGACGCCACCGGCGAGATCGTCTCCTCGAAGTCGAGCGACGGCGTCTTCGAGGGCGCGGTGGAGCTCGGCGCCCACCTCGCCGAGAGCGACGAGGTGGCGCGCTGCGTGGCCACCCAGTGGTTCCGCTACTCCGCCGGCCGCGACAGTGCGGCCGCCGACCAGTGCAACATCGATCACCTGGAGGCCTCGTTCGCGGCCAGCGACCTGTCGCTGCGCGAGCTGCTGGTCTCCATCGCCACCAGCGACGGGTTCCTCTACCGCCGCCTGCCGGAGGACAAGTGAAGCGCTCCACTCCCGTCGGAGGTCGCGTCGGAGGTCTTGTCGGAGGCCTCGACCGCCGCCGCTTCCTGCTCGGCGCAGGCGGCGCCGTCCTGGCGCTGCCGCTGCTGGAGTCGGCGCGCCCGGCGCGCGCTGCGCCCGGCGACTACCCGCAGCGACTGGTGATCTTCTACCACGACGCCGGCACCCTGGTGGACGAGTGGCGCCCGAGCGGCGTCGGATCGAGCTTCGAGCTCAGCCCCATCCTGTCGCCGCTCGAGCCGTTCAAGGACAAGCTCGTCGTCCTCTCCGGCCTCAAGAACGACGTCCGCGAGCTGTGCACCGGCTCCAACGGCCACGTGGGCCCCAAGACCACCCTGCTCACCGCCGCGCCGTTCTTCGGTGGGCAGACGGGGCAAGCCTGGGCCGACGGCCCCTCCATCGACCAGGTCATCGCCGATCGCATGGGCCCGGTCACCGCCAAGAAGACGGTCGATGTCTGGGCGGGCAGCAACTACGGCGGCTACGAGGGCGTCATCTCCTTCTCCGGCCCCGACGCGCCGGTCTCCTCGGCCACCAACGACCCGGTGGCCCTGTTCCAGGATCTCTTCGCCGGCTTCGACGACACCGACACCGAGGCGCAGGAGAAGCTGCGCGCGCGGCAGGTGGCCATCCTCGACGCCGTGCAGGACAACTTCGGCAGCTACCGCAAGGGGCTCTCGGGCGCCGATCGCATCCGCCTCGACGCGCACGCCGCCTACGTGGCCGAGCTCGAGGAGCGGGTGAAGAACGCCGGCCTCGTCGGTTGCACGGTGCCGCCCGAGCCCGGGCCGGTGGATGGCGCCGCCCACGACCTGATGCTCGACGCCCTCGGCGGCCTGGTGGCCTACTCGCTGGCCTGCGACATCACCCGCGTCTCCACCCTCTACGTCGGCACCCAGCAGAACAGCCAGTTCGACTGGACGGGCGCCAGCATCCCGGGCGGCGACTGGCACGGCATGGTCCACGGCGGCCCCGGCGAGGACGGCTCCCAGGATCGCGAGACACGCCGCACCGTCTTCCGCTGGCACATGGATGCGCTGGCCAGGCTGCTGCAGCAGATGGACGACCTGAAGGAGGGCCCGGACGGGGAATCGGTCCTCGACCACAGCCTGGTGGTGGCACTGTCCGAGTTCGGAAACGGGGCGGCGCACGCCACCAACGAGCTGCCCGTCGTCCTCGCCGGCGGCCTCTCGGGCGCGGTGAAGACCGGCCAGCACCTGGTCTTCCAGGACCGCAACCACAGCGACCTGCTGCTCACCCTGCTGCGCCTCTTCGGCCACGACGATCCGACCTTCGGCGTCCCGGACTTCTGCAGCGGTCCCCTCGCCGGCGTGGGCGCGTAAACGCTTCGTCGGCCGCGGCGGTCGGGGCCCGGCCCGCTCCGAGGCCGGGGCGCGCGCAGGCCGGCGGGCGCCGGCGCCCCGGGGGGGCCCCCGGCAGCCGCCGGCCGGCCTCCGGCGACCTCCGGCCGACCTCCGCCGACCTCCCTCCGGCGAGGCGACACCTGTTCACGCTCCGGTAGCGCCCTTGACGCCGTCCGGCCGGGCGCTCTATCACCGAGCTTCGGTGCCATGGCCGGCGCAAGCCAGGCGTTGTCGGGGAAGGCCACGTGACGATGCGAATCAAGATGTGGGGGGTTCGCGGCAGCATCCCCACGCCGGGCCCCGACACCGTCGAGTTCGGCGGCAACACGAGCTGCTACGAGGTGCGCGCCGGCGACTGCCTGGTCATCCTCGACGGCGGCACGGGCGCGCGCTGGGGCGGACCGCTCAACCCGGCCGCTCAGGCGTGGATGTTCTTCAGCCACGTCCACTGGGACCACATCCAGGGGTTCCCCTTCTTCACCCCTGCCTTCGTGCGCGGCAACACCATCCACCTCTACGGCGGCCTCAACGTCACTCGCACGCTCGAGGAGACGCTGGCCGGGCAGATGGACTACCCGAGCTTCCCTGTGCACCTCTCGGAGATGGGCGCCGGGATGAGCTTCCACGACCTCTACGAGGGCGAGGCGGTGAACATCGGCAGCCGCGGTGACGTGCGCGTCACCAACGCGCGCGGCAACCACCCCAACGGCGTCTACGCCTACCGCATCGAGTACGGCGGCAAGGCCGTGGTCTACGTGACCGACTCCGAGCACTACGCCATCCCCGACCCCAAGCTGCTCAAGCTGGCGCGCGGCGCCGACCTGCTCATCTTCGACGCCATGTACACGCCCGAGGAGTACGCGGGCGAGGTCGGTGGCGGGCCGAAGACGGGGTGGGGCCACGCCACCTTCGCGGCCGGCTGCGAGCTGGCCAAGGCCGCGGGCGTCAAGCAGCTCGTTCTCCACCACCACGACCCGAGCCAGACAGACTCCATGGTGCGCGAGAAGGAGCGGCGCGCCCGCGAGCTCTTCCCGAACACCATGGCGGCGCGCGAAGGCGCGGTGATCGAGATCTAGCCCGCCAGGCTCCGCCGGTGCAGCGGTGCCGATGAGCCCGCTTGATGCGCGAGGGTTGCCCGGTAGAGTGAACCCTTCGCATGGAGGCGCCGAAGAGCAGTCGCCGGTTCGGCAACGTCGACCTCGATCCGGCCGAGCTCTACAACCTCAAGGTGCTCCAAGGTGTGAGCCTGGCGTCGGTGGAGGACCTGCTCTCCGCCTGCGAGATGCGCGAGCTGGCCGCGGGCGAGGTGCTCATCAGCGGCGGGCAGCGGAACCACGAGATGTACATGGTGCTCTCCGGTCGACTCGGCGTGCGCCTCGAATCCGAGCAGTCCGAGCCGGTGGCCTGGCTCGAGGCCGGCGAGACGGTGGGCGAGCTGTCGGTGCTCGACCCCAGCCCGGCCTCGGCCTGGGTGGTAGCCGGCGAGCCCTCGCGCCTGCTCGCGGTCGACGAGCGCACCTTCTGGCGCGTGGTCGACGCATCGCACGAGTTCGCGGTGAACCTCTTGCTGCTGCTCG
>JBBJMR010000034.1:0-41231 GCA_037720395.1 Polyangiaceae bacterium
AGGGCTGGAAGGAAGTCGCCGCCACCATCCCGCCCAGCGCCGTGGTGCGCGTCTTCCAGAGCAAGGGTTGGGCGCTCACGCCCGCCGGCATCTTCCGGGCCGACGACAGCGGCTTCGCCCCCGTCGGCCCACCCGCGCCGTGGAAAGGTCAGCCGACCGGCTTCTGGGTCGGCGACGACGGCGCCATCGCCGTGGCCGACGCGCAGGCCGACGCCATCCACCGCCTCGACGCGGGCTCGTCCACCTGGAGCAAGGAGCGCTCCCCCATCGCCCACCCCCGCGACGTGGCCGGCCCCGCCGGCGATCGCTGGGTCTGCGGCGACGGTGGCCTCGCGCACGGCGAAGGCCCCCACTGGTCACGCCTCGGCGCTTCCGGCCTCCGCCTCGGCCGCTGGATCTCGACGCCCGGAGGAGGCCTGGTCGCGGGCCAGTCTGGCGTCTTCGCAGCGCGCAAGCTGCAGTGACAGAGCCTCTCGCCGCGCGCACTGCGCACACGAGCCGGACGCGCACCCGGGCCCACTCCCGGACAGCCCGGCCGTGGTCAGCGCAGCGCCATCGCCCCACCACTCGCCGCCGGACAGGCGTTCACGATCGCTCCGGCGAGCGCGCACGCGGCGGGCTGTCGAACGTGTAGACCTCGAAACGGTGGCGCTTCCCGTCGAACAGCGTCGGGGTCACCGAGCTTCCGACGTAGGCGGCGATCACCTCGCGCCAGAATCCCAGCGCTCCGGGGTTCGCCTCCGACACGCGGACGATCCAGCGGCCGGGGCGCTCGCCGAAGAGTTGGTGCACCGCCTCGTGCCCGACGCGCGCGCGGCGATGTCGGCGCAGCACGAAGAGCTCCGCGACATCGAGCACGTGCGGGTCGTCGCTGGCCGGTGAGCCGCAGGTCACGAGCGCAAAGCCGGCGAGGCCTCCGCCGCGACGAATGAAGTACGCGAAGTGCGTCTCTGGCGCGGAGAAATAGCGATCGAGCCGATCGTAACCGAAGCGGCCGTCCGCCCCGATGTCGACCTCGAAGGCGGCACTCAGATCGTGCACGTACAGCTCGATCAGGTTGGCGAGCGTCTGCCGCGCATCCGCATGCACGGGCTCCATCAGGACGGGCGGGGTGGGTCTCAGTCGCAGGACAGACCCCAGATCGCCTGCCCGCCCTTCGACGCCAGGCGGGCCGTGACCAGGACGGCGCGGCATCGGCCCCCATCGCCGGTGTAGCGCCACGCCGCGAAGTCCGGCTCGCCCGTCTCGGCCGGCTTGCCGAGCTCCTTCTCGAAGAGGCCCGCGGCCTGATCGAACGGCTTCTTCACCGCCCCCATCACGGCGTAGAAGTCCCCTGTGGGCACCCCGGAGAGCGTGGCCAGGATGCCCTGCACCTGGGCCTTCGTCGTCTCGACCTGGTTGCACTCGTGCGACGTCGAGAGGCCGGTGTCGAACACGGCACCCCCCGTTGGCCCCTGGATCACGTCGATGGTCTCGCAGTTGAACGACGTCGCCCCTTGCTGCTTCTTCTCGAAGCGCCAGCTGCGGCGCGGCGCCTTTCCCTGCGCGAAGGGGGCGCCGATGTCCGCGGTCACGTCCGCGATCTGCGGGGAGGATTCCTGGAGGGCCCTGCTGGCGCGAATCTTCTCCTCGGTCAGGGTCGCGGGCGCCTTCGCCGACGCGGTCGCGCCGGGCGCGGCATCGGACGCGGCGTCGGGCCCGTCGCACCCGAGGAGGGTCAAAGACACGACCAGTACTTCCACGGTGGCGGCAATCGGCCTGCGCATGAGGTCTCCTGGGACTCGAGCCTGCCCGCGTTCGTCGCGGTAGGCGAACGATAGCGTCCTGCGACGGCGCGCGTCGAACCCTGTCCACCCGCTGAGCTCGCTCTCGCCATAGGGGTGGCAGCTTTGCCCTTTACAGGGCGGCTGCGAGGACGAAACTGATCGCCATGGCGCGATGCCTCCCCGATGGCGCCCACCTTTCGTGGCCGATTGCCCCCATGCTCGCTGCCCTGATTGGGATGGCTGCCTGCGACGGGGGACCGTCCGCGTCCGGCCCCGTCGCGTCGCCGTCTCCACCCTGGCCAGTCGACGCTGGCCATCGCGCACCCGGCGGACCGACGAGCCCGGGCGGCGCCCTCGCGCCCCCGGCGGCGCCGTCGGAGTGCGATCCGCTCGTCCGCGAGCTCCAGCGCGTGCGCGACGCGGAGAGACGCCCGCCGCTGGAGCGCCTCCCGGGGCTCGACGCCGCAGCGAGCGCTCACGCGCGGCGCCATCTCCAGGGCGCGAAGGGGACCGTCGAGCTCGGAGACGACGTGCACTCGACGCTCGGCCCGCACGCAGCCGCGGCCGTCGACGTCGTGGAAGCGATCTCCGACGTCGCCCAGCTGCGACAAGCGCGATTGCAGGAGACCAGGCTCGTCGGCATCGGATGCGCGCTGAGCGCCGACCAGCGAACCTGGGTCGGGGTGATCGTGTACGCCGACCGAGATGCCTGGCCGCACTCTCGAGAAGAACGGGCACTTCTGCGGAGAGGAGTCGAAGCGTACGTCGAGGGGTTCCACAAGAGGTACCGACAGGACCCGGCGTGGATGCGTCGCTACAACAACAAGGACACGCAGGCGCTGGCCGTCGCCGAGGTGCGTGCCGAAGCGGCCGCCGCCGCCCGGATCTCGGCCGACGAGCTCGAACGGCGGCTCCGGCTGGCGCCGACGGTCCTTGACGCAATGACGATGCGTGCTCGAGGACCAGCTCCACGCCGAGCGTGCTACGCTGCGAAGCTCCTACGTCAGCCTCGCCGGAGCGGCCTCGGTCGCGCCGGTTCGCCGAGGATCTCTAGTCGTGGACCCGCTCCTTCAGCCGCGTTGGAAGCGCAGCGAGCAGCACCGCGTTGCCAGCAGGCCCAGCCAACGATGAATCGACGGACCGATCTCGAGGAGATCAGCGCTCGCACGCTCGGCCACTACGACCGCGCGGCGGAGTCCTTCCGCGACGGGACGCTGGACCACGACGTCAGCCAGAACCGCGCAGCCCTGCTGCGTCACATCGAAACGCCGCCACCGTTCTCGATCCTGGATCTCGGCTGCGGACCGGGCCGTGACTTGCTCCATTTCCGGCGGCTCGGCCACGAGGCCGTGGGGCTGGAGGGGTCGACGCGCTTCGTCACGATGGCTCGCGCGCACTCGGGCTGCGAAGTCCTCCACCAGGACTTCCTGCGCCTCGCCCTGGCGGCTCAGCGCTACGACGGCGTGTTCGCCAACGCGTCGCTGTTCCACGTACCCGGCACCGAGCTGCCGCGCGTGCTCGCGGAGCTGCACGCCGCCCTCCGACCCCGAGGCGTCCTCTTCAGCTCCAATCCGCGCGGCGATGGCAGTGAAGGTTGGTCGGGTGATCGTTACGGCTGCTACCACGACCTCGATTCGTGGCGTGCGCTGATGGTGGCCGCGGGATTCGCCGAGCTCGAGCACTACTATCGCCCCTCGGGCCTGCCGCGAGAACGCCAGCCCTGGCTCGCCTCGGTGTGGCGCAAGCAGGCGGCGTAGCGCCGTGTCCTGGATCGCGGCCGATGCGCTCTCCGTCGCGATCGTCGCCCTGAGCGTCGTCGCGCCACGCACCGCCGCTCGAATGCACCGAGAGCACCGCCTGGCCGCCGCCCGGGCCGGCCGGGCTCGACTGGGCGAAGGGCCGGCGGGGCCACGCCCGCGCACCGGTCAGGCCATGACCGGGAGGCGGTCGGCGAACCATCGCCGGAGCCCGGGGCGCGCCTGCTGGAAAGCGCGGGCCAGCGTGACCGCCTCGCCGTCGCGCGGCGACCAGACAACGCGAACGCGCTCCACGCCGTCGCGGACACCCTTGAACACCCAGCTCTGCCCGTCGGTGCCACAGGGCGCGAGCTCCTGCGGCCAGGGTTCGGCGCTCCAGAAGTGCGTGGACTCCAGCGCTGCCAGCAGCCGGGCTGTCGTGCGGCCGCCGAGCGAGGCGCCGCGCTCGATCGCCGGGCGTCGGCGTTCGATGTCGTCGAAGTAGCTGGTGGTCAAGGACCAGCTCGACCAGGCGCCGGCTCGAAGCGGCGATCGCCAGACCTGCACCAGCGCACCGGTGGTGCCCCCGTGCGACGACGCGCAGCGCTCGAAGGCGTACGCCTCGCCGACGCCGTACTTCCGCGTCCACCGCTCCAGGCTCCCCGAGGAGGCCCCACCGCTGTCGAGGTTCGGCGACGAAGTCATGCCGGACGATGGTAGCGCCGGGGAGGCGAAGAAGCTTGCCCGGGTCAGACCTCGACCCCCACCCTGCCGCAATGCGGGGATGGGCCCTGGCCTTGCCGAGCGCCTCGACCGCGGCCGCGCCACCCGGGGGCAAAAGAGCGCCTGGTACCGGCCTGACCACTATCTCCGAAGCGGATCGTTGCGACCCAGCGTGCCCCGAGCAACGCACGTCGTCGGCCCACCGACAACCTTTGCTCCACGAGCTCACGAAGGAGAGCGAATGCGAAAGCTGACCCTGATCATGACGGCCTCGATCGACGGATATGTCAGCGCCCCGACCGGAAAGGCCATCGGCGCCCACCCCGAGCCCGCCGAGCTGAAGCGCTGGAAGCTCGACCGCATCCGCCGCGCGGGAACCCACATCATGGGTCGGAAAACCTACCAGGAGATGGCGTCGTTCTGGCCAACGGCCACCGACGACTACGCCGCGCCGATGAACGAGATCCCCAAGGTGGTCTTCTCCAGAACGCTGAAAGAGGCCAGCTGGCCGGAATCATCGATCGCCAGCGGCGACCTCGCGGACGAGATCGCAGCCCTGAAGAAGCAGCCAGGAGGGGAGATCATTGCCTGGGGCGGCGCATCGTTCGCGCAGTCGCTGTCGAAAGCCCGAGTCGTCGACCAGTACGCCGTCATCACCCGCCCGCTGGCGTACGGAGGCGGCAAGCCCCTGTTCCTCGACCTCCCGGACGCGCTGCAGTTCGAGGTGCTGGCAACGATGGCCTTCCCGGACGGCATGGCGCTTCGCATCTACCAGCCCACGTAACGGCGAGGCGGCGAGGCGGGCCGAGGAATCTCCGGCGACGCGGGGATACGCTGTTGATCTATAGTCTCCAGGCGCTTCTCGATCGGGGCGCGCGTCGACCATGGGCCTCGTACAGTCTCCACCCAGGTCTCGACCTCGCCGGGCACCTGGAGCTCGCCGGTGATACCCGCGCCCTTCCCGGCGCCGACCCCATTCGGGTCGAGTGGGCCGCGCGGCTCTCGGCGTCGGCGATGAACCTGTAACTCGCCGGTGATGTTCGAAACAATCTCTTCGGTGCTTATCGGTCGCCGATACGCGAGGGGCCTCGCCTCGTACGCATGCGCGCGTTCGCCGATGTTCCAGGCTGCGCGCGGGTAAGCGAGCTGCGCACGGCGTCGCATGACGAATTCATCGAGTGCGCAAGACTCGCTTTGCATCGTGCGCGCGGCGACTGCAGTGCGCAAAACCCGCCGCGCCCTTGCCTGATGTCACGGGGCCGGGTGCGCAAGATCTGCCTCGCCTCGGTGCGGTGACCACCAGGAGTCAGCGACGTCCCAGCACAGCGCGCTCCTGGACCGGCGCCCGCGCGATGCCCGCGGGGTCGCCGAGGAACTCGAAGTGCATGGTGTCCTCCAGCGCGTCGTGCCCGAGCCAGTAGAAGCCGTAGCGCTCGAAGGCGTCGACCCAGCATCTGGGGATGTGCGTTCGCTCGAACGGTGTCGCAGCCGGCTCCTTGCAGAGCGGTCGGTCGCTCAGCGGCGGAAGGCACCCACAGCAGGGGTTGATGTCGAAGTCGATGTCGATGGCGATGCCGTACACGTGGTTCGAGACCTCGCCGTCGTAGAACGTGTTCCTGGCCCGGAGGCCGTCGAGGACGCGCGGCTTGTATGGCGTCGCGGAGCACTCCTCTGCGATCGCCTCCTCGACGCACGCCAGCGCCGCCAGCACGCGCGCGTTCATACGGACCCGGATGCCGAAGAACGTCGACACCTTCGTGTATTGCTTGGGCACGAGCGCGTTCCAGGTCGGATCGCCGAAACCCTCCACGTGGCCGTAACGGCGCGTCCGGTACTCGATGGCGGCGCGATGGATCTGCTTGCGGCGCTGCGCCTCCTTGGCCGTGGAGTCCAGCCTGAACGCGTAGCTGGACCTCATCAGGAACGGCTGCGGGGGCTGCTCGTTGCACGCCCGCTGTGGCGCCGCGGGGGGCAGGAAGGCGTCGGCGATCTCCGGGGCGGGCTCCGGCTCGATTGCCGGCGCGAGCCCGGCCGCCGGCACCGGTGCGACGCGCGCGGGGCGAGCGCCGGCCATCGGCCGCGCCGCACGCGGCTCGCGGACCTCTCCCGCCGGCGCGCTGCACGCCGCGCCCAGGGCCATGGCGCTCCAGATTGCCGCGCAACGCCAGAGCCGGTCCACGGACCTCGAACGCCCGGCAGCGCGGGCGCAGTCCGAGGAAGGACCTTCATCCCGGCGCGAGGTCCACGACCACGATCTGGGGTCGGCATAGCAGCCGGATCCGCGGAGCCCCGACGGCACGCTCGAGGCCGCTGCCGCGAGACACGATCAACGAACGCCCCCCCGCGGCGTGCAGGCCGCCGCCCGCCCAGGCCCGTGGGACGCCAGACAGGGTGACGAGCGGCCCAATGAACGGAACCTGGACCTGACCGCCGTGCGTATGCCCGGCAAGCAGCAGATCCCCGCCGCCGGTGCCGAGGGCGTAGTCCGGGCGATGCCCGACCACCACGTGGAACGCCTGGTGGTGCGGCACCGCGAGCCTCGGGTTCGCGGAGTCGCTCAGGGAGAGAAGCGTGAAGACCACCCCGTCGATCTCTGCTTCCTTCGTCTCGCTCGTCGCGACCACGCCGGGTGCGAACAGCTCGCTTTCCCAGCCACTCGGGTCCACGTCACCGCCGACTGCCACGATGCGCATACGCTCGATCACCAGCCCGAGCCGCTCGAAGCTCTCCCGGAACGCAGCAGCCTGGGCGGCCCGCGAGGGTCCATGGATCTGCAGATAGTCGCCAGAGAGGACGAGGACGTCCGGAGCCAGGTCGGCGATCGTGCGCAGTGTCGCCAGCTCGTATGCGCCAACCTCGTCGGTCTGGAAGTCGGCGAGCAGCACGAGTCGCGTCCGCTTCGCGACCCTCGGTGACGTGAGCGTGAACGTGGTCACCTCCAGCCATCGTGGCTCGATCACGAACCCCTGCAGCGCGACCGCGAGGATGATCGCCGCCGCGCCCGCAGCCGCCCGTGCCAGCCACGGCCGCTCGGCACGCACGCGTGCCGCCGCCACGAGCAAGAAGAAGGGAACCTCGCCGAATGCGTACACGGCGGCGAGGCCGAGGCGCGGAAACAGTGGCAAGCGCCACCAGCCGGCCAGAAGCGCCGCGCACAGGATGGCGAACGCCGCCAGCAGGTGCGACAGCCTTACGCGGCGGTGCAGGAGCCAGGCGCCGACGGCCACGTGGACGGCGACGGCGACGATCAGCAAGGCCACGGCATGGACGTCAACGCTCCATGGCTCGACGGCACTCCGCGACGTCGCATCACCCCGGTGGAGGCGGAGCGGCCGCTGGGGCGGCTCGGCACGTCGGAGGAACATCCTGCACTTCGCGCGGCACAGCGTGACACATGCCTGGATTCGAGGCGGCATCCTGATCGCGCCAACCGCGGGTAGGCACCGCGGTATCGAGGGCCCACCGGCCAAGCGTCGACCGCGGGTTCTCCGCCCGGATGAGCCGCGGGGCGCGAGCCAGGGCTCTCGACGCGAGCGACTCCAGGAGCCCTGGCACGCCGGCACATGAGTTGCTCTGCTCGGTGGAAAGGTCCCACGTCGCCACCGGGAGATTGAAATGGCATTCAACCGCGCTCTTCTGTCCCGCATCCTGACCATCGTGGTGCCCGCCGCCGTCGCCACGGCCGGCTGCGGGAACGCAGACAGCGAGGAGGAGGACCTCACTCAGCATCCGCTGGAGGAGTGCATCGCGTGGCCGTCGGCGCAGGCGGGCTGTGGGGAGGGCGGCGGCGGGAATCAGGGTGGGGATGGCGGGGCGGGGCCCTGTCCCTCCGACCCGAGCCCGTACATGACCCATTGCGGCGTCGGCTACACCAGCATCGAGCCGGGCGCTGTGAAGCCGGGTGAGTGCTGCTACGACGTGACGTACGGGTCCGGGCGCCGCTGATCATCGGCGGCGGAGCCCGCACTGCGTCCGCGCTCCTGCGCGACGGATGGGAGGCTGGTACGCGCCTGCCCGCCGTCGCGGCTCTCCACGCATCAGCGCGGGAAGCTGCGGCTGCGGCATGGAAGGCGGATGCGCTCGCCGAGCACGCGTCGGTGGCGTCGTTCTTCTGCTCGCGCTCGACCTCATCGCGCTCGGCGCCCGCGGAGCTGGTGTCGGCCGCTCACCGCGCCGCGCTCGACGAGGTGCGGCACGCGCAGATCTGCTTCTCGATGGCCGGCGCGTACGCCGGTTCCCCCCTCGGCCCCTCGACGCTGCCGCAGCTCGCGCTTGCGCGGCCCACCTGCGATCTCCGCGCCCTGGTCGAGGATACGGTCCTTGCCGGTTGTGTCGGCGAGACGCTCGCCGCGTGCGCCCTCGCCGTGCGTGCCGCGGCTGCGGACGAGCCGCTCCGCCGCCTGCTGCGCACGATGTCGATGGATGAGGCGCGACACGCCGCCCTCGCATGGCGCATCGTCGCCTGGGCGGTCCGCACTGGCGGCCAGGACATCCGTGATGCAGCCGCAACCGCGCTGCGACGGGCGGTCCGCGCGGCGCGCAGCGCCCGTGACGCGGGCGCACCGTGCCTCCCCGAGCACGGCCTCCCTGGCGATCGCGTTTTCTTCGATACGGAGCAGGCAGCCCTGGACGAGGTCGTGCTGCCCGCGGCGGAAGCGCTGCTCCAGGCCACCCGTGATCGGGCGCGTGGTTCCCTCGACGAGCTGACCGCGTAGCCGGTCACCGTCTTCCCGGGGTCCAGCGCGCTCGGCCCGCTTCCGCCGCGCTTCGCAGCCGTGTCACCATTGTGAAATGACCATCGGGGCTCCAGTCCCACCTCCACGGGTCGAAGAGTTGTGGAGGCGTGGCGGCTACCCAGCTATGAGATGCCGATGAGGGCGTGGCTCCCGTGGCTCGTGGCCGCCGTCGTGCTCGGCCTCGTTGCCGTGGGAGCGCTGCTGCAGATGGGCCGGGCCAGGAGCCAAGGCGGGGACGAGTCCATTGCGAGACTGTCGGCGCATCTTATCGGCGGGATTCGACTATCAATTCTGGATCGGCATGCCGCTCGACGCGCCGACCGCGTACGTTCGTGCCAGTCGCGAGGGTCCGGCACGCATCGACGGTGCGCCGGTGCCCATCGATGGAGTGCGCGCGTGGCTGGTGGCGTACGGCAACGGCGAGCCGCTCGACCGGGGCGGCATCGAGTTTGCGCGACCGCCGGGCGTCGGCCCGGGCTTGCAGCGAGAACCTGGCCCGACGGCCAGCCTCGACGACACGGTCGACGAGGCGGCCCTCGCCGAAGGCCAGGCCGCGGTGCGGGTGACGTTCGGACCGAGTGAGGCCAAGCCGCACAGCGCTCATGACTATTCCACGACTCTCGAGAACGTCTCCGGAGAGCGGGTGCGGGTGTTGCGGTTCGGCGGCTACCACCCGCAAGGCGGGACCACGTGGCAACTGGCCACGGTGACCGGCGGTACCTACTCCGCGGAGCAGTTCCGCCAGTGGTACGGGCAGCGGCGCGATTGGATCGCGCCCGAGCCTTCCGTGACCGATCGCAACAACTACGGGGCCAGACCATCGCTGTGGGCGTACTTCTGCGAGACCGAGCACGTCGCCGGGACGCGACGTCGTCACGACGCCAGCAAGGCCTTGCGCAGCGCCCCGGCCTTCCCACCACCCGGCAGCCGCTCCAGCCACTGGCGCGCTGCCACATCCTCCAGGCGCGTCGACGCGCCGATGAGCAGCTCGTGGAGCAGCGAGAGCAGCGACGCCATATCGCGCGGCGCCTTCTCCGGCGGCCCACGGAGCCCGCGGACGATGATGGTGGCCACCGTCGCGGCGTGCCGTGGTGACGTCTGCGCCACTTGCGCCAGCGTCGTGGCCAGGCGCCTGGGCTTGATCATGCCGCTCGGCAACAGCGCGCCGAGCACCGCACCCAGCACATCGGCGTCCACGCGGCCCTGCTCGATGCCATCGATGGCCACGTCGAGACCAACCTCCACGGCGCGCGCTCCACGCGCGGCCAGCGCCAGCAGCAGCAGCCAGTGACCCAGCTTGCCCAGCGTGACCGACGGCTCGCGCGCGCTCTCCAGGTGGGGCGCGGTGGCCAGGGGGTCGTCGAGCTCCCCGCCCAGTCGCCGGAGCCCGATGGAAAAGTGGAGCTCGGGATCATGCGGCGTCGTGCTGGCCAGCCAGCGGGTGAGCATCGCCTCTTCGCTGATCTCGCCACCAGCCAACATGCGCTCTGCGAAGGTCACCGGCAGGTGAAAGAGCACACGGCGAAGCTCCAGGCAGCTCTGCGGCGCCGGCGGTTTCGGCTCGAGCTCGATATGGAAGATCGTGATCAGCGGCCATTGGCGCGAGCGGATCTGCGGCACGACCTCGAGCTCGGCCGGCTCGGCCGCGAGGTCGAGCGCCGGGTGCCGGGCATCGAGCGCGGACCGCAGCGTGCCGCGTTCATTGGGCGGCAGCCGCGTCAGCGCCAGCACGGCGTCGTGGAGGTCTGGCTGCCGCCCCGCGATCCGCCATGCGGCGAGACGCGCCAACACCCGCTCGAGATCCACGGCGCCGTTGTGATGCGTCGGCGTCGACAGCGGCGGAAGGCTCAGCCCTTCGACCACGCGATCCGCGACGCTGTCGACGCGGTGGAAGTAGAGCTCCATCTCCAGCCTACGCAGCTCGCGGGGCAGCGGAGGTGCGGGCTTGTCTCCGGTCGTCCAGGTGAGGGCGAGGTACGCGAGCACCGACTGTGCAAAGTGCTGCCTGAACCCGCGGTGGCGTCCATGCAGCGCCGAGGCGCGCTTCCGGAGCGGCCCCGAGAGCGTGGCCCAGTCGGCTGGCGGTGCGGCATGACGCGCGATGGCGTCGATGGCCTGCTCCTGAGCCATCGCGTCTCCTTCGTGCTCCAGCGCGTGGCCCACCACCTCCAGCGCGCTCTCGACGCTGGGCGCCGGCTCGACGAGCGGCTCGGCCACCGCCGGTCTTGCCCCGGCGGCGACGATCGCCGACGCCGCGTCCTCGAGGTCACGCCGGATGCCGTCACCCGGGGGCAACCGCGCGCGCAGCGACGGCGCCACCAGATCCCGACATCCTGCCAGGCGCTCGTCCACGCGCTGCGCGTCCACGCCCGCCGCGGAGCGCGCGGCATCGATCAGGTCGAGCAACGCTCGCTGGGCATCGACCTCGGGGTGCGCGAGCGCATCCAGCGCCAGCTCGACCACGGCCGGCGCCGTCTCCGGAGCGTGCTTCACGCTCGCGCGCAGCAGCGCCGCGGCGCGCACCACCGTCCCCTTCTGGCGCGCCCGCAGCACCGGCGGCAGCGCGGCCAGCAGCTGCCCAGGCGCGATGCGGCCCTGCCTGCTCAGGCCCTCGACGATCTTGGTGGCGAAGGCCACCGTCGCCGGAATCGAGCTGCCGAGGAGGCGGAGGTAGGTGGGAACGCGGGCGGCGCGCTCGTCGGCGCTCGGTGCCAGGCGATCGTGAAGCGCGCGAACCACCCCGCGCGGAACGCCGGATAGTCCCGCGCCAGCGCGTCCAGGGACGCGTCGAGCAGGCGCGCCCGCTCCAGCTCCCCGCTGGCCGCCAGCTCGGCGAGCGCGACCGCCCACGTGGTCTGCTCGCTGCGGTACTTGTCCGACGCCGCGAAGCTCGACTGCGGTCCACCCTCGATTTCGAAGAGCCGATACAGCAAGCCGCTCTCGGCCAGGCCCTGCTGGCGCAGGACGTCAGCGAGCGGAATCGCGCCCTTTCGTCCGAGCTGCTCGATCAACGGCTCGAGCGTCCAGTCGCTGGTGGGCGCAGGGCACAGGCCCGCCTCCACCAGCGCAGCGAGGACCCGCATCCCGAGCTTGTTCGAGTCCACCAGCTTCCGCAGCGACGCTTCGTCGAGCCAGAGCGGACGCACCGCGGCGACCGCGGGCAGAAGCACCTCGTCGTGGTGCAGGAACACGCCGGCGCGAACGAGCTCGCTGGCGGTGGCGACGACGAGGACGCACGCATACGTGGCCTCGCGCTCTGCCTTCGCGTGCAGGCCGCTGAGCTCGCCGTACAAGCGGAGGATCTGCGGGGCCAGCTGGCGGCGCTGGCCCTCGTCGAGCGCTGCGATCCCAGCCAGCGCGGCGTCGCGGTCACCCGCCCGGATGGCATCGAGGATCACGGAGGCCCCGCCAACAGCGGGGGTGGTCACGGACGGGCCTCCGCAGCCAGCGTCATCTCCACCGCGAGCACGTGCTTGCACGGGCCGCGCTGCTCGCCGTGCTTCGCATACCAGGGGCAGGTGCAGCGCGCGCCATCCGCACCGAGTCGCACGCGGTGAACGACGTCGTCGCTTCGCACCTGGCCCTCGGCGCCGCCGTCGCCACGGATGACCGTCACCGCACCGCCATCGACCAGCTTGCGCGCGCTGGCCAGCCGCGGGTTCTGCGCCTCGGCGAGGCTCGCCAGCTGCTCGAGGTCGAATGGCAGCACCCGGTGAAACCAGGCGCGACGCGCGACGTCGTATCCGACCAGCCCACGTGTCGCCAGCCAGGCGAATGCGCCCTCGACCTCGGCGCCTGCGATGCCGGTGCGAGTGGCCACCTCGTCCTCGGTCAGCTCCGATTGCCAGGCCAGCAGCGCGCGCACGTCGGCGACCCGAGGCTCGGTCGTGGCCAGGCGCTGCAGCACCTGGCCCTCGCCGGAGAATCCGCGCCAGGTCTCGGGGCTCAGAACCAGGGTCAGGGTCACGCCGCGACCATGCACGCGCCAGGCGCTGGCGCCGGTCACCGGATCCTCGAACACCGCGATTCTGTCCCCGAGCGGCAGCGCCGGCTCGAGCATGGCAAGCCGCGTCGGCCCTGCCAGGCGCACCGCTCCGTCTCGGCGCGCCGAGCCGAGTCGAATCCCGTTGCCCGAAGGCAGGACCCAGGCGGCGTCGCTCGGCCGGCCGGCACGCGGCAGGGCACGCAGGAAGCGCACTGCGCTGGCGCGGTCGAGATCCATCCGCTGCTCCATCCGCCGCTGGATGGCCTGCACCTCCACCAGACCGCGCAACCAGCGCGCCGGGAGCTTCACCTTGCGCTCCACCACCCGCTCGCTGTCGCCGCGCGCGTCATGCGTGACGGCGACGCCCTCCTGGCCGATCTCCAGCAACAGCCGATCTCCCTCGCGAATGCGCGCGAGCGCGGCGCGCATCCCGGCGTTGAAGTCGACGTTGGTCGTCCCCGGGCGCAGCGCCTCGGCGTCGAGCACCTGCTGCGAGATGTCGGCGCGGGCACGTCGGCGAAGTCACCGATGGCGTTCCTCATCGAACCCAAGCGCTTCGACCACCGGACGTACACGCAGGAGATACAGACGCACAAGGTCACCGTCACCCAGGTGAAGAAGTAGAGCGCGCGGGGAGAGAGGGTTCTCGACGGTGCCTTCGAGCTGCATCGGCACGGCGCGGTGGTACAGTCGTTGCCGGCCGTCCTCTCCACGCGCCGGTGCGACCTGGCGACGGCGCGCCCTGCCTCCTCGACATGTACCAGTCCTCCCTCCGAGCGGCGCTCACGCTTGCCCTGCCGCTGGCCACGGCATGCTCCAGCGAGCTATTGCCCATCGGGGAGGTGGTGGTCGTCGTCGACACCGATCTCTCCGTCCCCAGCGACGTCGCGCGCCTGCGGGTCGACCTCTACGCGGAGGACGGCACCTGGTACGAATCCCGCGACGTCGCCTTGCGCAACCCGAGCGACTGGCCGGCGTCGTTCGGCCTCACCGCGCCCGACGGCGTGGAGCGGCGCGTGCTCGTTCGCCTTCGCGGCTATCCCGAGGGCAGCATCCGCGACTATCGAGGTGAACGGTTCATTGCGCGCGCGCCGTACCAGCCGACGCCAGTGGCGAGCACCATCGAGGAGCTGTGCGCGGCGCCGGTGCAGCTGCCCATCGGGGGGCGGGTGACCGTGCGGCAGGGCCGTGCACCCTTCATCGGGCAGCTCGGCCAGGGCGATTGCGGTCAGTTTCCCACGGCAGTCGGCTCCGCCGCCGCCGTGTTCGACATCGAGACCTCGGGAACGTATCGGTTCGGCGTGCTCGGCGCGACACCGCAGGGCTACCACGTCACGCTGCAGCTGCGGAGCGTCTGCGAGGACGAGCTCACGGCGTTTGCCTGCGACACCGGGCTCGTGAAGAGCGGAGCCGGGTACTCCGTCGAGCCCGCAGAGCTCGAGGTCCAGCTCGACCCTGGGCGATACCACGTGGTGACGACCGGATCGGGGGAGTTCCAGGCCCCGACGGACATCGTGCTCGGGGCGGCCGAGAGCACCGTCTGGCCGCCGCCCGAGCCGGCCGAACCACCTCCGCTGCCCATCGTTCCGCGGCTGCTCGACTCCGACGCCCTCACCCCACGCACCGAGCCGCAGCCGCTGGCCACCGTCGACAGGCTCCTGCTCCTCCGGCTCGTGCCAGACGCCGTGTTCTCGACCCGTGTGATTCTCCGCGGAGCCTGCCTGGGCACCATGGCGATGCTCGACGACGAATGGCCTCACCAGTCTCCGTCGCTGGATGAGGCATCCACCTGCGTGGCAACGGAGGCCGCGCGAGAACCCCTGCGCGAGGCACCACTCGATTCGCGGCAGGACCTGGGCACGTCGCTGCAAGGCACGTTCCCCGCGCCCGAACCATGCGGGCCCGCCACGTCCGGCACGGAGAGGGTGTGCGTGCCGGGTGGGCAGTTCCTCCTGGGAACGCGCAAGTCGCTCGCTGGCCAGAACACCACCTCGCTTCCCGAGCACGCCGTCGTCGTCGGGCGCTTCTGGGTGGACCGCCACGAGGTGACCGTGGCGCGCTATCGCGCCGCGCTGGCACTGGGTTTCCAGCCCGGGCTCGAGGCGGCCACCGGGAACGAGGGTCCCCTGGGCACCACCGTCCACGGGCCCCCCGACCTGGACCTGTGCACGTGGAGCGCGGAGCCACGCGGGCGCGAGGACTTCCCACTGAACTGCGTGACCTGGTATGGCGCGCGCGCCCTGTGCAACTTCGTCGGTGGCGACCTGCCGACGGAGGCGCAATGGGAGTACGTCGCCACCGCCGCCGGGCGCACCTACGAGACATCGTGGCCATGGGGCGACGATGCGCCCGTATGTGATTGTGACGGCTCGACGGACCCGTGCCACAAGCCCGTGTTCGGGCGCTCCAGCTACGGGGCCCAGGGAGCGCGCCTATGCTACGCGAAGGACCCCACCGCATTCGGGCCCCTGCCGGTCACTGCCAGCGAAGGGCCGAACGGGGACGAGACCCCTCCGCTCGACGGGCTCAATGGCGTGGTCGGCCTCGCAGGCGGCGTCGAGGAGTGGGTGCTCGATGCGTATCGGTCATTCGACCACCCGTGCTGGGACGCAGCCTCCCTGGTCGATCCCGTGTGCTTCGAGGAAGAGGCGCCGCTGCGCGTGGCACGCGGCGGAATGTGGCTCGAGAACCCACCCAACACCTGGTCCGGCGCGCGATTCGCCAAGATCGCGTGGTTTCCCGCGATCACCCGTGGCTTCCGATGTGCGTACTCCAGCGCAGGCACCCCTTGATGCGCAGCGCCTCCTTGCCCGCGGTCGCGGTGACGGTCCTCCTCGGTTGCGGTGCCGACGAGCTACCGGCCACCGGGCAGGTGCTGCTTTACCTGGACACGGACGCTCCGCTGCCGCCGCCTTCGGGGCAGGCCGTCGACCCCGACCAACCCGCGGCGCTGTTCGACACGGCACGCGTCGACATCCTCGCGCCGGACGGCGATTGCCCACAGTGCTCCCACGAGTTCTCGGTCGATCGCCAGCGCATGGGCGTGGGGGCGTCGCTCGGCGTGCTGACGCCCACGGATGCAGCCGGATACGTGGCGCGGGTTCGCCTCTTCCGGGTGGCCGTGCTGGAGCAGGGCGAGCCTCGTCCCGACTCGACGATCGAAAGGACAGTCGCCCTGCCCGAGGCCGTCGACGGGCGGATCGAGGAGATCATCGTGTTCCTCCCCACGGACTCGGTCGCGCATCCCTTCGGCACGCAGCAAGAGCCGGTCGACCCCGAGCCCGGCCCGCCCACCACGCAGCGCGCGGGCACGTGGCCGGGCGCGCAGCCGGCTTCGTGTACGGGCGTGCCTCGGGAAGACGAGGTGTGCATCCCTGGGGGCGCGTACTGGATGGGCAACCCGAGGCAGGTGTCGAGCGAACCCGACGCGCGAGCCGACGAGCAGCGCCTGGTGGTCATCTCCCCGTTCTTCCTGGACAGGACGGAGGTCACCGTCGGACAGTTCCGCACCTCGGGCCTCGCCAAGGCCGGCGACCCCCGACAGGCTTCAGGAACGAGCGGTGACAGCCTCAACGACTGGTGCACCTATACCGTTACGGCCGAGGACCGAGAGGGCGAGCCGCTCAACTGCGTCAGCTGGACGAACGCGCGAGCCTATTGCCTGTCTCTCGGGAAGGATCTCCCGAAGGAGGCGCAGTTCGAGTACGCCGCGAGCGGCCTGCGGGGCTCGGACTTCGTCTGGGGCGGTGAGATCCCGGCGTGCGGCGACGCCGTCTTCGGTCGCGCCGGGATAGGAGCGCTCGCCAACGCCATCAGCCCCTGCAATCCATCCAAAGAGATGCTCGGCCCGTTGCCGGCCGGTAGCGGCGCACGCGACGTCCTGGCCGTGCCCACGGGGACCGTCTTCGACCTCGCGGGCAACCTCAGCGAGTTCGCGCTCGACCAGTGGAATAGGCAAGACGAGGCGTGCTGGGGCGATGGCGTCTTCCACGACCCCGTGTGCGAGACGCCGGGCGAGCTCGCCGGACGCAGCTTGCGTAGCGGAAACTGGGCCTACCCGGACGCCGATTTGCTGGCAGCGAGCCGGTACCTCCTCACGGAGGATGAAGTGTCGTCCTTCGTCGGCTTCCGCTGCGCGCGGTCGGGGCGCTGAGCGACGTCAGGTCGCGCGTCGGCGAACGTGGCCTCACCTGTGACCGGCAAGCCCATCTCCCGCCTGCGCTGGCGGCGGGTCGCCCGCAACCTGGCGCTGGCCGCGTTCGTCGTCATCGCCTCGGCGGCGCTGATCGTCGCCATCCACGGCCGCAACTGGATGGCGCGCGCCATCGCCACCGCCCCGAACGCCGGCAAGGCCTTCGCCCCCGCACCCGGCGACGATCCCTCTTCCAGCCAGTGCCACGACATCGGCGTCGACGCGCACCTCCGCGTGAACCTCGGCGACCCCGACCCCGTCTCGCTCTCCCTCTACCTCGTAGAGCCTAAAGGCCCCCCGCGCGGCACCGTCCTCGTCCTGCACGGCATCCGAAGTGACAAGCTCTGGTTCATCGGCCAGGCGCAGCGCGTCGCCGCGGAGGGCTATCGCGTCGTCCTCCCCGATCTCCGCGGTCACGGTCGCTCGAGCGGCGAGTGGCTGAGCTACGGCGTGCGCGAGGCGAATGACCTGCGCCGCCTCCTCGACGACCTCGACCACCGCGGCCTCGTCGCCGGCCGCGTCGGCGTCGTCGGCACCTCCTATGGCGCGGCCATCGCCATCCAGCTCGCCGGGATCGACCCCCGCGTGCGCGCGGTCGTCGCCGTTGCCCCCTTCAGCTCCCTGCACGCCGTCGTTCCGGATTACGCGCGGCACTATCTGCCCGGCGTCGCAGCCCTCATCCCCGACGCCTTTCTCTCCGCCGGGGTCGCGCAGGCCGGTCAGCTCGGCACCTTCGACCCCAACGCAGCGAGCCCGCTCCTGGCCATCGCGCGCACCACCGCGAACGTGCTCCTCATCCATGGCCAGGCCGATGCCAACATCCCTCCGTCCCACAGCGTCGTCCTGAGCGTGGCCGCGCCGGACCACACCAGGCTGATCCTGGTCCCCGGCGACGATCACTTCTCGATCGTCTCCGACCGCAGCGCCGCCATCTCGCGAGATGGGATGGCCTGGCTCCATCGCTGGTTGGACACAGAGGAGCCGGCAGCTGCGACTCGTCCGTGACGGCACGGCTCTAACTCTGGCGGCTCACCCGCCATACCAGGACGAGCGCAAAGCCGCCGCTGACCTTCCGAACGCCGCGAGCACCCTCGACTCGTCGGCGAACGGGTCCTCCAGCGCGGCGAGGATGCGGGCATACAGCTCGATGCTCTCGCCGGGGCCCGTGGCTCCAACTCGTTGCGCCATGAGGGTCTATCGAGCCGTGTTCCCGAGCGTGCTCATCTATCTCGCACCGGGTCGCGAAGCGCGTGCTGGGGCTCCGACGCCGACCCGGTTCCCACGGCCCGCTGAGGCCACCGCATCGAGTTGGATCGCCTACCATCGTCCGGATGCGCGCGCGCGGCTCGTTCCTGGCGCTGCTCCTGTCCGGTCTGGCGTGCGGATGCGTGCCGTCCGCTCCGGATGCGTCCTCCAGCGCAGCGGGGTGTACCGCGCGATGGCCGAGCAGCCGGTGCCCGGTGAGAAGGCGCCGCCGACCTCGCACTGAGGTGCGGCGCTGGCGCTTGGATGTGCTCGAGCTCCCCGGCGGCCGAGCGCGCCGAGGCGGGAATGGAGCCGTCGGCAGAGGACCGGCGTCCCGGTGGAGCCCTGGAGCGACGCTTCAGTTGGGCGGCGGCGGGAGCTTCTCGCAAGCCTCCATGAACGTGCTCAGCGCCTCTGCGAGCGCGGGCGTCAGGTCGTCCGCACACACCGTGCTGAAGACCCCGTTGGCCCCCGTTGCGTCGATGAACCCGCTGAGGCGGGTGGCTGGCAACGCCGTTCCGTCACCGGACGGCGACGCACAACTGCTGGGAGGCGGGGCCGCGATTGCGGCAGCCGGTGCCTTCCACCACCTCCCAGACGGTGAGGCCGATCTGGTGCTCAGCGGGCACACGCACGGCGGCCAGCTCGGGCTGCTCTCGCTCGGCCTGCCGCACACCTTCCTCAGCCTGTTCACGCGTATCCCCGACCACGGTCTCTGGGCCCTCGGCAGGAACCGCCTCTACGTCCATCGGGGCACCGGGCACTACGGCTTCCCGCTGCGCATCGGTGTGCCTGGAGAGGAGAGCCTGCTCCGCGTGCACCCGACTGCGCATCCCGGCTGACTGCCTGCGTCCTCGGCGCATGATTGACCGGGCGAGGGCGACCGTCACGCGCGGGAGTTCTTCTCCGCCGTCTCCGCGGCCGCTTCGCCCTCCGTCTCTTCATCGGTGGCGCTCTCGTCCGCGCGGATGATGACGCGAACGTTGGGCCCGGCGGGGGCGTCCCCGGCCAGAGGCGCGCGCTCGGGTCGGTCGCTGCGGAATACGACGATGGTGATGATCATCATTCCGCCCACCACCAAGACCCAGAAGAGAGGTCCGAGATAGGGAGTGAACGACAGGGCAAATGCGAACGCCGCCACGCCCACGCTCCAGCCGAGTCCGAGGTTCGCCCCCTCGTTCGTTGGTTCCTTCGCGCCGCGGGCGGCGCTGGCGATGTACGCGCGCCGATTGGCGCCCGAGAGAGGAGCCAGCTGCCGGCTCGCGTCGCCACGGAACGGGCCGTTGGCATCGCCCGGCGCGAGCAAACCGGAGATCCAGAACACCTTGTCCGCAGCCAGCTCGAACGAGTAGTGGTGCAGGACTCCGGTCTGAGTGGTCTCGATGTCCAGCGGCTTGCGGCGCGCTCCTGGCAGCCCGGCGACCACCATCGAAGCACCCGGCTCCAGCGCCAGCCGACGCCCGGGCCGGACGTGCGTGGGCGGCGGCCCGTCGGAAGCGTCGAAGGCCTCTTCCACCAGCGCTACTTCAGCGACCGTCAGCGTCGGCGTCGCCGACACGGCCTCCGGCGTCTCGACCGAAGAGCCCAGCGAAACGCGCTGCCCCGATCCTGCGTCGACACGCACCTTGAGCTCGACCCCATCGTCGCCCGCGGAAGGCGCCCGCAAGAGCAGGTCGCGCTTGCGAGCCGCCGCCGCCTCCTCCACACGCCAGAGCACGATGGCGAGTACGGCTGGCAAGCCGAGGTAAAGCACGAGCGGCCACATCGCTTCGACTCTACCTGGATCCTCGAGCACTCTGCAGCGCTGCGCGCGAGCTCGCCAAGGGCAGCTGCAGGACCATGCTCCGGGCGTCGTCCGGACACGGCCTGCCGTCTCGACGCTGCTGTACCTGACGCCTCTCTCGGACGCTCTCAGCCGCCAGCAGAGCGACCCTCCCCACCTGGCACGCATGGGCCTGCGCTCCTGGCAGACCGCCGCCGGCACGCACCCTTCGCAGCCGCCCACCCACTACGCACCTCAGAAGTGCCCGCTCAGCCCCACCTGCTGCGGCGCAACCACGACCTGCATCCCACGCGACGACACCTCGTCGCTGTCGTTGCTTCTGGCCAGGCCCACGGTCATCAGGACGACGCCCGCGGTGGCGCTGACCGCACCAGGCACCAGGAAGTACGGGCTGAAGGCGCGTCCGGAGATGAAGCCGCCCGTGTCGCCGTACAGCACGGCGCCCGTGGCCAGCGGCGGCAGTGCCAGACCGATGGCCGTGAACCCGCCCACGATCATGCCGTCACGGCCGGCGCTGCGACCACGCGCCTCCTCCGGACCCTCGGCGGCAACCACCCCGGACCAGGCGGTCACCAGCGAGAAGACGATGGCTGCGGTCGTCGTGCTTCGCGAAAGGACGTTCGCTCTTCGTTGCATTCCCCAGGCGCACTGCAACGGCCGATCCATGGCAGCAATCCGACGTACAAGCAGCCGCGCCAGGACCAGCTCCGTCCCTCCGACCTGATGGCTGCCCCTTCGAGTAACCGGACCTGGCGCGTTCGACCTCAGCGGCTGACGCAGGGGCGCCGATAGTTCACTCCTCGCTGCCGCGTTTCGCGTAGCGTCCGCTCGGATGGAGCTGGCAGGGTGGTGGCGGCACGGGCGAGGTGAAGGCCTGCGCGCGCCAGCCACGATCGGATGAGCACGGAGGACGCAGAGCCCTCCTACCTGCTCTTCGCCGAGTACAGGGTCCCTGCTCCCGTGCCGTACATGGCGACATCCACGCCGACCGCTTTGGCGGCGCAGACGCTCGCGTGCACGGCGCCGTCACACCCGCATACCGGCCCCTCGGCTCTCTCCGAGCGCTCGATCGGCCGCGGCGAGCAGACCGCTCCCACGGCTCGGCACCGTCGCATGCGTACCCGCCGACGTCGCAGAACTGGTCCGCGGCACAGTCCGTAGCGGTCAGACACGGCTCGCCGAGCGCCGAGCCGCCCGTGGCGCCGGTCGGTGTGCCGAAGCCTCGCTCCAGCGCCTCCCTCCCCTTGGTTGCCGTCCGCGCCGGAGGACGGGCGCGATGCATCGCTACCGCATCCGGCCACCGCCAATGTCAGCATGCAGAAGGCAAGAATGGATGGTCGTCGCATCGTGTCCGCTCCAGTTCGCGCTGCTCGGAGCGCGTGGTTTGCGATGGTGATGCCGGTGACGGAGCAGGCCGCAAGCGAGCGCGCGCCGCGCTCGCTTGCGCGTGCTCGTTGACCACGCCGTTCTAGGCTAGGCTGAGGGTAGCAACCCCAGCTGGTGCACCAGGGCGAGGCCGTCCATCAGGTTCCACGTCTGCACGATGAGACCCGCGTCGTCGAATCGGTGCAGATCGCCGAGGGGCAGCTCGTCCGCACCGCGGCGATGGATGGTGGATTCGCCGACACCGCGCATCTCACCCGCACGTTTCGTGCGGCCTTCGGTACGACGGCGACGGCGGCGACCGCAGACCGCCGGTAGCGACGCCGCTGGCTACCGCGCGCCCGCCGAGACCGCGGCCCCGTCGACCTCTGCGCCCATGGCCGCCGCAAGAAGTCTGTTGTACCCGACCCATGTGCTGGCCCCGTGGTCGCTGCCCGTCGCGCTCGCGCTGCTCGTCGCCTCCCTGGGCTGCGCCAGCGAGGAGTCGCTCTCTCCGGTCGACGCCGGTGCGCCACCAGATCCCGTCGTCGAGAGCTGCCCGACAGAATCGATGGTCGAGCTCTACCCCGACGTGCTGCCGCCCGATCTCTACGGTCCCAAGCCGGCGGCCACCTCCTGCGTCGCGACCGAGCACGACGTGATCATCGTCCTCGGGTGCCCGACCGAGGACGACGGTGCCCCGTCCGCATGCCAGATGGCACGCGCCGACATCGCCATCCGTCTCATGGACGCCGGCTACGGGCAGCGCTTCATCACCACCGGCGGCGCGGTCCAGAACGCCTTCGTCGAGGCGGAGACGCTGGCCACGCTGCTCGTGGAGCGCGGCGTGCCCGAGGCCGACATCTTCCTCGAACCCCAGGCGGAGCACACCGACGAGAACATCTACTACGCGACGCAGATCATGCTCCAGGAGCAGTATCGGAGCGCCGTCGTGGTCTCCGACGAACCCGGTCACCTGCTCTTGACCGCCCTCTGCGACACCAACTGCTGCGTCGACCTCGGACGCCTCACCGTCTTCGACTTTGCGATCGGCGAGGGTGAGCCGGTGCTCGCAGGTCACTATGCGCTCTATCCGTACGCGGCCGAGGTCAGCGACGCCGAGTGCGCGCAGATCGCCCCCGACAGCAAGTTCATGTGCCTGAACCTCCCCGAACGGAAGGCATGCGCGGCAGACTTCCAGCTGTGACCGGGCCCCGAGGCCGGCCGCGGGCGTCGGCCCAGCAGCGGCGCTCGTGCGCTCCAGGCGTGGCCATCGGCATGGACAGCATCTCCTTCGAGGCCACCATCGACCGAGCCTCGTTCGCCGCGGACGCCATGCGGACATCCTGCTTTGGCCGTGAGGCGACCGATTCGAGGCGGCGCGAAATCGAATTCTGACCACATTTTACGATTGACGAGTGTTGGAGCTTCGCAGCCGACGGTGGACGAGACGTCGCCCAGAATGCGCCGCCAGGCGGCCTGCTTCCCCAGCTCGCACGCGTTTGCGGGCGGGACACCGAAAACCTCGCTCGATGCCTCGAAAGCCTTCCACGGTGGCACAGGAATCGAGCGCGATCCGCGTGGTATGAGCGCGTCATGCATTCGCTCGCACACGCCCGCGCCTATCGAGATTGCCGCCCCGCGCCGCTGCTGTTCTTCCGCGAGCCGCGCGTCGCGGAGCCCGAGCCGCAGCGGCCGCCGCCCTTGCCCGCACCGGTCGACCCCGAGACCGCGACCGATTGGACCGGCGTGCACGAACGGCTCGCTTCGCTGGGCCACGACCGCGCAACGCACGAGCGCGAGGTCTGCAGGTGGCTGCGCGCAGCCGAGCGTCTCGCCGTCCATGCGCGCGCCGGATACGCCAGCGTCGGCGAGCTGGCCGAGAGGCTCCTGGGCCTGAACGCGCGCCAGACCTCGGAGCGCCTGCGCATCGCGCGTGTCCTGCGTGAGCTGAAGCTCCTCGACGCGGCCCTGGCCACCGGCGAGCTGTCCTGGTCGGCGGTGCGCGAGCTCACGCGCGTGGCAACGGTCGAGACGGAGCGGCCCTGGCTCGACTGGGCGAAGGGCCGACGGTTGCGCCAGCTGGAAGCGGCCGTCGCGACCAGGAAGCCGGGCGACGGGCCGGGCGACCCGTCCGATCCGTCACGGATCCAGCACCGCCTCGCCTTCCAGGTGCGCGCCGAGACCATGGCCCTCTTCCGGGACCTGCAGAGTGCGGTCCGTGCCGACCTCGGCGGCGACCTCGACGACGACACGCTCCTCGACGAGATCGCCCGCCGCGCACTCGGGGGCCCCGGCGACGACGGCCGCGCCAGCTACCAGCTGGCCGTGACCCGCTGTGACGCGTGCGGGCGCGCCAGCATCGACGCCGCCGGCGCGAGCTTCGAGGTCGACGCCGCAGTCGCCGTCATGGCCGCGTGCGACAGCCAGGATCTCGACCTGCGTGCTGCGAGCACCCACGTGGGTACCCGTGGCGGGCGCGGAAGTGCAGCCGGACCGCACCCCGCGAGCACCCACGTGGGTACCCGTGCCGGCCGCGCGACCCAGAGCATTCCGCCGGCCACGCGCCGCGCCGTCGTTCGCCGCGACCACAGGCGATGTCGTGCCCGGATGCTCGAACCACCGCTACCTGGACGTGCACCACCTCGACCCGCGGTCCGAGGGTGGAGGCCATGACCCCGAGCGTCTCGCCATCCTCTGCGGCGCGCACCACCGTGCCGTGCATGCCGGCGTGCTGTGCATCGACGGGAGCGCCACCGCAGGCTTCGTCTTCCGCCACGGCGAGGGCACGGCGTACGGAGGTGCTCTCGGCGTGGTGCAGCTCGAGGGTGCGCGGCAGGCGCTGGAGGCGCTCGAGCGCATGGGCTTCAGGGCGACGCGTGCACGCGCGCTCGTCGACGAGGCACTTCGGGCAGGCACATCCGGCGACGCCGCCGCGCTCCTGCGCGCAGCCTTGCGGGCCTCGTAGCCTGCTGTCCAGCGGAGCGTGGAGCGGCACCCCATCAAGGAGCCGGCGCCGCGGCCGCGAGGCCGTCCGCGGCCCGCCCGATCCGCTCCAGGATCTCGCCCTCTTCCTCGTCGGAGGTGTCGTGCTCGACCCCGGCGTACTCGCGCAGCTCCGCGGTACCCGCCGCGCCGCAGCTCGGCGATCGAGGCGCGCGCGCCTCGGGTCGGCACCAGGTCGGAGGCGCCGTGGAAGGCCGCGACCGGCGGGAGCGTCGCCGGCCGCGGCCTCGAGCTGAGCGCCGCCGACGGGTAGAGCGACGGCGGGAGCAGGCCGCTGATGGGGAAGGCGGCAGCCAGCGCCTCGGGGTGGGTGACCGCCAGGGCGAAGGCCATGATGCCTCCCTGCGAGAAGCCGGTGACCAGCGGCTTGCCGAACGGTGGGGCGGGCGGCTACCAGGGCGGCGAGCGCGGCGGCGATCCGATCGGCTTCCCGCGTGACCAGGGCCGCGGCGACGTCGTCGCTGACGGAGTCGTACCAGATGTACATGCCGCCGCTCGGGTGCCCGTACGGGAGGATGAGGCGGGCGCGGCGGCGGTAGCGCCGGAGCAGCTGTAGGAAGTCCGCGGGGTCTCGCGCGGCCGCTGACCCCGCGGGCGGCGGCGGCTCCGGCTTGCGGCTGCACCCACGCCCCGCCAGGAAGACCACGCCGATGGAGAGGAGCAACCGCAAGGGAAGGGGAGAGGACGGCATTTCTGAACGCGGAGGAAGTCTGGAAGTCAATCCATCCACACCCCGACCATCATCCCTCTGCAGCGCGCTGCCCCCGCTCGCCGCCGGGCGGTGCGGCAGCCGCAGCCGTCGTCGCGCGCGTCACTGGTGACGCACACACCGCCAGGGACCCATGAGCCTCCCGATCACCCGTGCCGGATCGTTCATCGTCGCTCGCGCGCAGCACGATCGTCGACGCTGCCGCCGCTTGTGCTCGGTTGAATCACCGACTAAGTGACGCACATGAAGAAGGCCATTGCAGCCAGCTCGATCCTGTCTGCGCTCGTCGCGATAGGGTGCGGCGGCAGCGATGAACCGTACACGCCTGATGGCAAGGAGGCTCCGCAGCCGGCGATCGAGTTCGGCGACGACACCGGCGCGCTGTCGACCAGCGCCGACGAGCTGCTGGCCAAGCCCGAGGGCAACCCGAACCCCGAGACCTTCGTGGGTATCTACGAGCTGACGGGATACGGGTCGGAGGACCGGCCGTCGGAATATCTTCTCCTAACCAACGACTGGCGCCTGCGCCGCGAGCACCGCAAGAGCGGGATCGCCATGGCCCTCGAGTGCCTGATCGACGTCGGCGGTGCCGCCGAGGACACGCGCGCCATGCAGGCCTTCGTCTCCAGCGCAATCGAAGCGCACGACTGGGGTGTGCGGATCCTGCAGAGCGCCGAGGACGGCGGCACCTATACGAACTTCGATTTCGCCGTCGACTGCAAGCTGCACATCGACGCGCTCGACATCCCCTACTGCCTCACCGACGGGAGCGTGCCGGACACCTACTCGACGTGCGTCACCGTCAGCGATGCCGTGCTCCGCTTCCAGGGCAAGGACGCGGGGGATGCGGGGGAGAAGATCGCGAACTGAGCGCAACTCATGGCAGATGCGGAGCCCCGCCCTGAAGGCGCTCAGGCCGCGGGAGGTTCGACGGGCACGGGCTCGGGGAGCGAGCACTGCGATCAGATCGACATCGTCTTCGTGATCGAGAGCTCGCCGCCGATGATGCCCGAGCAGCAGCTCCTGGCTGCCAACTTTCCGGCGTTCTTCGAGACGATCGACAACTTCACGACACTCGACGGCGACCCGATCCAGTATCGGATCCCGGTCACCAGCACGGGCGTGACGACGACGAACACCGGTGGGTTCATCTGTGAAGCCGTCACCCAGCGCGATGACGGCCGGTTTCGTCAGGCAGCGACGATGCCGAACTCGAGCGGCTGCGTGGCGGATGACGAGCTCCGGGGTGCGGCGCCCTGCCTCTCGCCAGGGGCAGGCAGGGGCACCCAGACCTTCTTGACACTCCCGGCTTGTCCGCTGTACTTCGCGCGGCAATGCGGATGATTACGACGGCTGCGTTCGCCGCGCTCGCGGCGCTCCTCTCTCCACTGGCTCACGCGCAGGTCTCTCCGTCGCCAGCGCCTCCCGGCGCCACACCCGCAGAGCCCCCGGGCGCCACGCCGGCGACGACGCCTGCGCCCCCGGTGCAGCCACCGCCCTTCGCTCCGGCTCCTTCGCCCTATCCGCAGCCGGCATGGCAGCCGCCTCCTCAGCCCACCTCGGGCTGGAGCCCTCCGCCGACGCCCCAGCCGCCGCCCGCGCCACCTCCGCACAGCGCCGCTGGCAGGGTGGGCTTCGGCATCGGAGGATGGGTCGATCCCGTCGGCCTCATCGGAGGCGGCAGCGTCGGCCTGTCGGGCGAGGCGACGTACGGGACGACCGCCGCGCTGCGCTGGTGGATGAGCGAGCGCGTCGCGCTGATGCCGGCCCTGCGCCTGGCCATCAGCGCCACGGATGGAGACGACGCGACGGGGACCGTGGCTCCGTCGGTGTCCTTCGGGTTCGCCGTGTACCGCGGCAAGATGACCCGCTTCGTCCTCTCGGTCGGTCCGAGCTTCGCGTACGTGGTGCGCGACCAGCCCACCTCGGAGGGCCCGGAGCGGGTGCAGGCTCTCGCGTTCTCCGTGCTGGGCGGCATGGGCCTCGAGCACTTCTTCACCTCGAACATCTCGATGGTCGTCGGAACGGAGTCGCCGCTCTTCCACGTGAGCAACGTGACCACCGGCGCGCGCGACGAGACCACGGTGGGCGCCGCATTCGACGCCACGCGGTTCGGGGCTGCGGTGTTCTTCTACACCGACTGAGTGACCCGACCGCTGGCACCACCTCAACGCACGTCGCCACCGATCAGTCGCATGAGGTCCGCGGCATCGAGCTTGCCGACGTCGGTGCCGTCGGTGACGCCGGTGCCGTCGGTGCCGTCGAGCAGCGACCGTGCCAGTCGGTGCTTCTTCTCGTGCAGCTCGACGATGTCCTGCTCGATGGTGTCCTTGGTCACCAGGCGATAGACGGTCACCCGCCTCGCCTGCCCGATGCGGTGGGCGCGGTCGGTGGCCTGCGCCTCGACCGCGGGATTCCACCAGGGGTCGAGGTGGATCACGTAGTCCGCGGCGGTCAGGTTCACCCCGAATCCGCCGGCCTTGAGGCTGATCAAGAACAGACTGGCGCTGCCGTTCTGGAATGCGTCCACCCGCGCCTGGCGCTGCGCCTGGGGCGTGGAGCCATCGAGGTACTCGTAGCTCACGCCGCGCTCGTCGAGCTGCTCCCGGACCAGGCTCAGGAAGTCGACGTACTGGCTGAAGACCAGCGCTCGATGCTGGTTCTCCCGTAGCTCCTCGACGAGCTCGATCAGCGCCTGGATCTTGGCGGACTCGTTCTCTGCGTCGGGAAACACCAGCCTGGGGTGGCAGCAGAACCGACGCAGGCGCGTGATCTCCGCGAGCACCTCCAGCTTGTGGCCCAGCTTGCCGTGACGCGTGAACAGCCTGTCGCGGACCTGCCTGCGAAGCAGCGCATACCGCAGCGCGTCCGCCTCCGACAGGTGCACGGTGTGCTGCACCTCGGTGACCGGCGGCAGCTCGGACAGCACATCCCGCTTCAATCGCCGCAGCACGTAGGGTCGCACCAGCTCGCGCAGCTCGGCGGCAGGCGCCGCGCTCCCGTCCCGCTCGATGGGGAGCACGAAGCGGCGCTTGAACTGTCGCCATTCGCCGAGCAGCCCCGGATTGAGGAAGTGGAAGATGCTCCAGAGATCGCCATAATGGTTCTCCACCGGTGTGCCGGTGACCGCGATGCGCACCCGCCCCGATAGCCGGAAGGCGGCCTGGGCCCGGAGCGACTCCGGGTTCTTGATGAACTGCGCCTCGTCGAGCACCACGGTGCTCCAGCCGACCGCCGCCAGTCGTGCCTGGTCTTGTTGCAGCACCGCGTAGCTGGTGATGACCACCGCACCCCCGCCGCGTTGCGCGAGATCTCCGAGCGTGGCGGCCCGATCCGGGCCGAGATACTCCAACGGCGTCAAATCCGGCGCGAAGCGGCGCATCTCGCGCACCCAGTTCGCGCAGACCGAGGTCGGCGCCACCACCAGCGCCGGGCCGTCGTCGCTGCGCGCCAGCAGGAGGGCCAGCACCTGCACCGTCTTGCCGAGACCCATGTCGTCGGCCAGGCACGCGCCCAGACCGAGCTCGGCGAGGCGAGCGAGCCACCGATAGCCCTCGGCCTGGTAGGCGCGCAGCTCGGCCCGCAGCGAGGGTGGTACCGCCGCCGCCGCCCCGGCGCTCTGCTCGACCCGTTCCAGCCACGCGCGGACCGCCGGGTCGACCTCGAAGCCGGTGTCCGGGGCGACGAGCTGCCGCAGCGCTGCCACCGCCGCCGGATGGATCTCCAGCTCCGTGCCACCGCGCTTCACCGACGAGACCGCGCCCAGCGCCGCCACCGTGCGGCGGATCCGCCTGTCGATCTCCAGGTAGTCGCCATCCTCGAGGCGCACGAATCTGCCGCCCGCGAGCGCGGGTGCGCGCACCAGCTCCCGCAGCGCGACCTGCGTCACGTCGTCGACGTCCACGCTTCCGCTGGCGATGTACCAGCCCTTGCGGCTGCGCAGACGCACGTGGAGGCTCCGCGAGGTCACCGTGCCGCGCAGCTGCAGCGCCGGCGAAGCGGGCCACTCGAGGTGGCAGGGCAGCTGTGCTGAGCGACAATTGCATCTCCCCACCGACGACAACTACATCGCCCCATCCATGGAGGCGTGACTTGCCGGCCAGGCGCTGGCCCTCCTCGGGATGGAGAGGCAGGCGGCTTGCGATCGGTGAGCGACGCTCAGGTGAGGAAGCTGATGGAAGAGATGAGCAAAGACGGCGAGATCGGGCATGCAGCCATGCTCGCCGACATGGATCGGAAGACGGCGCGCAAGTACGTCAAGGCTGGGAAGCTACCGTCGGAGATGGTGGCGGCCCGGACCTGGTGCACGCGCGAGGACCCGTTCGCGGGAGACTGGGAGGAGGTCGCGGGGCTGCTCGCTGCGGCGCCCGAGCTCGAAGCGAAGACGCTGTTCGAGGCGCTCGTGGAGAAGCACCCCGGCCGCTACGAGCCGGGCCAGCTGCGCACGCTGCAGCGACACGTCCGTAGGTGGCGCGCCGAGTACGGCCCAGATCGAGACGTCGTGCTCGCCCAGGCGCATCGCGCCGGCGAGGCGGCGCAGACGGACTTCACCTGGGCGACCGAGCTCGGGGTGACCATCGCCGGAAAGCTGTTCGAGCACATGCTGTGCGTACTGGTGCTGCCGTTCTCCAACTGGCAGTGGGCGACGGTGTGCCTCTCGGAGTCGATGGCGGCGCTTCGCCGCGGCGTGCAGACGGCGCTGTTCCGGCTCGGCCGGGTGCCGAAGTTCCACCAGACGGACAACTCGACGGCGGCCACGCATCGCATCCCGGACGGCAAGGCGGTGCTCGCCGAGGGCAGCGGCAAGCGGCCGTTCAACGACGACTACCTCGCTCTCATGCGGCACCTCGGCATGACGCCGCGCACGATCGGGGTGGGCGCCAGCCAACAAAACGGGGACGTCGAGGCCAGCAACGGCGCTCTCAAGCGCCGGCTCGAGCAGAGGCTGCTGCTCCGCGGCAGCCGCGACTTCGACACCGTCGGTGACTGGGAGACGTTTCTCGAAGGCGTGCTCGAGAAGGCAAACCGTGCTCGCGGCCGCCGCGTCGCCGAAGACCTCGACGCGATGCGCCCCCTCGACGTGTCGAAGCTGCCCGAGTTCACCGAGGAGGACGTCCGCGTCAGCGACTGGAGCACCATCCGGGTGCAGCGCTGCGCGTACTCGGTTCCCGCGCGGCTCATTGGCGCCATGATGCGCGTGCGAGTCTACGAGGACCGCATCGAGGCGGCGTACGCCAAGAAGATCGAGCTCTCGTGCGAGCGGCTGCGTGGCCGGGGTCTGCGCCGCATCGACTACCGGCATGTCATCTGGTCGCTGGTGCGCAAGCCCGGCGGCTTCGCGCGATACGTCTACCGCGAGGAGATGTTCCCGTCGGTGATGTTCCGGAGGGCCTACGACGCCATCCAGACGCCGCACCACGGGACCAAGGGCGATCTCGAGTACCTCCGCATCCTGCACTTGGCGGCCAGCACGCTGGAGGCCGACGTCGAGGCGGCGCTGACGCTCCTGCTCGCCGAAGGCCGGGCGATCACCTGCGAGGCGGTGAAGGCGATCGTCGCCTTGCCTGCCCGCGCAGAGCTGCCCACCCTCGAGCCGCCGGCGGTAGACCTGGGCGACTACGACGCGCTGCTGCTCGAGGATGCCCTCCTGGCTGAGGTGGGGACATGACCACCGCCATGCCCCCGCCGGTGACGCCCGCGACGACGCTCGCGCAGTCGTTCGCGATCCTGATGCGCGCCCTCAAGCTCCCCGCCTTCGCGCGATACGGCGAAGAGGTCGCGCAGACGGCCGAGCGCGAAGGCTGGACCTTCGGTCGCTACGTGCACCACCTCGCCGAGCTCGAGATCGAGGAGCGCCGCCGCCGGCGCATCGTGCGCTACCAGAAAGACTCCGAGCTGCCGGCGGAGAAGACGCTCGCGACCATCAACCGCGCGAAGGTGCCCGCCAAGGTCCAGAAGCAACTGGCGACGCTCTGCGAGGGGGGCTTCGTCGAGCGCGGCGACAATCTCCTCGCGTTCGGCCTGCCAGGTCGCGGCAAGACGCACATCGTCTGCGCCATCGGCCACGAGCTCATCCTACGCGGCTACCGGGTCCTGTTCACCGCCACCTACGCCCTCGTCCAGCGCCTGCTCGGAGCGAAGCGCGACCTGCGCCTCGAGAAGGAGCTCGCCAGCCTCGACGCCTTCGATGCCGTCATCCTCGATGACATCGGCTACGTCCAGCAGAGCCGGGAGGAGATGGAGGTGCTCTTCACCTTCCTCTCGGAGCGCTACGAGCGCAGGAGCGTGATCATCACCAGCAACTTGGTGTTCAGCGAGTGGGACCGGATCTTCAAGGACCCCATGACCACCGCGGCCGCCATCGACAGGCTCGTCCACCACTCGGTCATCCTCGAGATGACTGGCGTGAGCATCCGGAACGAGGAGGCGAAGAAGCGAGGCGACCTGACGACAACTACTCCGCCTGCGACACCCACCAGCGGGCGCCCGGGAAAGGAGGTCGACGCGAATGCCGCGAAGGCGTGAGGACGCAGAGGGAGGAGCGAGGTGACTGACGACAACTACCCGCGGACGGCTACGAGCATCGGGCGATCAACAGAGGACGATGGGGAAATGTAGTTGTCGTTGAAGGGTGGATGTAGTTGACGTCGCGCACAGCTGCGAATCGCGGAGCTCGGCGAGCAGCCCGAGGACCCCGTCGAGCCCCAGGTACCAGCTGTCGGGCTCGTCGCCGAGCGCGGGCGCAGTCGCTTCGTCCTCGGGGTCGCGCTGGAGCGTGGGGCAGGCGGCGATCACCGCCTCGATGCGTGCGCGCTCCAGGTCGAAGCGCCGGTCGCAGCGCAGGCGCAGGCCGTCGCTCGAGAGCGTCACGCTGGACCTGCCCGAGCCGGCCACGAACAGCCGTCCCTTGTCGCCGAACGGGCGCACACCCGCTTGCACCTGCCACGCGCCGGCGTGCGGCGCGATCCGCAGACACGCCGTGGAATCCGGCTCGACGGTGCGCTCCACCCCGAGCTGTGCGCTGCGCACCTCGACGCTCTGCGCCAGGCTGCTCAGCACGCGCAGCACCTCGGCCGCATGCGCGGTGGGAACGCGCACTCCGCGCGGCAACACCTCGATCACCCGGTGCATCGCCTCGGTGACGCGATAGACCACCAGACGGCTGTCCGTCTCCGGGACCACGTTGATCCCGAGAGCGGCCCCCTCCGGCTCCACCAGCACGCGAAGGTAGCCCCCTTCCTCCTCCGTCTCCACCCGGCATGTGCCGCGCGCCACCTCGACCGGCGCGTGCCCGCGCATCCCGTCGAGCACCCGCGGATGCCCGATGAGCATCTCGTAGGCGTCCGCCGTGAGCTCGCGATGGCCATCGACCGTCTCGCGGGTACAGGCGAGCACGCGCACGTCCTCGGCGGGGAGGCCCTCGCGGTGCTGGTGGAGCTCGGCGATCGACATCCGCTTTCCCTGGCTCCAGCCGCCGGCCGCGGGTCGGTGCTCTTGCAGGGCCGGGCGGCCGAGGCTGCCATCGGACATGTCCACGAACCATGCGACGCGCTGTCCACCGTCCGACGAAGGAGCGACCGATGCGGCCACCTCGGCGAGCGCCTCGAGCGTCCGCTTCCACTCCGGCTTGGGCGCGATCAGATCCCACAGCGACAGCTGCCGCGTGTGCGGCTGCAGGAGCGCGGTGTCCGCGCCCTGCTCCACCAGCTCGCGCCTGCAGTACTCGGCGCTGAGATCGCTGGCGAGCAGCAGGCCCTGTGTGCTCCACCATTCGTACCCGGCGCTGCGCCATTCGAGGGCTTCCTGGACGAGCCGCTGCGACCACCCCGCGCGAATCGCGGAATCATCGAAGTGCAGGTGGGCCGTGAACGCCGAGAGCAAGACCTCCCAGGCACCGGCGTCGGGCGCCAGGTCGCGGGGGCGAATGCGACGAAGCCGCGCCGCGGGCCGACCGAGATACTGCAGCAGCCTCCGCAGCGCGCGCTGCGCCGCGGCCGGCATCGCTGGTGGCCGCGGTCACCAGCCGTTTGGCGGTGGCGGCCGCGCCCGGGTCGTCCCGCGCCAGGAGCATCAGCGCCAGGATGGGCGCCACCGCACCACACTGCGGCAACGCGGACCGCGCGCCGCCGCCGCCCAGCGCCCGGTCCAGGCACTGCTGCGCCGCTGGCAGGTCGCCGCTGACGAAGCGCCGCGGCCTCGTATCCGAACGTCGTCGATCGAGGCAAGACGGATGCGACGTCGGCCGGCAGGGCGGGCTCGCCTCGCAGCAGGGCATGCTCGCGCAGGCTGCTCTCGACCGCGCCACGCAGCTCGGCGCTCTCCACCTCCGCCAGGCGACCACCCATCCACGACCGCAGCGCGTGGCACGCCTTGGGACCGCGGAGGCTTTCGCCCAGCACGCGCGACGCCACCTCCACGGCCCGGTCGCCGAACGTGCGCTCCAGCCACCCGGGGTCGAACGGCTCGCAGACCGTGGCGCGCAGCCACTCCGCCGCGTTGCGCATCCCGAGCAGCCGAGCGTTCTTCCGCAAGATGAGGCGGCGTGAGAACCGATCCAGGTCGCCGTGCTGCAAGGCCACCGTCAGCTCGGCGATCGAGCGAGCCCCGAGCAAGGCCTGCGTCTCGAGCGCGATGGCATCGAGCTGGTCGCTGGCCCTCAGCTCTCTCAGCACGAGCTGCTCGTGGTCGCGCAGCCGGTAGGCCTCGGTATCGCGGCTGGCAGCTGCGGTGACGCTCGGCGCCACCTTCACCAGCAGGCCCGAGGCGACCGAGGCGGTGAGCCAGGCCTCGAGCTGCGGTTCGCCCTGCGGGCCGGCAGCGCGAAGCGGCGCCTTTCCGGGGTCGCGGAGCATGGCCAGGACGCTGCGGCCGAGGATGTGCTCGACCGCGATGGCGCCGAGCCACCGCCGCTCGCGCGCGCTCAGCGCAGAGATGCGGAGCCCGACCTCTGCCGTCGTGGCTCGCGAGACCATCGGCGGAGCGTAGGCGATGGAGGCCCCGTCTTGGAGGGCTGTCGGTCGCGGCTTGCCGCCCGCCGCCGCTGCTCGTGCTGCCCGGGAATCACGCAGTGGCGACGACGACGCCGCTCGCGCCTCCGGCGACGCGGACGTCGTAGCGCGCGCTGGCCGAGGCCCAGCCATCGGACGCCAGGCAGATCGATTCACCGACGGCGCCGATGTGCCTGTCGTCCACCTCGAGCGCCGAGCAGCCCCCGCTGATCTGGACGCGGACGGGTACGCGCTCGGGGCGCTGGATGGCGAGCTCGCTGGCGCCGCCGCGGAGCCGGATGGGAACCACGTCTGCAGGCGAGGGGAGCGCCAGGTCGACCTCGCTCGCCCCACCGGAGATCTCGATGCTGGCCACGCGCCCGCGCCTCAGGTCGACGTCGACCTCGGACGCGCCACCACGAAAGACGAGCTCCCACGCCACGCCAGGGTGGAGCGAGATCACCGCGCAGTTGGCGTCACCCGAGAGGAGCCCGCCGATCCAGTCGCCGAACCCGAAGCGATAGCGCACGCACACCTCGTCCGGCGTGACGACCACCTTCGGGACCAGACCGTCGAACTGCGCGCGGAGCAGCTCCGCCTGCAGGGGATCGACGCGAAGCACCAGGTCCGAGATGCCCGCGGCGAACAGCAGCCGCATCCGGGCCTGGCCCTGGTAGGGGACGGTGAGCTGGTGATCGGCATCCAGCCAGTCCGCCCCGGGGAAGAACGGCGCGGCACGATAGGGATGATCGACGGTGGTCATCATGCTCTTCCTTGTCGGCGGGGGTCGCTGTAGGGTCACCAGAAAGCTGCCCGCATCAGCATCTACTATTTGAAGTATCTTAGTATCTAAACTATATTCGTCAAGGATTCGCCAAGCCATGCCCACCGATCGCCGCCGCGCCCCACGAGGTCTCGCCCTGGCGCAGGCCCTCGCGCGCTGGACGGACGCGGAGCGCGCGTACCGGAGCGCCGCCGCGCGGCGGCTCCGCGTGGGCGCTTCGGACTTCGACGCTCTGCTCCTGCTGATGCGGGACGACCAGCCATGGACCGCCGGCAAGATCGCCGAAGCGCTCGAGGTGACCACGGGCGCGGTCACCGGGCTGGTCGATCGCCTCGAGAAGGGCGGCTGGGTGCAACGGGTCCGGGACGCGGTCGATCGCCGCCAGGTGTGGATCGAGCGTGCGCCGGCGCGACGGCAGGAGCTCGACGACGAGATCGCCACCCAGCGCGCGGTGCTGGCCGCCGCAGCCTCGAGCCTCGATGACGCCGCGCTCGACCTGGCGGCGAAGGTCATCGAGCGCGCCGCGGATCACCTGCTCGAGCAAGGCGAAGGCCAGTCGGCCGCCGAGACCGCGCCGCCCGAGGCGCAAGAGGGGGCGCTGACCAGCGCGCCCATCGGCGATGCCACCCGCGGCAGGCTCCGCATCGTCGGCGGGGTCGCGAACCTCGACATCCGCGCCGGGCGCATCAAGGACCTCTTCCGCGCCACGTTCCACCAGCGGGCGCCCATGGTGCGCGTCGATGGCGGCAACGTTCAGGTCAAGTACCGCGGCTTCGGGCTCTTCGGCTGGAGCGGCGGCGACAGCGAGATCACCCTGACCAGCGCGCTGCCCTGGGCCATCGACATCCGCGGCGGCGCCTCGGAGCTCGAGGCCTCGCTCGTCGACCTCCACCTGGAGCGCCTGGAGATCGTCGAGGGCGCCAGCGAGGTCGACATCCGTCTTCCTGCGCCGCGAGGCACGGTGCCCGTGCGGGTGGCCGGCGGGGCCAGCGAGGTCACCTTCCGGCGCCCGGCGAAGACCCCGGTCCAGCTCGTGGTCCGGGGCGGGGCGAGCGAGCTACGCCTCGATCGAAAGAGCCTCGAAGCCGGCGACGGCGTGGTGCGGCTCGCCACCGATGGCTACGAATCGGCGGCGGACCGCTACTCCATCGAGATCACCGGCGGCGCCAGCGAGCTCGCGGTCGTCGCGGACTGAGGAACGCGCACCGCCGTGAAGATCGCAACGTGGAACGTGAACGGTCTGCGGGCACGCCACGCCCAGCTCGTCGCCTGGGTTGCGCGCGAGCAGCCGGACATCCTGTGTCTGCAGGAGATCAAGGCCACGCCGGAGCAGATCCCCGAACCGCTCACCACGCTCTCCGACTACTGGAACTACTGGCACGGTGGCCCCAAGGGCTACTCCGGCGTGAGTCTCCACGTGCGGCGAGCGCTGGCGCCGGCGCCGCCCGGGTTCGGCCATCCGGCGTTCGACAGCGAGTACCGGATCGTCGAGGCAATGGTGGCCGGCGTGCGCTTCGCGTCGATCTACGTGCCCAATGGCGGCAAGGACTTCGCCGCCAAGATGCTCTTCTTGGAGGAGCTGTCGATGTGGACGGCAGCCCGTCACGCGGCAGGCGAGCCGCTGGTCATCGCCGGCGACCTCAACGTCGCCCTGACCGACGCCGACCTCCACCCGTCGCAGATCAAGGCGGGGACGATCGGCCAGCGCGCCGACGAACGCGCCCTCGTTCGCCAGGCCATCGACAACGGCCTCATCGACGTCCTGCGTGACCAGCACCCGGGCGCGAGCGATCTGTTCACGTGGTGGGCCCCCTGGCGAAACATGCGGGACAAGAACGTCGGCTGGCGCATCGACTTCGTCCTCGCCAGCACCGCGCTGGCGCGATCGGTGACCCGCTGCGAGGTGCGCAGGGACGTGCTGGGCAGCGATCACGCTCCGGTCGTCGTCGAGGTGAGCGCGGTGTGATGGAGACCGGGGCGGGAGGGCTCCCGGTGCGGGAACCAGAACCAGAACCAGAAGCAGAAGGAGAAGGAGAGCCAGAAGGGATGCCCCCCACCCGCAGGTGCTCGCCGCTTCGCGGCTCCGCGCCTGCGGCTCCCCCCAAGTGTCGGGTGCGGGCATGACGGTGAGGACACCCGGACGGATCGGGCCCGCACCCGCCACGGGGGGAGGGCCGGTTGGATGGGTTGCGGCGTCGGGGTGGTTGGGAGCGAACGCCGGAGGGTGCGGCGCTTCGCGCCGCGAGAAGGCGAAGGCGAAGGCGAAGGCGAGGGGGTGCGGCGCTTCGCGCCGCGCGAAGGCGAAGGCGAAGGCGAAAGGCGAAAGGCGGAAGGCGGAAGGCGGAAGGCGGAAGGCGGAAGGCGGAAGGCGAAGGCGAAGGCGAGGGCGGGGTGCTCGGTGCAGGCGTCCGCTCTCCGGGACGCACCTGCAGGTCTCGCGTATCTTCGGGAGCACGCCGCGTACCCGTGCTCGTCGAGCGCAGGCCGGCTGCGCCCATCCGACTGCCATGAGCCACGCAGCTCCCGTACCGCGCGCGACCCTCGCCGAGCGCCTGCTCGCGCTGGCGCCCCTCCTCGCGCCCTTCGCGCTCCTCTTTCCCTGGGCGGCCGTCCCGACCCGGCTCGGGGTGGGGCTCGCCGGTCCGCGCTTCTTCGTCCACTGGCTGACGAAGTACCCCAGCGTCGGCCCCGTCAACGCGGAGGTGTTGCTGGGCATCCTCTGCCTCGCGGCCGCGGCCGTGCTCCCCGCAGCCGCGGCGAGCTACCGGCTGGCCGGCGGTCGCCGCGCGGCCGTCGCCATTGCCCTGGCTGCTGCCGCGGTCATTGCCTATCTCCCGGTGCTGGTGCGCCTGGATGTCGACCTGGTCATGGTCGGGCTGCTCGGGGCCGACACGCTCCTCGGTCGAACGAGCGCGTACGAGGCGGCCTGCGGTCCGCTGCTGCGAGCGCTGGCCGTGGCCTCGACGCTCGCGCTCACCATCCACGCCGTGCGAGCGGGGCGCAGACCCCCGGCGCCTCTGGGGCGCTGCGCGTGCGCCTGACCTGGCGGCGATCAATCCCCGCGTCGCAGGCGCTCGATGTCAGCTCGAAGTCGAGCGACCTCCGCCTGCGCGGCGTCCTTCGCGGCTCGCTCGGCGTCCTTCGCGGCTCGCTCGGCGTCCTTCGCAGCCCGCTCGGCCTCGGCATCGGTGGGCACGAGCTCGTCGCCATTCTTTCCCGTCGCCAGCCGCACCCGGAGCTCGGCTCCGCTTCCGACCGCGCGCAACCAGCAACCGAGCTCCTCCGAGCGCACCCGATCGCCATCGCTGCGCTCGACCACGGACAGCCCCTCGGGCGGAACGTGCCGGAAAACCTGCCAGCGCACACGCTCCGGCGAGCTCGCAGCCAGCGGATCGAAGACCACCAGCTCGCGCACCCCGAGGTCGGCGTAGCGAACCGGCGTCTCCTGGTAGTCCTTGCGGAAGTCATCCGAGGCGACCTCGAGCACGAAGCTGGGCACCACCCCCGTCTCCCAGACCTTCCAGGCCTTCACCTCCGCATCGACCGGCACGCCGGGCAGGACGTACACGTCGGGCGCCACGCATCGCGTCGGGGCGTACTGCACCCAGTAGATGAACTGATCCGCGCCGACGAAGCCGGGCGTGCCGCGCGCGGCGAGCCACCGCTCCACCAGCGGGCGCAGCAGCTCGATGATCAGCTTGTGCAGGATGCTTTCGCCCACGTCCTCGTCGACCGGGTAGTGCGTCGGGTCAGGACCGAGGGGGCGCTTGGCGGCGGCGCTCACCATGCGCTCACCGTACCACTTCGATCTGGCCAGGCGGGTTCACACGACAGCCCTCGCAGGTCGCGTGCCCGGTCGCGTGCATGGGGATTCGCATGGTTGGGCGGCGCGGAGGTGACGGCGGCCGCATCCCGCCATGGCGGCCGCCAGGAGCACGCGTGCAGCCCACCGGCTCGTGCACTGGCTATGGCGAAGCCGAAGGTGGTGGGCACTGCGATTCGGTGGTCACTGGGCCGGGCAGCTTCCGGAGCGACGGAGCTCCCGAAGCTCCTTCCGACTCAGCCGACGTCCCGGTAGATCTCGTCCACGGTCAGGCGCGCGCCGACGCACGAGACCAGGATGTCTGCGCCCGGACCGGACTCGTGCGACGACCAGGAGCCGTCGTCCTCCCGACGGTGGACGACGACGCGGTGGCGGTCGTGCGAGACGACGATCACCTCTCTCACCGAGGGAATGAGCCTGTAGAAGCCGAGCTTGGCGCCCTCGTCGTAGGCCTGCGTCGAGGGACTGGTGACCTCGATCAGGATCAGGGGGTTGGTTGCCGCCAGCGCGTCGTCCACGGAGCGGAGAACCTTGCCGCAGATCACCGCCCCGTCCGGGTAGGTGGTCACGTCGCTCGCAGCGATGCGAACGCGAAGGTCAGACGTGTAGCCTCTACACCCGGCGGGGAGCAGGTTGCCCAGCAGCCGGAGCACCGAAGCAGCGATCGCCGCATGCTCCGGGGTACCTCCGGCCATCGCGTAGATCTCGCCGGCCACGAATTCGTGACGTACCGCGCTGTGCTCCTCGAGCGCGACGTACTCCGCATACGGATAGCGGTGCAGGGGGGCGGGAAGGGACACGAGCACCGAGCGTAGCATCGGCGCAGCGGTTCTGGCGCCCCGACCATCGGCCGCGTTGGCCGTGCCGGCCGCCAACCCTGCGAAACGCCACGCAAGCGCCGGCGCCCGCTGGTGGAGCGGTGGCTCGCCGCGCGTGGCACACCCTGCTTCGTCGGCGCGGACCAGTTCATCTACTGGGTCCAGTACGCGCCCACCCGGTCGGTGGCGCCGGATCTGTACGTGCTGCCCGGGGTACCCATCGATGCCGACGTGAAGGCGTGGAAGGTGTGGGAGTCGGGGGTGGTGCCCAGCTTCGCCCTCGAGGTGGTCTCCGACGACTTCCGGAAGGACTACCAGGAGACGCCCGTGCGGTACGCCGACCTCGGCGTCAGCGAGCTGGTGGTCTTCGATCCGCTCGCCACGAGCTCGCCGGAGCGTGTGCGCTGGCAAGTCTTCCGACACGTTCCTCCCATGGGGCTGTCCGTGGTCGAGCGCAGCGATGGCGATCGCGTTCGCTCCGAGGCGCTCGGTTGCTGGCTGCGCGCGGTCGGGGCCGCGGCCGAGCTCCGGGTGCGTCTGGCGACAGGCGCGAGCGGGGACGAGCTGGTGCACACCGAGGCCGAGGCCGAGCGCGCCGCCGAGGAAGCCGAGCGGCGCCGCGAGGGAAGCCGAGCGCGCCGCCAAGGAAGCCGAGCGCGCCGCCAGGGAAGCCGCGCAGGCAGAAGTCGCGCGGCTTCGAGCCGACATCGAGCGCATGCGACGCGGCAGTTGAAGGCCGAGGGCATACGAAGGCGACGCCTGCTCCATCGACACGTAGACGCGAAGTCCGCTGCACCGTCTTGACGAGCGTCGCTGGCTTGGCTCACCTGGCAGGATGGCCAAACTGCTGATCTTCCTGGCGCTGCTGGTGCTGCCCGGTGCCATCTTCCTGTGGGCGCGGACGAGGCGCCCCAAGCCGCTCACCATCGACCCGCGCATCGCCCACGAGCGCATCAAGAACGGGGAACCGATGAAAGGCGAGCTGGCCCGCGCGTACCTGGCGTACGCGACGGAGCACTCGCGGCAGGTCATCGCGCTCGTCGAGCAGGTGTTCACCATGGAGGAGTACGGGCTCGTGCTCGAGGACGGGCGTCGTGTGCGGGCCAGCCGCAACAAAGGCATGTGGAAGCGCGGCATGGTGCCGGCGGTCGGGCAGAAGGTGCTGCTGAGCATGATCCCGGGTGACGAACGCGGGACGATCCAGAACATGCTGTGACCACGGCCGGCCCTCGGCAGGAACCGCCTCTACGTCCATCGGGGCACTGGGCACTATGGCTTCCCGCTGCGCATCGGTGTGTCTGGAGAGGAGAGCCTGCTCCGTGAGCGATACCCGTCGGGCTGGGGGGTGGATGTACGCGTCAGCCGACGACCGCTCGCCTGCGACCCGGCCGCCTGGCGTGAGCCGGGATGCGCGTTCCGGCTCTAACTCTGGCGGCTCACCCGCCATACCAGGACGAGCGCAAAGCCGCCGCTGACCTTCCGAACGCCGCGAGCACCCTCGACTCGTCGGCGAACGGGTCCTCCAGCGCGGCGAGGATGCGGGCATACAGCTCGATGCTCTCGCCGGGGCCCGTGG
>JBBJMR010000225.1:0-14575 GCA_037720395.1 Polyangiaceae bacterium
CGTGCCTCAGCCCCCACTTCCCGGACGAGACAGAGCCGCCGCTGTCCATGCCGCCGATATCCTTACCGGTGCCGTCGTATCCCGGCGCCAGCGTGGCCCCGCCGGGCGTGCCCTCCGGCAATATGTCCGAGGCGAGCGGCGCGCCGAGCGAGCGGCAGAGCGAGCCACGGCCGAGCGAGATGAACCTGGACGAGGCGCCCCGCACCCGCCGGCACGAGATCATCACCCCGCCCGACGAGGACTGACCGACCTGCATCGCCGCGCGGCGCCGCTGGGTCGGCGCGACCGCGCCAAGGCGGTCTCGCCCCCGCGGCGCTTCTGTTACCCTCTGTGGTTCCTGATGTCCCAGCTCCCGGAGGACCGTCCGCGCATCCTGGTCGTGGACGACGAAAAGGTGATCCGCGACATGCTCGCGGACTTCCTGGGCATGGAGGGCTACTCCGTGCGCACCGCCGAGGACGGCACCGCCGCCCTGGGTGAGCTCACCAAGCAGCACTTCGACCTGGTGATCAGCGATCTGAAGATGCCGAAGATGGGCGGCATCGCGCTGCTCGACGAGATCGCCCGCACCGCGCCGGACGCGCTGACGGTGATCATGACCGGGTTCGGCACGGTGGAGACGGCCATCGACGCCATGAAGCGCGGTGCGTACGACTACGTGCTCAAGCCTTTCAAGCTCGACGAGGTGGTGCACGTCGTTCAGCGCGGCATCGAGAAGCAGCGGATGACCGCCGAGAACTTGCGCCTGCGCGAGGCGCTGTCGCTCTACAAGGTGAGCGAGGCCATCGCCGCCAGCCTCTCGCTCGATCAGGTGCTGGAGACGGTCGTCGACAGCTGCCTGTCCGAGGTGCGCGGCGACCTGGTGTCCACCTGGCTCGACGACGGCGAGGGTGGCTACTTCGAGCGGCAGCACATCCGCGGGGCCAGCATGCCTGGCGAGGCGAACATGGGACGCCTCGATCCGGCCAAGGTCGTGGAGCACATGCGCCAGGCCTCGCCGCAGGCCGCGCTGCTCCTGGAGCAGGGGTCGATCGGGCTGCGCTTCTTCACCCAGGCCCCCTCGTTGCCGCTCTGCTCGCTGCTCGCCGTGCCGCTGCGCATCCAGCAGCGCCTGATGGGCTTCGTCGCCCTGGCCTCGTTCTCGGTGGGCAAGCGCTTCGACGAAGGGCAGCGCAAGCTGCTGTCGATCATCGCCTCTCGCGCGGCGGCGGCCATCGAGAACGCTCGGCTCTACGAGGACCTGCAGGCCACCTTCCAGCAGACCATCGAGGGCCTGGCCAAGGCCATCGACAAGATGGACCGCTACACCTCGGGGCACTCCGACCGCGTGGCCATGTACGCCGTCTTCCTGGCGCGGCAGCTGGGCCTCGACGCCAACCAGGTGGAGATCGTCCGCCAGAGCGCGCTGATGCACGACATCGGCAAGATCGGCTGCGTCCTCAACCTCAACAAGCCCGGCAAGCTCACCAGCGACGAGTACGAGGTGTTCAAGCGGCACCCGGTCTACGGCCGCGACATCCTCGATCCCATCAAGTTCCTTCACCCGCTCATCCCAGGGGTGCACCTGCACCACGAGCGCTGGGACGGGCGTGGTTACCCGCTGCGCATGAAGGGCAACGAGATCCCGCTCATCGCCCGGATCATCGCCGTCGCCGACACCTACGACGCCATGACCAGCGACCGCTCGTATCGGCGGTCGCTGCCGCACGAGGTGGCCATCGCCGAGATCGAGCGCTGCTCGGCGACGCAGTTCGATCCGGACGTCTCTGCGACCTTCACCCGGGGCATCGATGGCTACCGCGAGGAGCAGCGCTCGTCGGGCCACAAGATTCCGGAGTGATCGTGGGACCGGCTGGGCACCCCAAGAGCCACCAGGCGCCCAAGGCCGGGACCTCCACCGAGGAGACGCGCATCTACCTCATCGACGACCACCCGGTGGTGCGGCAAGGGTTGGCCCGGGCCATCGCCCAGGAGCCGGGGATGACCGTGGTCGGCCAGAGCGCGACGGCGGTCGAGGCCATGCAGGAGATCGGCGCCATCGCGCCCGACGTGGTGCTCGTCGACCTCAACCTGCCAGACCGCGACGGCATCGACCTGATCCTCGGCCTGCGCGCCAAGGTCAAGGACGCCAAGCTGCTGGTGCTGTCTTGCTACGACGACGAGATGCACGTCGCCGAGGCGCTGCGCGCCGGCGCCCAGGGATACGTGGTCAAGACCTCCTCGCTCGGCGAGATCCTCGACGGCATCCGCCAGGTGGCCATCGGGGGCACGCCGCTCAGCGCCGACATCGCCGGCGCCGTGGTGCGCGCCATGCACCGCCCGGCCGACGCCGCCGCGGGCACGGTCGACTCCCTCTCGCCCCGGGAGCGCCAGGTCTTCCGCCTCCTCGCTGCCGGGCTCTCCACCCGCGATGCCGCTGCGCGCCTCGATCTGAGCCCGAAGACGGTGGAGACGCACCGCATGCGCATCTACGAAAAGCTCGGCTGCTCCAGCGCGGTGGATCTGACCCGCCTCGCCGTACGCCAGGGCCTGATCGACCCGTGAGCGCCGCGGGCGCACCGGGACCCGTTCGCGCGGGCGCCGGCCGGCCCGCGCGCGCGCTGTGGCTCGGGCGCCGGCGCTACGCCGAGGTCCACGCCCTGCAGAAGAGCCTGGTCCTTGCGCGCATGCGCGGGGCCATCGGCGACGTGGTGCTGCTGCTCGAGCACGAGCCGGTGATCACGCTCGGGCGCGGTGCGCACCAGGAGAACCTGCTCGCCGATGCCGCCCCCCTGACCTGGCGCGGCGTGGCGCGGGCCGCCCCCGGGCGTGGCGGCGACGTCACCTACCACGGTCCGGGCCAGCTGGTGGCCTACCCCATCCTCGACCTCAAGCCCGACCGCTGCGACGTGCGCCGCTACGTGCGCGCGCTGGCCGAGACGATGATCCTGCTGGCGCGCGATCACCACGTGGAGGCCGGGGTGGTCGACGGGATGATCGGCATCTGGGCGGACGCCGACGCCCCGGCGGAGTGGGCCGGGGCGCCCTGGGCGCGCCGGCTGGCCAAGCTCGGGGCCATCGGCGTGCGCCTTTCGCGCTGGGTGACCATGCACGGCTTCGCGCTCAACCTGACCACCGACCTCGACGCCTTCCGCCTCATCGTCCCCTGCGGCATCACCGAGTACGGCGTGACCAGCATCGAGCAGCTCACCGGCCGGCGTCCGGCGGTGCGCGAGATGGCGCTGGGCGCAGCCGGGCACCTGTCGCGCGCGCTGGCGCTCGAGGTGCGCGAGGTGGAGGAGATCGAGGGGGGCGAGCTCGGGCGGCTGGCCCCGGCAGCGTGACCGGCGCGCGGACGGTTGCCGACTTTTGTCTTGCGGAGGCGCGGCTCGCGCGTGAAAACCCACCGGAGTGAGCGAGCCCCCGCGCCATCGTCCTGGCGCGCCCCCGGATGACGACGACGCCTCGGAGCAGGCGGCGGTCGTCTCGGTACGTTGTGCGCGCTGCGGGGGCGGCGTGAGCGTGCGGCGCTCGATGCGCCCGCGCAACCCGTTCCTGCCGAAGCAGCCGGTGTACGTGGTCTGCGAGGACTGCGGGATGGACTTCGAGATCGTCGTTCCGGAAGGGCCGTCGAGCAGCGAGCCGCCGTGGGAATGAGCGACGAGGCGCAGGTCGACGTGGCATCGCCGGGCGGAACGCTCGGCACGCCGGCGGCGGAGACGCCGGCGGTGGACACGTCGCCGGTGGGCACGCCCCCGGTGGACCCGCCACCCGTGGACACGCCGCCGGCGCGCCGGCGCCACGTGTGGCGCTGGGTCACCGTGGCGCTGATCGGGGCGGCGGTCATCGCCGCGGTGGTGCCGGTGGTGATGGTGTCCACGGGGTCGCGCCGGGCGCGCGCTTCCTTCGCCGCGGTCGAGGCGCCGCGCGGCGCCGCGCTGCCGGACTGTGGCGCCGAGATGCGCTGGTACATCTGGCCCTCGTACGTGCCCTGGACCTCGTGGGACGCGCGCTACCAGGCCGAGGAGCTGTGGGTGCGCATCGCGGCAACCGGCTACATCGACGCCGCCGTGGGCAAGGCGGACCGCGCGGCGCTGGCCGCCGCCGCCGACGGCGCGCTGGAGGCGGCCACCCGGCTGCGCAGCGGGTCGAAGCGGCTGGCGCTGATCAGCTCGGCCCGGCGATGGGCGTGCCCGATCCGGGGCGGCTCGCCGACGACCTCGGCGATCGACGCACCTGCTGGCGCGTGCCCACGAGCACGCCGAGTGGCAGCTGCGGCTGCACACCCTGGACGCGGCGCTCACCGAGGGAGACCTGGCAAAGGCCACCGAGCTGGCCAGGCGCTACGCGGCGCTCGATCCGCGCGACGAGGACCTGCGCACCGAGGTGGCTGCGGTCCTCTGCCTCGGCGACGACCCGCGCCGTGGCGTCGACCTGCTCGACAGCGTGCAGCACGAGCGCGCCTCCAGGCGCAACGCCGCCATGTCGCGCGACTGGGGCGAGGTGCGAGCCCTCATCGTGGCCTGCGCCCACCGCGCCGGCTTCTCGCCGCCGGAGCGACCTGCGAGCGGCGAGGCTGGCCGGCCCGACGCCTCCGAGGCGCGGGCCGTGCAGCGGGTGCGAGTGGCCGGGCTGCGCGACGGCTCTGGCGCGAACCTCCAGGCTTTCGAGCGCGAGAAGCAGCGCGAGCCGGGCGAATACCAGTACGCGCTCGATGCCGCGCTGACGTTGCTGCGCTCGCGGCCGCGCAGCAGCGTCGGCCGGCGCGCGCTCCTCGCCGCGCTGCTGGCCGCCGGGCACCCGCTGCGCAGCGCGGAGGTGGTCGACCTCTGCCGGCCATCGAAGGAGGCCGCGGAGGGACCGCTCGCCGACAGGCCCCTGCTCATGCCGCCCGAGGTGCTGGACGATCCGCCGGCGCTGCCGCCCACGCTCTCCGCCTTCGTCTTCCAGATCGCGGCGCACCGCCTCCAGAGCCTGGTCATGGAAGCCAGCGGGGCGGACGCCGAGGTGCTGCGCACCGCGGCCCACGCGCTCGCGCTCGACGCGGTGCGCGCCGGCGTCGGCGCGGGGGCAAGCGAGGCGCAGGGGGCCAGCGTGGTCGCCGAGGAGCACCTGGTGCCGGGCAGCGCCGTGCAGCTCCTGGCCACCGGCAGCGCGCTCTACGTGGCCGACCAGATCGGCGAGGGGCTCGGCCGGCTGGGCTTCCCGGACAGCAACCCGCCGACGAGCGAGGTGGAGGCACGCGCGCGCGTGGGGCAGCTCTTGCTGCGCGCCGAGATGCTCGCCTCGCAGGGCAAGCGCCCGGAGGCCGGCGCGGCGGCCATCGACGCCGACGAGGCCGCGCGCAGGCTCGGCGACGTGGAGCTGGAGGAGCGCGCGCTGTGGACGCGGCTGGCGCTCGCCGAGCCGGGTAAACGCCTGCGCGAGCCGTGGAGCGGCCCGCAGCGACCGCGCTTCCGCTGGATCGGCTACGCGCGGCCGGACGCCGCCTGGCGCCGGCAGCCGCCGGCCGCGCTGCTGGAGACGCTGGCCGCCTGGGACGAGGCGCGCGGCGGCGACGACGCGGCGCAGCGCGCGGCGCGCTACGCGCTGCTCGCCCTGCGCGGCGACGCGCCGCCCTGGGCCACCGTGCACCTGGCCGCAGCGCAGGCGCTGGCGCCCGCCGGCGGCGACGTCGAGGTGTGGCTGGACGCGTTCTACGCGTTCGACGTGCGCCGCATCTCCCGCCGCGCGCACGCCTTTGCTCGCGCCGAGGCGGCGCGCTTCCGAGGCGACGAGGCGGCAGCGGAGATGTGGCGCAAACGCCTGGCGGCGCTGAGCGAGGTGGTGGGCGACGCCACCCGCGCCGAGATCGCCGCCTACCTGCGGCTCTGACATCCCTCGGCCCGCCACGCTCGCCGGATCGGCCCATCAGGTCACAGTCCGGGATCGAAGCGCGATGGACGGCGTAGATGATCGAGGTGAGCGGGCGTCGCGGCGCGGGTTGGTACGGGGTCCTGGGGGCCGCGCTGGCGCTGGCCGCGGGGTGCTCCCCTTCCAGCGATCGCGCGCGGGGCGCGATCGGCGGCGGGCAGGCCGCGGTCGCCGCCGAGCCGGCTGTGGGCCCCGGTGCGCCCGGCGGGCCGGGCGCGCCAAGCGCGCCAAGCACGATCGATCCCAGCAGTGTCGCGGCGGCGGCGCAGGCCGTGGTGGCCGTGCACGTCGCCGACGAGAGCGAGCGCGCGCGCTACCCGTGGCTGCGAGACGGCGCCGAGGTGCGACCGCTGGAGGCGGCCATCGCGTCGCCGCCCGGGTTCGCGCGCATACCGCTCGAGGGCGACGCCTTCGGCGCCTGGCTGCGCACGCTGCCGCTGCGCGCGGCCGGCACCCCGTGCGCTCGTACCGCGGCGACCCGCTGCTGGCGCCGCACGACGCGCGCCTGGCGGCCGTCGCCGAGCTCGATGTCGGGCGCGTCGACCTGCAGCAGTGCGCCGACTCCATCATCCGGCTCCACGCCGAGTGGCTGTGGTCGCGGGGCCGACAGGCCGACATCCGCTACCACGTGACCAGCGGGACATGGCCGTCTGGTCACGCTACGCGGGCGGAGAGCGGCCGCGCATCGAGCCGCAGAAGATGCGCTGGGAGCCGGGTGCGCGTGCCGACGTCAGCCGCGGCGCCTTCGGCCGCTACCTGGACATCGTGTTCGGCTACGCGGGCACCGGCTCGCTCGCGCAGCGCGCCGCCAAGCGCGCGCGCGCCGACGTGGCGCCGGGGGACTTCTTCGTGCTGCCGGGGAGCCCCGGCCTCGCGGTGCTGGTCCTCGACATGGCGCGCGACCCGGCGGGCCGGCGCGTGGCGCTGCTCGGACAGGGCTACATGCCGGCGCAGGACTTCCACGTGCTCGCCGGGCCGGAGCGCGGCTGGTACTCGCTCGAAGCGGAGGCAGTGGACACGCCGTGCTGGCCGGTCCCCTTCCCCTGGACCGCGCTCCGGCGCCTGCCCGACTGACGCCCCGCGGCGACTCAGCCGCGCCGGCGGCGCGAGGCGAGATCGATGATCTCCGCGCCCTGCGCCTGCACGCCCGAGACGGGCCGCTTGCCGCGCGAGCGAGCGGTCCTGGCGTAGGCCACGGCCTCGAGTCGCGCCGCAGCCTCGGCGACGAGCAGGTCGAGGTCGACCGGCTTGCGCAGCACCAGAGCGGAGCCGACGTCGCCGACCTCGCGCTCACCGGTGACCACGATGGCACCGGCGTCATCGAGCAGACCGCGCTGGCGCGCTTCGGCGAGCAGCCAGCCGCCCGTGTTCCCGGGCAGCGTCCAGTCGGTGATCACCAGGCCATGGGGGCGCGCGATCAGCGCCTCCAGCCCCTCCTCGGCGCTCGAGGCGGTGGTCACTTCCCAGCGCTCGGCGACGAGGACGCCGGCCACGGTTCGCCGCAGCTCGTCCTCGTCCTCCACGTACAGGATGCGACGGGCAGCGTCTGGCCGACCCGCATCGTCGAAAGCCGGCATGTAGGCATGTGCAGCCCGAGAGCAGCCGCCCCTTCTTCCTGGTGTCGATGCCGGCGAGGCTGGCAGCGTTGCTGGCGCGCACAGGTCCGCCGGATACGCGGTTCAACACGGAAATCATGGCCTCCGTGCTGGCGACCAGGCGGCGCCCCAGGACCGAGCGGATGCGTCGCCCGAAGCCCCGGCTCGAGCGGCTGCCCCGCCCGGGAGGCATCGCGCCTAGATGAAGTACTCGGTATCCGGGCGGGCCGGCGGGGGCCTGGGTGGGGGCGGGGGCGGCTTCTGCCCCAGGAGGCGGCGCACGCCGTAGGCGACCCAGAGCACGCCGATGGCGATGGCGCCGGGCAGCGCGGCGCCGACCTTCTTCCCGGGGTCGGCGAAGACGAGCTGCGCGGCGACGTAGACGAGCAAGGTGGCGAAACCGCGGCGCAGCCAGATCTGCGGCACGTGGGGAACCAGCGTGGCGCCGCCGAGCGCGCCGAAGACGAAGCCGAGCCCGATCAGCGCGGCGGCACGCAGGTCGAGCATGCCCTGCCGGTGGTACTGGAGCACGGCGAAGATGCCGATGGGCGGCACCAGGGCGGCGAGCGAGGTCCCCTGGGCGCGGAGCTGCGTGAACCCGAAGCCGAGGACGAGCAGCGGCACCAGGAGGATGGCGCCGCCGATGCCGAGCAGCCCGCTGACCGCCCCTACCAGGGCGCCGGCGAGGACGAGCGCCACCGTCTGCATATCGAACATGGCCGACCATACGTCGGCGTGCGCCGCCGCGCGACCGCGCGCGGTGACGTCCGACAACGCGTGGTGGCCAGCCCGGCCGCGTGGTACGAGCCCGGCCGCATGCGTCGCCGTCGCCCTGCCGTCGCCGCCGTCTTCGCCGCGCTGTTCGCCATCCTGCTGCCGCGCGCCGCCGCGGCCTACGAGCACCAGTGGCACGTGGGCGTGGGCTTCGGCTACTCGCTGCTGGCCGGCGAGGACCCGCCGGACCAGCCCGACGCGGGGCCGACCTATCACGGGCTCGGCGGCAGCCTGCACGTGACGTACGGCCTCACCGATGCCTTCAACGCGATGGGTCAGGTGGACTTCACCGGGTACTCGGGGGGTGAGCTGGTGGTGGGAAGCGCCTCGATCGGCGCCGGCTACGTCATCGACATCCTGCAGTGGGTCCCGTACGTCGGCCTCATGGTCGGCGGCTACCAGCTCGGCGTCTTCTTCGACGCCTGCGACGCGCCCGGCGTAAGCTGTGGGGGCACGCGCCTGGGCTTGTCGGTGCCGATCGGCCTCGACTACCAGGTCTCGCGCAACTTCGCGGTCGGCGTGCAGGGCCGCTACCACCTGTTGCTCGGCGACGAGGTGGCGCACATCCTGACGGCGTTCGCGCGCGCCGAGTACATCTGGGGCTACTGACGGCCGCGCCGGGAGCGCTTGCCGGCCAGGCTCCGCGTCAGCGACGCCGGCCGCGCCCGTCGGGCGATGTGTCTTCCGGGCGGCGAACGGGGCCGTCTGCTCCGCCTCGGCGCGGGCATCGGTGATGTCGCGCTCGTGCCGCGTGGCGGCGTCGGCGGCCTGCTCCCGCGGGCGGCCGACATCGCGCTCGGGGACGGTCACCGCGCTGCGCTGCCGCGCGGCCGCGTCCGCGTCGCGTGCCGCTCCTGCACCGCGCACCGTGGGCGCGTCCGGGCGGGGCTGCACGGTTGGCGCGTCGGGACGGGGCTGCACCGCCGGCGCCTTCGGGGGGGGACCGGGCGGGGGCGCGCTGCCGGCGTCGCGCAGCGTGCGCGCCGACGTCGGGGCGTCGTCGTCCTCGCTGCCCTCGAGCAGCGCGCGGATCTCCTCGGCGCGCACCGGCTTGAGCAGGGTCGGGCAGGCGGAGGCGATGAGGTAGTCGGCGACCTCGGGCGTGATCACGCCGCCGGTGACGAACACGAAGCGACTGGCCAGCCCTTCGTCCGTCTCGCGCACCTTGGCGTGGACGAGGTGCCCCGAGCCATCGGGCAAGCCGACGTCGCAAAACACCAGCGCCGCGCCGCTCTCGCGCGCCAGCAGCCGCTCCGCCTCCTTGGCGGTGAAGGCGGTGTGGATGTCCCAGTCCCCGAGCATGCGCTTCACGCCGCGGAGAAAGACCTCGTCGTCGTCGATCCACAGGATGCGCGCCCGCGCCGCCGGCGCGGCGGTGGACGGCCCGGCCGCCTGGGCCACGGCCACCGCCAGCGGCATTCGCGGCGGGTGGGTGCTGGCCTCGCGCGGGGTCGCCTGGGCGGCGGGCAGGACGACGCGGAACAGCGTGCCGCCGAAGGACGAGCCGGTGAGCTCGATGTGCCCGGCGTGCGCCACCACCGCCTGGCGCGCCAGCGTCAGGCCGATGCCGATGGCGTCGGGCTTGGTGGTAAAGAACGGATCGAAGATGCGCGCACGCAGGTTGGCGGCCACGCCCGGCCCCGAGTCCTCGACGGCGACGACCACGCGCGCGGCATCGTGGCTGACGATGACGCGCACGCGCCGCCCGGCGGCGTGTCCGACGCCGCCCCGCGCGCGGTCTTGCTCCTCGCAGGCATCGGCGGCGTTCATCACCAGGTTGGAGAGCATCTGCGACAGCGCCTCGCGGCGGCCGGAGACGCAGCAGTCCTCGCCGATGCGCACCTCGAGGCTCACCGATCGCGCGGTCAGGTAGCTGCCCAGGCGCTCGAGGACGCCACGCACCAGGGTGCCGACCTCGAGCCGCTCCGGGGTGGCCTCGTGCACCGCCGACAGGAGCCGGCTGGTGATTCCGCGCGCGCGCGCCACGGCAGCGATGGCCTCGTCGGTGAGCTCGGTGAGCTCGGCGGCCTCGGCGGGCGCCTCGCCGCGGCGGCCGAGGTCGACCACCACGCGCTGCTGCGACTCGAGGAGCATGGCCAGCGCGCCGAGCGGGCCGCGCAGCTCGTCGGCCACGCCGGCGGCCAGCATGCCCAGCGCCGCCATCTCCGCGGTCTTGACGACGCGGCCGGCGTCGCGGCGATCCTCGGTGCTGGCCGCGCCGAGCATGCCGAGCGCGAGCAGGTTGGCGGCCGCCTCCAGGAACTCGGTGGTCTCTCCACCCAGGCGGCGCGCGTCGGTGTGTCCGGCGGCGAGCACGCCGTAGACGTCGCGACCGATGACGATGGGCACGGCGACCAGCGCGCTCCATCCGCCCTGGGTCAGCTCGTCGCTGGTCAACCGTCCGGCAGAGCTGGCCGCGACGTCGGCGTCCGTGACCACGCGCCGCTTGCGCGCGGCGCGCTGGACGCCGAACCAGTGCGGCTCGGCCATGGCCAGGAAGGCGAGGTCGCCGCGGAGGTCGGGCGGGATGCCGTGCTCGGCGAGCAGGGTGAGGCGATCGGTGACGACCTGCCAGATGGCCAGGCGGCCGCCGGGGATGGCCGGGCGGAGGAGGTCGACCGCGTCGGTGAGGACCCCACCCTGTCGGCTGGTCGCCAGATGGCGAGACAGGGCGAGGAGCGCCGCGAGGGGGCCAGCGGGCATGGAATCAACGTGTTACACGACTTGGGGACGTTCAGGTAGCGCCTGGGACGGTTGCCGGCCGTGGCTTGTCGCCCCAGCGCACCCCCGAAATCGGTCGACCCGCCCCCCGTGCACGGAGCCGGGGCTCCAGGCCCCGCCGCGGGTCGACGGCGGGAAAGGTGCCGGGCTACCGGCGCGAAATCAGCCGCCCGTGTACGGGCAGGTCGTGTCCGCCCCGCAGTCCTCGCTCGCGGGCGAGTAGTCCGCGCACTTGTCCTGGGTGAAGATCCCCCAGTTGCAGAAGTCCAGCGCGTGGAAGCCCTGGATGTAGTCGAACTCCGTGACCTGCCCGTCACCGACGGCGAAGAGCGGACCGGCGTGGCACTTGTTGGTCTTGTCGTAGCCCCGGTAAAAGATCTTGTCCGCGACGCCGAAACCCTCGTCGACGAGCACCTTGCCGCGAGAGTCGACAATGCACTCGTCCGGCGGGACGGCCGTCGAGGCGCAACACGAGTCGCACATCGACACATAGGCCTCCGTGACCACGACGGGCGTCAGGTTGGGGACACGCACGAACACGCCGCCCCACTGATCGTGGAAGGGCTTGTCGGAGGGCGCGCCGACCTTGGCGATGTCCGCCTCGGTGAGGACGGCCGGCTCGGGGATGGGCGCCGTGCCGTTCTTGATCATCTTGCAGGCGCTGAAGTGGGTCTGCAGCTGGATCTGCTCGACGGTCGTGCCGTTCGGCGTCTTGCTGCAATCCGGCGCGAACGCCGTGGTCTCCGCGTTCGGGATGTCCAGCACATCGCCCGGCTTCACGTCGTCGGGGATGTTGCCGCCACTCGCCTCGGTGCCGTCGACCTTGGCGCAGAAGGTGTCGCCGTCGCCGTTCGTCACCGGCTCGTTTCCATACGCCACCACGAGGACGCCGGTGTTCGGCGCCGTGGTGGTGAGGCCTGGCGCGGACACGTAGAGCCCGTAGAGGCAGCTGCCGGCGTTGCCCGGGCCGGAGACGAGCCACTTGTGGCTCATCGCCACGACACCCTTGACCGTGACCTTGATGTCCGGACCGAGGGTGCCGTCGGTGATCTCCTGGATGGTGTGCTCCGGGGCCGAGTTGCACGTCTGCGGCCCGCCGCCCGCGCCGCCGCTCTGCGCGCCGGTCGAGGTGCTGCCGCCGGCGCCGCCGTTCGAGGTCGAGCTGCCGCTGCCGCCGGTCGCGCCGGTTCCGCCGCTGCCGGGGTTGCCGCTGGTGGCGTTGCCCGAGCCGGCCGTGCCGCTGCCGTCGTCCGCGTCGCTCTGGCATCCGCCGAGCGCGCCGAGCGCGCCGAAGGCACCCGCCGCAAGAGAAAGACCGACAACGCCCCAGCGCTTCTTGACCTGCATGTGACCTCCGAACTGCGAATCGATGTCCAAGGAATGCGAGCGAGCAAAGACGCCATCGACTGCCGCCCCGGCCGAGACCACGGGACAGACCAGCGTCACACCCGCCCGCACATAGCACACCTTCGGTACCGGTGGGGTGACGGGCGTGCTCCATGGCGGCGTCTCCAGGCTCGCGCGGCGGAAACAGCGCTGGCGGACTCGCTTCCCCGCGCTTCAGCCAGGGGACGGCAGCACCGTGAAACCAACCGTTTCCGCGGCCCGGGCGAGCCGCACGTCGAAGCACACGAACCAGCGGCCGCGGGGCCGCTCCTTGCACGCGGCCAGTGCAGCGCCGAGCTGCAGGGCATCTGCCGACCGCAGCGGCGTCCGATCGAGGACGTCCTCGGCGAGATTGCGCACCCGCGCGGTGGGCAGCACCTCGTCGGCCTGCTGATGGATCACGGAGAGACGGTGCAGCGCAGCGACGAGCTCGTCCTGCGTGAGAGCCCCTTCGCGCAGCAGCCTGCGAAACGAGCTGCGCGCCTCGACGGTCGTGGACCACCAGAGCACCATTCGGCGCGCCTGGGACGCCAGACGCCGCGCGCGTCCGCTGGGCGCCTGATGGACGCAGAGGAGCGCGACGGCGCTCGTGTCCCAGAAAGCAGCGTCAATCTTCGCGCTCGGCATCGAGGGCTGCGAGGACGGCCGCGGCCGCGATACGCGGCGCGGGGAGCCGCCAGAAGTCTCGAGGAAGCGAACCGGCACCGGCTCGCAGCTGCCCTTCCGCGACCAGGCTTGCGCGCTCCGAGCTCATCTCCACCAGGGGAACGATCTTCGCGATGGGCACATTCCGATCACGAATGGTGATCTGCTCGCCTGCTCGGACTCGCAGCAGGTATCTGCTCAAGTTGTCCTTCAGGTCGGCGATACTGACCGCGCGGCTCGGCACATGGCCATGATAGCCAGGTTCGTGGCGCTCGCCAACCGGAGAGTCAGCCGCCGCCCAACCCGAACCCGTCGTGCAGCGCCCGCACCGCGAGCTCGGTGTACTTGGTGGCCATCAGGCAGCTGACCTTGATCTCGCTGGTGGAGATGGCCTGGATGTTGATCCCCTCGTCGGCGAGGATCCCGAACATGCGCGCCGCCACGCCGGCGTGCGAGCGCATGCCGAGGCCGACGATGGACACCTTCACGATGTCCTCGTCGTAGCGCACGCCGAGCGCGCCGACCCGGGCGGCCAGCGCCTCCATCTTGGTCTTGGTGCGCGCCAGGTCGGTCTTGGCCACGGTGAAGGTGACGTCCGTCTTGCCCTCGGGGCCGTGCGCCGACGTGCGCGACGCGGGGGCGTCGCTGGGCGCGTTCTGGATGATCATGTCCACGGAGATGTTGTCCTCGGCGAGGACGCCGAAGACGTGCGCCACCACGCCGGGCTTGTCGTCGACGCCGACGAGCATCACCCGCGCCTCGCCCTTGTCGTAGGCCACGCCGGTGACCACGATGCTCTCCAGCGACTTCTCCTCGCCGACCACCCACGTCCCCTGGGCATCGGAGAACGAAGAGCGCACGTGCACGGGAACGCCGTACTTCATGGCCACCTCCACGCTCCTTATCTGGAGCACCTTGGCACCGAGCGAGGCCAGCTCGAGCATTTCTTCGTAGCTGATGCGCTCGATCTTGCGCGCCGATTTGCAGATGTTCGGATCAGTCGTGTAGACGCCATCGACGTCGGTGTAGATCTCGCAGGCGCTGGCGTTGATGGCCGCGGCCACCGCCACCGCGCTGGTGTCGCTGCCGCCGCGGCCCAGGGTGGTGATGTTGCCGGCCTCGTCGACGCCCTGGAAGCCGGCGACCACGGCGATGGTGCCGCCTTCGAGCGCCTTGGTGATGCGGCTGGCCTCGATGGCCTTGATGCGCGCCTTGGTGAAGGCGCTGTCGGTGAGGATCTTGAGCTGGTGGCCGAGGAAGCTCTTGGCCTTGCCACCCTGGGCCTGGATGGCCATCGCCGTCAGCGCCGCGGAGACCTGCTCGCCGGTCGCCGCCAGCGCGTCCATCTCGCGCGAGTCCGGCACCGGGGCCACGTCCGCGGCGAGCTTGAGGAGGCGGTTCGTCTCGCCGGCCATGGCGCTGACGATGACCACCACGTCGTTGCCCTCGGCGTGCGTGGCCAGCGCGCGCGCCGCCGCGTTCTTGATGCGGTCGACGGTTCCGACCGAGGTGCCGCCGAACTTCTGGACGATGAGGGCCACGTGCCGCGCGCGACGTATCGC
>JBBJMR010000226.1:0-14571 GCA_037720395.1 Polyangiaceae bacterium
GGCCGCCCGACGCGCCAGGTCGGGCGCGGCCAGCGCCTCGACCCAGGCCCCGAGCTCGGCAGGCGTCGAGGGTGGCAGGGCGGCGGCGAGCGCGGCCGACATCTCGGCAGCGGTGGCGAAGCGATCCTCGCCGCGCGTCTCCATGGCGCGCCAGAGGACCTTCTCCAGCGCCTCCTCCAGGTCGCGCACGTAGGTGCGCACTGGCGGCAGGCGACCGCTCGACACCAGCACCATGAACTGGGCCTCGTTGTGCACCTCCCGGGACAGCTTGCGCCCGCTGAGCATCTCCCAGAGCAGCAGACCGGCGAGGTAGAGGTCGGTCTGGCGACGGATGGGGCCGCCCACGAGCTGCTCCGGCGAGACGTAGTACGGCGTGCCGCGCAGGGCGCCGGTGCGCGTGGCCGGCGCGTCGCGCATGGCGGCGCGCGCGATGCCGAAGTCGATGAGGCGCGGCACGCCGTCCGTGCCCACCAGCACGTTGCGCGGGGTGACGTCGCGATGCACGACGCCGAGCTCCTCGCCGCGCTCGCCGCGCGCCTCGTGTGCCGCGTGCAGGCCGTCGAGCACCCCGCAAAGGATGGCCGTCACGTGGCGCCGCGGCATGCGCTCGCCGCGCGCCGCGAGGCGCCTGGCCAGCTGCGACAGCGACACGCCATGCACGTACTCCATCACGATGCGCAGGCGCGCGCGCTCCTCGAGGACGTCCAGCACACGCACCACGTTGCGGTGATGGATGCGCCGCGTGATGCGCGCCTCGTCGCGGAAGCGGGCGCGCGCGTCGCGCTCGCGCGCCAGGTGGGCGTGCATCTCCTTGATGGCCACCACCTCCAGCGCGCCGGAGGGGCTGCGCCGGCGGGCCAGGGAGACGCGCGCCATCCCACCGGCGTCGAGCTCCACCGGCGCACCGAGCGAGGAGTCTCCGGGAGCGTCCTGGGGCACGCCGACCGGGTGCGGGCTCTGCGGCGGCGCCACGGCCTGCCGAGGTTAGCACGGCGCGTTGGCCGACCCATGGCCGTGCGCTATCGTCGCCACCCCGATGTCGCGAGATGCGAACGCACCCCCGCCGTCGCGCGGTGCGGCTGGGACCCTGACCACCGTCCGCGCCGATCACGTCGAGCTGCCGGCGCTGCGCGTGGTGGTCACGCCGCGCCAGGGCGCCGCGCTGGAGGCCGAGCTCGGGGTGGAGCCGCTGGTCGTGGGCAGCGACGCCGGTTGCGACCTGGTGGTCGCCGACGCGCGCGTCAGCCGCCGCCACTGCGAGCTGCGCCTCGGAGAACGCGGCATCGTGGTGCGCGACCTGGGCAGCAAGAACGGCGTGCAGATCGGAGGCGTGGCGATGCTCGAGGGGGTGGTGCCGCCCGGCGTGGAGCTGCGGATCGGCAACAGCACCCTCGCCGTGCACGCCGGCACCGCGCTCCGCTCGGTCTCGCTCTCCCCGGGCAACGCCTTCGGCGAGGCGCTCGGCGGCAGCGTGGTGATGCGCGCCCTCTTCGCGCGGCTGGAGCGCGCCGCGCAGACCGAGGAGACCATCCTGCTGCTCGGCGAGAGCGGCACCGGCAAGGAGCTGCTGGCGCGCGCCATCCACGAGCGCAGCAACCGGCGCGGTGGGCCCTTCGTGGTCCTCGACTGCAGCGCCATCTCGCCCGGCGTGGTGGAGTCGGAGCTGTTCGGCTACGTCAAGGGCGCCTTCACCGACGCCGGAGCGGGCCGGCTGGGGCTGCTCGAGCAAGCGCACGGCGGCACGCTGATGATCGACGAGATCGGCGAGCTGCCGCTGGAGCTGCAGCCCAAGCTGCTGCGCGCCCTCGAGTCGCGGACGGTGCGGCGGGTGGGCGCCAACGACTACCGGCCCTTCGACGCCCGCGTGGTGGCCGCCACCCACCGCGACCTGCGCGCGCGCCTGCAAGCAGGCGAGTTCCGCCAGGACCTCTACTATCGCCTGGCGGTGGTCGAGGCGCTGGTCCCTGCCCTGCGCGACCGCCGCGAGGACATCCCGCTCCTGGTGGAGCGCTTCCTGGCCGCGCAGTCGCCGCCGCGCGCCTGGGCCGACCTCCCCGGCAACGCCCTGGAGCTGCTCACCGCGCACGGCTGGCCGGGCAACGTGCGCGAGCTGCGCAACGTGGTCACGCGCCTGCTGCTCTTCCCGGGCAGCCTGGCGTCGTTCCAGCCATCGCCCACCGGCAGCACCAGCCCCCCGCTGGCGGCCATCGCCGCGCTGGGGCTGCGCGAGGCGCGTGAGGCGGTGCTCGAGCACTTCGAGCGCGCGTACATCGCCATCAAGCTGGCCGAGACCTCGGGCAACGTCTCGCGCGCCGCCACGGCCATGGGCGTGTCGCGGCAGTTCCTGCACCGTCTCATCGATCGGTACGGGCTTCGCGGCGGCGGCGACGACGGCGGGGCGGAGCGGTGAGCCGCGGCGCCGCGCTCTCGGCGGCGGCGCTGCTGGCGGCGCTGCTCGGCGCGGCGCTGGCCGGCGCGCAGAGCACCGACGAGGAGACGTGCCGCCAGCACTACGAGCGCGCTCAGGAGCTGCGTGTGGCCGAGCGACCGCTGGCGGCCCGCGGCGAGCTGGAGCGCTGCGTCGACAGCTGCTCGGCGGCGCCGCGCGAGGACTGCGCGCGCTGGCGGTCCGAGGTCGCCGGCGAGATCCCGCGCCTGCTGGTGCTCGTCGTCGACGGCGAGGGCAGGCTGTTACAGGACGCCGCCATCGCCATCGATGGACGACGGTGGCCGGAGCCCGCGGCCCACGGCGCCATCGAGCTGGAGCCTGGCGCGCACCGCGTCGAGGCGCGCGCCGGTGACGCCGCCGCCAGCGCGCGGGTGGAGATGGCCCGCGGCGCCGTGCAGCAGCTGCGCCTGCTGGTGGCGCCGCGCCCGCCGCCGGCGACCCCGCGGCCCGCCCACGAGGGCGGCGGGCCCGCCGAGCTGTGGGCCATCGGTGCGATCGGTCTGGCCGCCGGGCTGGCCGGCACCGGCCTGATCATCGCCGGGCACGTGAAGAACGGCGCCGACGAGGAGGCGTGCGCGTCCGAGGTGCAGATGCCCGGCGGACGCGTGGCTGCGCGCGCGCGGACGCCGAGCAGCGCGCGCACGACACCGAGCGGCTCTGGATCGCGGGTGGGATCACCGCCGGCGCGGGCGGAGCGCTGGCCGCCGCCGCGCTGCTCGGCCTGGCGCTGCGCGCACCGCGCCCTCTGCCCGCCGGTTGGAGTTGGCAGCCCAGCGTCGCGGGCCACCCCGGCATCTCGGCGCGGCTGTCGTTCTGACCCTCCCCGGGTCGGCGGCACGCCGGCAATGGGCGCAGGAACGCGTCTTGCTGGTATCGGTGAGCAGGTGGGCACGCGGGCCAGGTTCGTCTCCGTGCGCTGCGCTGCGCTGGCGCTGCTGGCGCACGGGTGCAGCATCGATCTCCTGATCGCGCCGGACGGGCCGCCGCCGCCGGACCCGGGCGAGCTGACCGTGCTCCAGACCTGGGGCAACGACGCGCCGCAGGAGCCCTGGACCACGAAGTGGGGGCGGCCGCCCATCCTCTCGGGCCAGCTCTTCGACCCGAGCGGGACCATCGTCCTCGACGACGCCGAAGGTCAGCCGGTCATCGGCCTCTCCATCGATGGGGCCAACGACGTGGCGCCGACGTTCGGCGAGAGCGGCGTGCCGCTGGCCACGCTCCTCGACGGCGCGCCGGGGGCGATGACGGCGCGGGCGCCGCAGCTCTCGGGCCAGGACATCGGCCCGGCCTACGTCGGGCTCTCGGCCGGCCTCGCTGGCTACAGCGTCTGCGGGCGGCAGCGCGGCGGCGTGGACGCCTTTCGGCCGCACCGTCGTCGGCGTTCGTGCTCGTCGGTGGCTCGGGCGACGCCGAGCACGTCTACGAGCTGGTCAGCAGCGACACGCAGGATGTGCTGGCGCTGGGCACGGCGCACCGCGACGACTGGGTGTACGTCGTCGGCGCGGCGTACAACGACTCGTTGGGGAGATCCGCGTCGACGGCGAGACCGTCGACGACCCGGTGTTCATCCCCGACGACGGCGTGGACAACAAGAGCTATCCGCTGCTGCTGGCGTTCTCGCGGCAGACGCCCACTCGGGCGCTCGGCTTGGCGGTGGTCAACGATCCCTCGCACAACGCGGCCACGACCGAGCTGCGTGCCGTGGACGCGACCGGCGCACGCGTGGTGGTCGCCGGCAGGACGGGCGGATGGCTGGAGCTGCACGACGCCGTCGGCGAGGTGCGGGTGAGCGATGTCGAGCAGCCTCTCACGTCGCTGGAGGCGGACTCCTTCATGCCGGTCTTCCTCGAGCTGCAGCGCGTGCCCGACGAGGATCACGACAAGGCGCCGGACTTCTCCCATGTGTGGCATCACCCGATCACCGCCGGTGGCGCGCGCCTGATGCGCGGCGAGCTGGGCGCGGTGCGCATCCTCGACGACGGCAGCGTGCTCGCGTGCGGCAGCTACCGCGGGCCAGCGCCGGCTCCCGGCTGCGGAGGAGACGACGGCGGCTGGCTGGTGCTGCGCCACACGGCCGCGGGCGACGGTGCCGCCGAGTGCGTGCCGCTCGGGATCGACCAGCCGGGCGTCTGCACGCGCATCGCGGAGAGCGGCGACGGCAGCGTGTGGCTCGGCGGGGTGGGCGCCAGCGAGGGCGCGGCGCCGCCGCGCGGCGTGCTGGTTCACCTCGACGCCAGCCTGCAGGTCGTCGGGCGGCTCGAGCTGCCGGGACCGGGATCCATCGTCTCCGGCGTGGCGCCGACCGGCGACGGCGACGCCTGGGTCGTGGGCTCGTTCGCGACCGAGCTCGCGAGCTTCCCCGCCGGCGGTGCAGTGCCCGAGGCCACCGGCGGCGCCGGCGACTGGGACTTCTTCCTCGCGCGCTGGTCTCCCTGACTGGTGGACAGTCGCCGCCCGCGAAACGGCCGGTTTTCGTGGGGCGCCGGGGGCGCGCGGCCGGCGGTGTCCACGGCGCGGTGACATCTCGAGGCGCCCGGCGCGGGAACTGTCATCGCGCGGTTGTCACCTCGCCGGCGTCGGCTCGGCGCTGGCCGCGAACGGGCGCGATGGCGCCGGCACGTCGCTTGCGACACGCGCTGGCATGCCGGACCGAGACGCGCAGCGCGGGACGACGTGGCCCTGGATCCTCCTCGGCGTCTCTGCCGTCGCCGGGTGCATCGGCAACATCGGCGACGGCAGCCCCGGAGCGACGGACGCCGACGGCGGTGTCGGCGGGCTGCCGGAGGCGGGCACGCAGGCCTGCCTGGAAGCGTCCGTCGGCCCCGGGCCGCTGCGGCGGCTGACCGCCGCCGAGCTGCGCGCGACGGTCGCCGACCTGGTCGGCGCCGATCTCGTCGACTTCCAGCTCCAGCCCGACTCGCGCGTCGGCGAGTTCCGCAGCAACGCCGATGCGCCCACGCAATGGCCGAACGCCGCCGACTTCCGCTCGGTGGCCGAGGCCACGGCCGCGCACGTCGCCGCCCACGCGCAGGACTTCGTGGCCTGCGATCCGGAGGCGCCGGGCGACGAGGCGGCGTGCCTGGACGTGTTCCTCGACGACTTCGGCGCCCGCGCCTTCCGCCTGCCACGCTCCGCGACGACGAGCGCCAGCGCTTCCAGGCGTTCTTCGGCAGCGTGCGCGAGGACCTGGAGGCGAGCTTCGACGGCGCCCTTCGCCTGCTGGTGGAGGCGCTGCTGCAAGCGCCCGGATTCGTCTACCACCTCGAGGTCGGCGACGCCGCGGCTGCCGCCGACGGCCGCGCACCACTCACGCCCTGGGAGCTGGCCTCGCGCCTGTCGTACTTCCTCTGGGGCACCATGCCCGACCCAGCGCTGCTCGCTGCGGCGGCCTCGGGCGCGCTGCTCGAGGGTGCCGAGCTCGAGGCGCAGGTGGATCGCCTGCTCGACGACGAGCGTGGGCACAGCCATCTGCGGACGTTCTTCTCGCAGTGGCTCGGGCTCGAGAACCTGCCCGATCTCACCAAGGACGCGCAGCAGTTCCCGGAGTTCGACGCCGACCTGGCGGCGACCATGCGCGCGTCGACCGAGGCGCTGATCGACTCCGTGCTCTGGGACGGCGACGCGCGGCTCGGCACCTTGCTCGACTCGCGCACCCAGTTCGTCGACGCCCGCCTGGCCGGGCTCCTCGGCGTGCCCGGCGACTTCGACGAGACCCTGCAGGCGGTGGAGATCGAGGATGGGCGCCGGCCGGGCCTGCTCTCGCACCCCAGCATCCTGTCCTTCACCGCGCACCCCGACCAGACGTCGCCCGTGCACCGCGGCCTCTTCGTGCGCTCGCGGCTCCTGTGCGACGAGCCGCCGCCGCCCCCGCCGGAGCTGGTCATCGAGCCGCTGCCGCTCGACCCGGAGCTCACCACCCGGGAGCGCCTGGAGCTGGCCCACGTCAACCCCGACTGCGTGGGCTGTCACGCGCTCATGGACCCCATCGGGTTCGGCATGGAGAAGTACGACGCCATCGGCCGCTGGCGAACGGAGGAGAACGGCAAGCCCATCGACGACTCCGGCACGCTGGCCGGCACCGACGTCGATGGTCGGTTCGACGGCCTCGCCGAGCTGGTGGAGCGTCTGTCGGCGAGCAGCGAGCTGTCGCGCTGCGCCGAGAAGCAAGCGATGACCTTCGCCCTCGGACGGGCCGTGGCCAGCGACGAGGTGTGCACCCTCGGCAGCACGCTGGTGGAGAGCACGCCTCGCCAGCTCGACCTGCTGGCGCTCGTTCGTGCCATCGCCCTCAGCGACGCGTTCCGGTCCGTGCGCGTCGAGGACGCGAGCGCCTGCGACTGAAACTGGAGACGGAGAACACCATGCCCAAGCCCCTGTCTCGTCGCGCTCTCCTGCACACCGCGGCGCTCGGTGCGCTCTGCCTCCCCTTCCTGCGCGCGCGCAGCGGGCACGCCGAGGGTGCGGCGCCGAAGCGGTTCCTCTGGCTCAGCACGCCGATGGGGACCATCAAGGAGAGCTTCTGGCCCGAGTCGTCGCAGAGCTTCGACGACCTCTTCGACCCCGGGCTCATCCTGGCCCCCGACGAGGGCGCCGGCTTCGCGGCCCTCAAGGAGAAGCTCCTGGTGCTGCGCGGCATCGACGTCCGGTCGGCGCTCAAGCCGGACGTGCCCAAGGACCACCAGCCCGACTACCTGAACATGCTCATCGGCCGCCAGCCGAGCGACCCGAGCTCCGCCAAGCCAGCCGGCATCTCCATGGATCAGGTGATCGCCGCGGCCGTCGGGCAGGACACGCCGTTCGCCAGCATCGCCCTGGGGACCTCGACCAGTTACAACACCTGGAACTCGCCGGTGGCCACGGGCGCGAACCAGCCGGTGGCGCCGCTGCAGGACCCGCGCGAGGCGTTCGAGCTGCTCTTCTCGGGCGACGTCGGGCCGCCGGAGGAGGCGGAGCAGCGCAAGGCGGAGCGGCTCCGCGTCCTGGCGGCGGTGAGCGGTGAGCTCGGCGCGCTGGAGAAGCGCCTCGGCTGCGACGACAAGAGCCGGCTCGGCACGCACGTCGCGGCCGTGGAGGAGCTGGAGAAGCAGCTGGAGCTCGGCGGCGGGGCCTGCGAGGCACCGGAGCAGCCCGACAAGGCGAGCTACGAGGACGGCACCAAGTATCCGGCAGCGGTGAAGGCGCACATGGACCTGGCGGTGGCCGCGCTGGCCTGCGGTCGCACCCGGGTGCTCACCCTGCAGCTCGGCCGCCGCCTCATGCCGCACCCGTTCCTGGGCATCGGTGTCGAGCACCACGTGCTCGCCCACTACAACGCCGCCGGCAAGTCGACGGCGCAACAGCGCCAGATGCAGGCCGACATCGAGCACTGGTACGCGCAGCAGTTCTACTACCTGGTCCGCAAGCTGGACGGCATCCCGGACGTCGACGGCAAGTCGTTGCTCGACAACACCGTCGTCGTGTGGGCGCACGAGCAGGCCGACGGCAAGAGCCACTCGCGCAAGGACCACGTGTACGTCGTCGCCGGCAGCTGCGGCGGCGCCATTCCCACCGGGCACCGCAAGGACTTCCGCAACGGCGACGGCGACGGCCCGGCCCACAGCGGCCTGCTCATTACCCTGGCCAACGCCATGGGCGTGGACATCGAGGAGTTCGGTGACCCCGAGCTGTCGAACGGTCCGCTCGGCCTGGCCTGAACGCGCAGGGCGCTCAGGTCGACTGCTGCGAGCGACGGATGGCGAAGCCGACGATCACCAGGAGCAGCGCGGACCAGAGCAGCGGAGGCACGTCGCGTTGCTGGCCGTAGCGGAGGACGAGGTAGACGATCCAGGTGACCACGCCGACGCCGCTGAGGACGTAGCTGACGACGCGCAGCTTGCTGGGACGTTCCTCGCTCACCCGCGGGTTCTAGCCCCTCGAGGCGGTGGTGACCAGCACACCGGGGAGACCGGCCAGGGCAGCTAGCGCAGGTTGCTCATGCCGTCGACGTAGGCCGCCACGGCGGCGATGGCCACACCCAGCACGGCCGCCCCACCGATGGCCACGGGCACGATCCAGTAGGCCTTGGACCCCGGGCTCGCCTTGCCGTCGACGTCGAGCGATTCCACGGCGCCGAGCGGCACCTCGACCTCGCGGCCGTCGTGATTGCGCAGCCAGAGCGTGGTGTGGGGCCCGATCGCCGTCGGCGCTCCAGCACGCGCGCCCTGGCCCGCGAGGCGCGCCTCCCGCCGGCCGAAGTCCGCCTCGAGCACGTCCTCGGACACGAAGCGCGTGTCCGACCAGCCGTCGCGCTCCGCTTGCTCCACGAACGGCTCCGCCACCCAGACCACGTTCTTGTCGTCGTCGTCGCGCGCCATGAGGCGCCCGGCCTCGTCGTGCAGGTCGAGCTTGGCGCGGAAGTGCTCGGGCACGACGTGCGGCTCGCCGTCGGTGGTGGCCACCAGGTTGCCGGCGGAGGTCCGGGGGATGTCCAGGGGCACGACCCTGAAGCTCCCGCCCCCGCAGCCGGCGACGTGCAGGGCCAGCACCAGGACTGCGGCGCTCGCGGCGGTGGTGGTTCGCATGCCTCTCTTGCGTCGCAAGCGGCGCGCCGCGAGTAGCAGCTCCCCGCGGCCGGCGGCGCCAGGCAACCGTCGAACACTCGACGCCGCGACGCGTAGCGCGGGCCGCGTCCGGACGAGCCGTGCGCTACGCACCGCGCGCGGACCCGGACGATGCGCCTTCGGCCACGACCCTCCGGGCAGCCGCGCGGGGCCGCTCCGGGCGCGAGCTCAGTCGAGGCCGCTGCGGCGACGGACGATCCAGTGCCCGCCGAGGAAGGCCGCGCCGACCAGCGTCCACAGCCACGGCGGCGCGATGGGGCTGACGTGGCGCTCGGCGGCCACCTGTGTCGCCGGGGGCAGCGGCAGCGAGCCGGCGTCGCCGGCCACCACGTACTTGCCGCCGGTGGCCGCGGCGATGGCCTCCAGACGCGCCACGTCGGGGCGCGAGTCGGCCCACTCGTCGCCGCCGCGCTCGCAGGCGAAGTCGCGGCGCGTGGTCGGACCCTTCCTGTCTCCGTCGCCGATCTCGACCGTGGCCGCGTAGCCACCTGGCTCCAGCTTGCCGATCTGCACCGGCGTGCCGGCATCTCCCGGGCGCAGCGCCGCCTTCACCTCGCGCACCACCTGCGCCGAGCCCAGCCGGGTGACCTTCACCTTGGCCTCGCCCTCCGTGCCCGGCGCCGGGTGCAGGGCCAGCGTCGTCTCCTCGCCGGCGATGCAGCCGCCCATGACCTCCACCACCGCCGGCTCGTAGCGCGGGTCGCGCATGAGCCAGCCGAGGAGGCCGTCCCAGAAGGCGCCGTGCGCGCGGCCGGCGGCGGAGGCCGCGAAGGCGCTGAAGAGCAGGCGGTGCGAGCCGTCCACGGTGAGGGCGATGGTGCGACCGCTGCCGTACTCCCCCAGCGCCAGCACGGGCATCGGCGCGCCGGAGGGCGCGTTGCGGCCCGGGTGCTCGAGGAGCACCGTGCTGCCGGGCCGGGCGTCGCCGACCACGTTGCTCCCGGACATCTCCGGCAGCTGATCGCCGAGCAGCGCACGCAGCGGCCCGAGCACCGGCGCCGCGCGGCCGGCAGCGGTGACCCGCGGCGTGAAGACGGCCAGGTCGGTGCCTGAGGCGGCCGGATCTCGATCGAGCTCCACCGGCAGCGCCTTGGCCACCGGGGTGCCCGCGTAGTGTCCTCGCCCGAAGGAGTCGTCGCCACCGACCATGATCAGGCCGCCGCCGCGATCGACGTAGCTTGCCAGCTCGTCGAGGTACTTCTCCAGCTCGTAGGGGCGGGCGTCGAAGTCCTGGAGGATCACGGCGTCGAAGCTGGGCAGGTGCTTGAGGAACAGCTCGTCGACCGGGAACGGGATGAGGCTGAGCTCGGACTGCGTGGCGCGCACCTGGTCGTCCTGGGTGCGCAAGATGAAGAAGGCCACCAGGTCGACCGAGGCGTCGGCCTTGAGCCACATGCGCAGGGCGCGCACGTCGTAGGTCGGGCGCCCGGCGACGTGCAGCAGGCGCACGCGGTCGCGCGCCACGTCGATGGTCAGGTAGCGCTTGTTGTTGTCCGGGACCTCGTCGCCGCTCGGGGTGTCGATCTCGATCTCCAGGATGCGCGTGCCGGCGCGATCGAGGGTCATGGAGAGCTCGACGGTGGCCGCGCCGCCCGAGGCCTGGGCGGTGCCCGAGGCCACCGCCACCGGCGGGCCGTCCTCGCGCAGCTCGCGCGCCGCCACCTGCAGCGCGTCGCAGGACAGCCCGCCCTCGCAGCCGATCTCGATGCGCAGCGACAGCGGCTGGTGGGCGACGGCCGCGCCCGCCGCGCGCACGGCGCGGATACTGGCGTCGCGCGGCGCCGCCGATGCCAGGCCGACGGTGTGCACCGGCACGTTCAGACCGGCCAGGGCGGCGCGCGTCTGCTCGGCCACCCCGGTGTCGCCGGGACGATCGAGGCGGCCGTCGGAGAGGACCACCAGCGCCGACGGGCGTTCATCCGACGCGCGCGCCACCCACTCCAGCGCCGCGCCCAGGTCCGAGCGCGACAGGGGGCGCGGACCGCCGGGCGGTGCGGCGGCGGACGTCGACTGGCCTTCCCGTCGCCCATCTGCCGACGCCGAGGTGCCGCCGGAGCCGGCGAAGGGCACCGGCGCGCCCTCGCCGAACCACAGGCGCGCCGAGCGCACCTCGCCGGCGCGCTTGTCGAGCTCCGCCAGGGCGCGCTTCTCGCTGTCGCGACGGGTGCCGTCGAGGCCGGGGAGATCGACGGAGCGCGAGCCGTCGACGAGCACCACCACGCGCGGGCCGACCAGGCTGCCGCGGGAGAGGACGGCCACCGGCCGCAGCACTGCCAGCAGCAGGCCGAGGGTGGCCAGCGCGCCGCTCAGGGCCACCCACAGGGCGGCCCGCCCGCGCTTCTGCCCGCGCCACAGCTCCACGGCGAGCAGCGCCAGGCCGAGCGCGGCCAGCGCACAGGCGACGAGGATCCACGACCTCCCGAGGTCGCCGGACAGCGCCCAGCTCCTGGTCACGGCGCGTCCGCAGCGCGGCGCCGCATCAGGAAGGGCGCGTGCACCTGGTCGTCCTTGTAGTTCGAGCAGAGCACGTACATGGCGATGTTCACCGCCATGCGGACGGCGCGCTCGCGCTGCAGCTCGCCGCCGGGCGTGACCGCCACCGGCTGGATGCCGTTCGGGCTGCGGGCCAGCGCGCCGCACAGGTCGTGCGCCGAGAAGATGACCTGCACGTTTCCGGCGCGAACGATGGCGTCGAGCTTGGGCGGCCCGTCGATGCGGCCGACGGCGCGCTTGAGCAGGTAGAACGAGCGGAAGACGACGTTCTCGGTGCCGATGGGGATCGGCGAGCCTCCGGGAGCACGCGCGCGATCTCGCGGCGCGCCGAGCGGCCAGCGGCGCCGCCGCCTCGCCTCCGGGGCGAAGTCGTCGACGAACAGGACGCCGCCGAGGGCCAGGAAGCGGCGCAGGCCGCTGATCTCGCGCTGGGTGAGCGGAGGCGCCGCCGCCTCGCCGCCCCAGATGGCGAAGGGCTCGGCGAGGAGCGCGCCCTCGTCGGCGCGCACCGTCCCCGGGTTGCGCTTCACGGGCGCGCTGGTGCGCTGCTCGAGCTCGAACGCCCACCGCGCCGGTGCGGTGGCGCGCACGCCTTCCCAGCGCGCGTTGCCGGTGAGCAGCACGCGCGGGTGGAAGGCGCCCTCCTCACCGAAGGCGCTGGCCGGCCGCGGCGAGCCGAGCGCGCCGAGGCCGGCGGCGGCGCGGCGGGCCAGCAGCTGGCGCCGAGCCAGCCTGTCCGCGCTCAATCGAAGTCCTCCACGCGCCAAACGCCTGCCTCCCGACGGAGCTTCACCTCGTGCCCCCGGGAACTTGGACCGTGGCGGTGTCCCCGGCAACGTCGACTTCGAGGCCCTCGGGGCGCTCCAGCCCCTCGACCAGCGAGCGCGGTCGGCCTCGATGGCCGCCCGCGTGCTCGGGGTGAGCACCCGCATCAGCCCGGCGTAGCTGCGGCGGGGCTGCACCCGGCGCAGCTCCTCCAGGGCCTGCGCCGGCGTGCGCGCGCCGGTGGGCAGGGCGTCGGCGGCGGAGATGCGGAAGACGCCGTCCTTCTCGAGCTCCAGGGTGGCCTCCTCCCCGTCGGGAAAGCGCACCGTGGCGCGGGCAGTGACCAGGACGCCGGGCTGGCGGAGCGCCGGCGCGCTCGGCGAGCTCGGCGCGCTCGGCGGCCACCAGCGCGCGCACCTCGCCGCGCGTCAGCGACCGCTTCCCCTTCTCGCCGAGCATCTCGTAGATCGCATCGGCGTCGCCGCGCGAGGCCGCCTCGGCGTACGCCGCCGCCGCGTCCTTGGGGTCGTCGATGGCCTGCGCCCCGCATCCGGCGCAGAGCAGCGCCAAAAACGCCAGCCCGCGGCGGAGGGATGTGGGCGCGTTCGTTGCGCTACGCACGCGGATGCCCGCTGGCGCGCGTCTCCGGCGACCGGGGGGCCGAGGTGGGGACGCCTTGCCCGGCGTCGACCAGGCGCACCTCGAGGCCGAGGGCATCGCGCAGCATTCCGCTCTTGGCGGCGACCGTCCACTCCTCGAGGGCGCGCTCCTCGCTGCCGGAGACCTCGAGCACCAGCGCGTTTCCCTCGATGCGCGCGGCCACATCGGTGACGCGCCCGCGGTGCTCGCGGTCGAGCGCGTCGGCGATGCGCAGGATGGACGCCATGGCCTTGACCTTGCTGCGCTCCTCCCGCGATAGCGCGCGGAAGTTGTCGTGCTCGACGCTGGGCGGGCTCTTGCGGTGATAGCGGGCGACGTTGGCGACCATGGCCCGCTCCTGGGGCGTCATCCCCATGAGGTCGCTGTGGGCGATGAGGTAGTAGCTGTGCTTGTGGTGACCCTCGTAGCGGACGAAGTCGCCGATGTCGTGCAGCAGCGCCGCCGCGTGGAGCAGGATGCGATCGCGCGGCCCGAGGCGGTGCCGGGCTGCGGTGTCGTCGAAGAGGCGCACCGCGAAGCGCGCCACCACGTTGCCGTGGGCCTCGTCGAAGCGGTACCGCCGGCCGAGGCGCAGGCAGGCGTCGCTGATGGCCGCCGCCTCGACCCCGAAGTCGCGCGGGAAGAAGTGCTGCATCGCCAGGTCGACCAGCACGCCCTCCTTGAGGCCGACGCCCGGGGCGATGATCGCGTCGCGCTGGAAGGCGGCGGCGATGTGGGCCAGCACGGTGGCCGCGGGGATGATGGTGTCGGCGCGGTCGGGGCGCAGGCCATAGGCGGCGATGCGCTCGTCCACCGTCTTGGCCGAGAGCTCCTCCAGGAGGCGCTGCATGGCGGCGACCTCGATGCCGCGCCCCTCCGGGAAGGCGCCGGGCAGCGGGCAGAGATCGGCCAGGGTCTCGATGTTGCCGCCGGTCCCCACGCAGACGTCGATCTGTCCCTTGGTCAGCCCGTTCACGTCGCGGATGCTCGTCTCGCAGACGCGGTGCACGTACTCGTCGAGGAGGGTGCGGTGCGATGGGTCGACGTGACCCTTGCCGTCGAGGAAGGCCTCGATGAGGCGCACCGTGCCGATGGGCAGCGACCGCGAGAACTCGCGTCGGCCGTCGACGAGCAGCGTCAGCTCGGTCGAGCCTCCGCCGATGTCGACCAGCAACGCAGTGCGCCCGGCGAGGCGCACGCGCTCGGTCACGGCGACCTGCACCAGGCGCGCCTCCTCGATGCCCTCGATGACCTCGACGTGCACGCCCGCCTCGCGTTCGGCGCGCTCCACGAACAGCTCGCCGTTGTGCGCCTCGCGGGCGGCGCTGGTGGCCACGGCGCGGTAGCGGTCGACCTTGGCGGCGTCCATCGACACGCGGAAGCGCTTCAGCGCCTCGCAGGCGGAGGCGATGACGCCCGGCTCGAGCTCCCCGCGCGTGAAGACGTCGTGCCCGAGACGCACGCTGGCCCGCTCCGCAGACACCTCGCGGAAGGCGTAGAAGCGCGGCCCCTCGGGTCCGACCGCCGGCGGATCGACGTCCACGATCCGGAGCCGGATCGCGTTGGACCCGATGTCGATCGCGGCCAGGCGCGCCATGCGCGAGAAGTAGCGATTGTCGGCGGCGT